>NZ_VFNX01000002.1:600000-900000 GCF_006715785.1 Streptomyces puniciscabiei
GGGGAAGTGGGAAGCCGGGGATGGTCGCGCATGTCCCGACCGTAGGCCGGGACACCCCCGGAGAAGGGCCCGCGACCGGTGACGAAACGCTGACGTCCGGCCCGTACGGCGGCCGCTCGCCGCTCCCCCGGCCTAGCGTGCCGGTGTGATCAGATCTCTCCGCCGTGACCTGTACGCCGCCGGTGTCGCCGCCCTCCTCGTGACGGCCGCCGTCGTCGTCGGCCGGCACATCCAGGACACCCGCCACACCCTGTTCGTGCACTGGCCGCCGCTGTTCGCGGACTGGGACCCGCACGTCGGTCCCGGCACCCCGGCGGCCCTGGCGGTGGCGGCGGCCGTCGTGGCGTACGGTCCCGCCGTGGCAGCCCGGCTGCCCTGGCGCGGGCTGCTCGCGGCGGCCGGGGCGAGCGCCCTGGCCTGGATCCTGTCCCTCGCCCTGGTCGACGGCTGGCACCGGGGCGTCGCGGTCAGGCTGACCACGACCAACGAATACCTGCGGGTCATCGGCCGCTTCCACGACATCCCGGCCACTCTGCGCGACTTCACCCACCACATCGTCAGCGGCACCCCGGATCCCTGGCCCGCCCACATCGCCGGTCATCCCCCGGCCGCCACGCTCACCTTCGTGCTGCTGGACCGGATCGGGCTGCGGGGCGGCGGCTGGGCCGGGATGTGGTGCATCACGGTCGGTGCGACGGGCTGCGTGGCCGTGCTGACCGCACTCCGCGCGCTGACCGGCGAGACGCTCGCGCGGCGGGCCGCGCCGTTCCTGGTGCTGGCCCCGGCCGCGGTGTGGCAGGGAACCTCCGCCGACGCCTACTTCGCGGCCGTCGCCGCCTGGTCCCTGGCGCTGCTCGCCCTCGCCCTGACCCGACGCTCCCACGGGTACGCGGCCGCCTCGGGCCTCCTCTTCGGCCTGACCTGCTACCTCTCCTACGGCCTGACGCTGTTCGCCCTGATCGGCGCGGCGGTCGTCGGGCTCGCCCACCGCGAACTCCGGGAACGCCCGGCCGTCCTGTTGTCCCTGCTCGCCGGACTGGCCGTGTTCCCAGTGGTGTTCACGCTCGCCGGCTTCGACTGGTGGCACGCCTACCACCTCCTCGTCACGCGCTACTACCAGGGCGTCGGCGGCACCCGCCCCTACGGCTACTGGGTCTGGGCCAACCTCGCCTGCACCGTCGTCATCACCGGCCCGGCCACGGCGGCGGGCCTGCGCCGGACGACCACGGCACTGCTCCCCGCGGCCGGCTCCCGGTGTCGCGCGGACCTGCGTCTGGCGCTGCTGGTCTCCGTCGCGCTGCTCGCCCTGCTGGTCGCCGACCTGTCCGGCATGAGCAAGGCGGAGACGGAACGCATCTGGCTGCCCTTCGCCCTCTGGCTCCTCCCCGCCTGTGCCCTCCTCCCCCGCCCCCGCCCCTGGCTCACGGCGCAGGCGGTCCTGGCCCTGCTCCTCAACCACCTGCTGCTGACCGGCTGGTGAGCGTTCCCGAGCCGCCGGCGCGGCAGGGTGACGCCCCGTGACCGCCGTACGGTCCGGGCGTTGGCCTGGGCAGCGGACGGGCCGGTGTGGCCGGAATCGCGTACTGGTGCGGGGCGTACGGCTGCCCCTTCCCTGGACGGAGACGGCAGGAGGGACAGGGGATGGACTTCGGCGGCGTCGATCGGCGCGGGTTTCTCGGGACGGCGGCGGCAGGGCTGGTCACAGTGGTCTCCGCACGGGCGGCGACGGCGGCCGGGACACCGGCCGGCTCCGGTGCGCGCGCCGACGGTGGGGGGCGGTTCCTCACCTACGACCGGATGACCGGGGGCTCGGTCACCGGCAGCCGGGCCGGCGGCGACCTGATCGCCGAGGTCCAGGGAGCGCTGTGGCGGGTGCCCCGGGACGGTGGGGCGGCCGTACAGGTGACGGGCTGGGAGCTGGAGGCGACGCGCCCCGCGCTGTCCCCCGACGGCAGGACGCTGGCGGTGTGCGGTTATCGCGGGGGCGGCTTCCATCTGTGGTCGCTGCGTCCGGACGGCGGCGGGCTGCGCCGGTTGACGGACGGGCCCTGGGACGACCGCGGGGTCGCGTGGTCGCCGGACGGCACCCGCCTGGCCTTCTCCTCCGAGCGCGGCGGCGACGCCACGGCCGGTTCCGCCTACGGGCTGTGGGTGCTGGACCTGGCCGACGGCCGGCTACGGCGGCTCACCGGCGGGGACCACGAGGACTTCGATCCGGCCTGGTCGCCGGACGGGCGGTCGCTGGTGTGCGTGCGCGCCGCCCACACACCGGGCGGCGGCAACGACGGGGGGCTGTCGCTCGTCCGCGTGCCGCTCGGGGACGGCCGGGCCGAGGTCCTGCGCACGGTGACCGGGGGACGGCTGCTGTGCCCGTCCGTCTCGCCCTCGGGACGGATCGCCTATGTGCACCTGACCGGCGCGAGCAGCCCCGGCCTGCCGGCCGACACCGCCCGGCTGATGGTCGACGGTGAGACCGTGACGGCCGAGGAGGACCTGGCGGCCGCTCCGCCGTGCTGGCTCAGCGAGGACGAGCTGCTGTACGTCGGTGACGGCCGGATCCGCGTCCGCTGCCTCTCCGGGTCCTCCGTGCGGGAGGTTCCCTTCACCGCGCGGATGCCGGTGCCCGGTCCCTCCCGGGGTCCCCGACGGGCGCCGCTCGCGCCGGAGTCGGCAGCCCCGGTGCGCGGTCTGCACCGGCCGGCCCTGGCCCCGGACGGTCGCAGCGTTGCCTTCGTCGCGCTGAACGCCCTGTGGCTGCTGCCGGACGGCGGTACGCCGCGCAAGCTGCTCCAGGCCGCCGACGTGCACCTGGTGCAGATGCCGGCGTGGGCACCGGACGGGCGCAGCCTGCTGTACTGCACGGACCGGGACGGGCTGGTGGCCGTACGCCGTCATCACCTCGGCAGCGGCGCCGACGAGCCGTTGGCCGAGGGCGGCCGGCTGTATCCCGCGCTGTCACCGGACGGTTCCCGCCTGGCCTGCCAGGACGTGACCGGGAACCTGCTGCTGCGCACCCTGGCCACGGGCGCCGAGCAGGTGCTGGCCCGGCCACTGGCCACCGACGGGCCGCCCGGCGCGCCCACCTGGTCGCCCGACGGCCGGTACGTGGCGTTCTGCGACCGCAACCGGCTCAACCAGCGGTTCCGGGAGGGGTACAACCTCATCCGCGTCGTCGACACCCGCACCGGGGACGAACGCCGTCATCTGCCCGCCGAGCACCAGTCGCTGTCCGACCGGGTCGCCTCGGGGCCCGTCTGGTCGCCGGACGGCCGCTGGATGGCGCTGGTCGCCGAATCGGCGCTGTGGCTGCTGCCCGTGACGGCCGACGGCACCCCGGCCGGACCCGCCCGCCGGCTCAACGACGAACCGGCCGACCACCCCAGCTGGTCCGCGGACTCCGGCACGCTCCTCTACCTGTCCGAGGGCCGGCTGCGCCGGCTCTCCCTCACCACCGCACGAACCCGCACGCTCCCGCTCCGGCTGACCACCGGGCGCGGCGTGGGCCGGTCCGCGCAACCGCTGCGGATCCACGCCGGCCTGCTGTGGGACGGCACCGGCGCGCCGCCACGGCACGACGTCGACATCCTCGTCACCGGCAAGCGGGTCACCGCCGTCGAGCCACACCGTCCCCGCCGCCCCGGACACCGCACCCTCGACGCCTCCACCCGGACCGTGCTCCCCGGCCTCGTCGACAGCCACACCCACCCGTACCCGGCCACCTACGGTGCCCGCCAGAGTCTGACCACGCTCGCGTACGGCATCACGACCACGTTCTGCCTGGGCAGTCCGCTCTACGACGCGGTACGGCTGCGCGAGGCGGCCGGCGCCGGGGCCCTGCTCGGCCCGCGGCAGCTCGCCTGCGCCGAACTGATCGACGGCGCCCGCACGGCGTACAGCATGGGCCGCGCCCACCGCACCCGGGACGGTGTCCGGCGCACGCTGCGGCGCGCGGCCGCCCTGGACGTCGACTTCGTGAAGACGTATGTGCGCGCCCCGGGCGAGGTCATGGCCGAGGCGGCCGAGGTGGCCCACGCGCTGGGCGTGCCCAGCGGCAGCCACCTGTGCTCGCCCGGCCGGGCGGCGGGCCAGGACCTCACGACCCATCTGCAGGCCACCCAGCGCCTGGAGTACGGGCATGCGACCACCCCGCTCGGGCGCATCGGCCAGGACCTGGTGCAGCAGTACGCCGACGGCTCCTTCGCCCTGATCATCACGCCGTTCAGCGCGCAGATCCTGCTCGCCGCCGATCCCGGGCTCGCCGAGGATCCGCGCGTGACGCGCCTCATGCCGCCCTGGGACGTCGCCGTTGTCCGCGCGCACGCCCGCACCGCGCCCACGGACGCGCAACGGCAGGCCCTGGCCGCCGAGATGGCGGACTACCGGCGGCTGGCCTCGCACGGCGCCCGTATCGCCCTGGGCACCGACGCGCCCCTGGTCCCGGTCGGCCTCTCCCTGCATCTGGGCCTGCGCGCCCTGCACGCGCACGGGTTCACGGCCGCGGAGGCCCTGCACACCGCGACCGTGGAGCCGGCCCGCCTGCTCGGCCTCGACGCCGACCTCGGGACGGTGGAGGAGGGCAAGGTCGCCGACCTGACGATCGTCGACGGGGACCCGTTCGCCGACTTCGGTTCGCTGGTCCGCATCCCGGTCGTCGTACGCGAGGGAGTCCCGTACGCGCAGGGCGACCTGACCTCGGCCCATCGCAGTGGCGTGCCGCACGAACCCCCCGGGAGGACGTCCTGGCTGGAGGTGGCCGAACGGCTCCGGCGGGGGTCGTGCTGCCATCCCGGCGCGGACGGGTGAGGCGGCCTCTCAGGAGGCCGGCACGGCGATCTCCCGCTTGAGGATCTTGCCGCTCGGACCCATCGGCAGCGCGTCCGTCAGCCAGAGCCGGCGCGGGTACTTGTAGGCGGCCACCCGGTCCCGGACGAACCGCTGCAGCTCCTCGGTGTCCGCCCGGGCTCCCGGCCGCAGGACGACCGCGGCGGCCACCTCCTCGCCGAGCCGTTCGTCGGGCACGCCGAGGACCGCGGCCAGCGCGACGTCGGGATGCTCGTGCAGCACCTCCTCGATCTCGCGCGGGTAGACGTTGTAGCCGCCGCGGATGATGAGGTCCTTCTTCCGGTCGACGATGTAGAGATAGCCGTCCTCGTCCTGGCGGGCCAGGTCGCCGGTGCGCAGCCAGCCGTCGGGGACGGCGGCGGCGGTCTCCTCGGGGCGGTGCCAGTACTCCTTCATCACGTTGGGCCCGCGCACGGCCAGTTCACCGACCTCCCCCGGCGCGACGTCCCGCCCGGAGTCGTCCAGCAGCCGGACCTCGACGTCGCGGATGGGGGTGCCGATGGATCCGGGCTTGCGCGGGCGGTCGGGGTGGTTGAAGGAGACGACCGGGCTGGTCTCGGACATGCCGAAGCCCTCCAGCACCATGCAGCCGAAGCGCCGCTCGAACCCGTGCAGGAGCTCCACCGGCAGCGAGGCGCCGCCCGAGACGCACATGCGCAGGCTGGAGACGTCGGCCGCGGCGGCGCCCGGGTGCTGCAGCAGCGCCGCGTACATGGTCGGGACGCCCTCGAAGACGGTGGCACGGTCGCGGGCGATGGCGTCGAGCACGGTCTGCGGCTCGAAGCGGGGGACGAGGGTGAGGGACGCCCCGCTGCGGACGGCGACGTTCATGGTGCAGGTCTGGCCGAAGATGTGGAACAGAGGCAGGCAGCCGACGATCACGTCGTCGGAGGTCAGCCGCTGCACCTCGGTGACGTTGACCTCGGTGTTGTGGCGCAGCCCGGCGTGGGTGAGCGCGGCGCCCTTGGGCCGGCCGGTGGTGCCCGAGGTGTAGAGCAGCACGGCGATGTCGTCGCCGGCGGCGGCCGTCACCTCGTACTCCGGCTCCAGGCGGGCCAGTTCGGCGGCGAAGGCGGCCGGTTCGACCGCCAGGTGCCGTACGCCGGCGGCGGCCGCGCCCGCAGCGCCCTCACCCGGTGCCCGGTACCACTCGAAGAGCAGCACGGCGCCGGAGTCGCGCAGGTGGTACTCGGTCTCGCGCTCCTTCAGCAGCGGGTTCATCGGTACGACGATGCCGCCGGCGCGCAGCACGGCGTAGTAGAGCACGACGAACTCGGGCACGTTCGGAAGCATCAGTGCGACGCGGTCGCCGGTGCGCAGGCCCTCGGTGCGCAGCAGCGTGGCGGCCTGGGCGCTGAGCCGGTCGAGCTCGGCGTAGCTGGTGGTCACGGTGCCGAGCCGCAGCGCCGGTCGGTCCGGCAGCCGTCGCGCCGTCTGAACCAGGAATTCCGCCAGATTGGCCATGATGCCTCCTCGCACGCATGCTCCCGCCGCGCTCACGGGTCCCGCCGCGAGCGCTCCCGGCATGGTCGCGTGCACGGTCGGGGCCGTCCATGGGGACGCCCACAGTTCGCCCGCGCCGGAGTTGTTCCTGGGAACAAACAGACGGCCGTACGCTGCGAGTATGGGTCTGTCGAATGTGGGCGCGGCGTTGCGGGTGCGCCTCCCGGAGCTGGGCGTGCGGATGGCCGAGCGCATCCGGGCGGAGGTCGAGTCGTACGCGGACGACTCGCTGATCCCGTTCGCGTCGCTGAGGGAGTCGTGCGAGGGCAACGCCGATCTGCTCCTCGGGCGTTTCGCCTACGGCGCCGAAGCCGATGTGGGAGCCGCTCAGCAGACCGGACGACTGCGCGCCGAACAGGGCGTGCCGCTCGCGGACACGTTGCACGCGTACCGGGTCGGTTTCGAGCTGCTCTGGTCGGAGATGGTCGAGGAGGCGCGCAGGCACCCGGAGGTCACGGACGCGGAGCTGGTGGCCGGTTCCTCGGAGATCTGGGCGCTGTTCGGCCGGTACGCGGAGGCCGTCGCGGCCGCCTACCGCGAGGCCAGCGCCGAGCTGGCGCTGCAGCGCGAGGCCCGCCGGTCGGCCCTGGCGGAGGCGTTGTTCACGGGCGCCCTCGCGGATCGTACGACGCCGTGGGAGGCGGCCCGGCAGCTCGGCCTGCCGGAGCGCGGGCCGTACGCGGTCGTGGCCGCGGCGGTGCCGGATCCCGGCCAGGAGCCGCTGCCCGGGATCGAGGCGGCGCTGCGCCGCTCCGGTGTGCCGTCGGTGTGGCGGCTGCTGCCGGACCAGCAGATCGGGCTGGTCTCGCTCGGGCACCGGGACGCGGAGACGGTGAGCCTGCGGGCGCTGCGCCGACGGCGTGCCCGGGTCGGCGTCAGCCCCCGGTTCGACTCGCTGCGGGACACGCCGCAGGCGCTGCGGTTCGCCCGGCTCGCCCTGGCCGGACCGCCAGGCGAGGGTCCGGGGGTCACCCGGTTCGACGACAGCCCGCTGGCGATGCTGGTGGCCGCCGCACCTGCGGAGGCGAGCCGGCTGGTCGAGGTCGCCCTGGGACCGCTCCTCGGACTGCCGGAGGCGGAGCGGGCGCGGCTGCTGCAGACCCTCGGTCACTGGTTCACCTCGGGCGGGGTGGCCGCCGGGGCCGCGGAACGGCTCTTCGTCCACCCCAACACCGTGCGCTACCGGCTGCGCCGCATCGAGGAGCTGACAGGGCGTCCGCTCACCGACCCGATGACCCTCGCCGACCTGGGCGCCGCGCTGTACGTGCTACGGCTGCTGCCTGCGGGGTCACGGCGTTCGGATGCGTCGTTCCCCGGCTAGTCCGTCAGCGGCAGGCGGTACACCGAGACGTGGGAGCGCGACTCGGCGGTGAACTCGGTGCCGGACCAGTCGGCATGCCTGGACTCCAGCTCGAATCCGGCCAGTTGGGCCATGAGGTCGAGTTCGGACGGCCAGATGTAGCGGTGCGGGCTGCGGTACAGCCGGGCCTCCTCGGTCTCGTCGAAGCGGAAGTGGTGCGATACGACGTGCTGGTCGAGGACGTCGTAGGTGTCCAGCCCGATGTAGCCGGAGTCGGTGCGCCACACGGTGGCCGCCTTGCCCGGGGGAAGCGTGCGCAGCTCCGGCACCCACAGCTCGATCACGAACCGGCCGCCGGGCGTGAGATGGCGGGCGGCGTTACGGAAGCACTCGACCTGCTCGGCCTGTGTGAGCAGATTGGAGATCGTGTTGTAGACGAGGTAGACGAGGCTGTACGTCCCCGGGGCGCGGGTCGATGCCATGTCACCCATGACCACGGGGATGGTGGCTTCGTCGGCCTTGGTCCGCAGTTGCTCCACCATCGGCCCGGACAGCTCGATCCCGGTGACGGGGACTCCTCGCCCGGCCAGCGGGACGGCGACGCGGCCGGTCCCGATCGCGAACTCCAGTGCCGCTCCGCCGTCCGCCAGCTCGGCGAGGCGTTCCACCGTGGGCGTCAGCACCTCGGGCGCGAACATGCCGGTGCCGGGTGTGTCGTAGCGCCGGGCGGCGGCCGCGTCCCAGATCTTTTCCTGCTCCATGACCTCAACGCTGACCTTGGGCAAGGAAGTTGTCCATCGAATTACCGGCCACCCCAATTTTGAACGTGTTCAAATCTGTGGGTACGGTGTGCTCACCGAACCAAGGGGGCTCGATGAAGGTGGTTCTGCCGGGGGGAACCGGACAGATCGGTACGATCCTCGATCGCGCGCTGACGGCAGCCGGACATGAGGTCACCGTGGTGAGCCGGCACCCGACGGGTGAGCGGCAGGTGGGCTGGGACGGGGTCACGCTGGGCAGCTGGGCCGAGGTGGTCGACGGCAGCGATGCCGTCGTCAACCTGGCCGGGCGCAGTGTCTCCTGCCGCTACACCGCCGAGAACCTGCGGGCCATGATGGATTCCCGGGTGAACTCCACGCGCGTTGTCGGGCAGGCGATCGCCGCCGCGGCAAAACCGCCGCGCGTGTGGCTGCAGATGAGCACGGCGACGATCTACGCCCATCGCTTCGACGCGGCGAACGACGAGGCGACCGGCGTGATCGGCGGCTGCGAGACCGGAGTTCCCGCCTACTGGTCCTACAGCGTCGACATCGCCAGGAACTGGGAGCACGCCCAGGCCGAGGCGCCGACGCCGGCGACCCGGAAGGTGGCGCTGCGCTCGGCGATGGTGATGAGCCCGGACCGGGGCGGGGTCTTCGACGTCCTGCTGGGACTGGCCCGGCTGGGCCTGGGCGGCCCGGTCGCCGGTGGCGGGCAGTACGTCTCCTGGATCCATGACGAGGACTTCGTGCGCGCGGTGGAGTTCCTGATCGACCGGGGCGACATCGAGGGCCCGGTCAATCTGGCCTCGCCCGACCCCCTCCCGCAGCGGGAGTTCATGCGGACCCTGCGCGCCGCATGGGGCGTCCCCGTGGGGCTGCCGGCGACCCGGTGGATGGCGGAGCTGGGGGCCTTCGCGCTGCGCTCGGACACGGAGTTGCTGCTCAAGAGCCGCCGGGTGGTGCCGGGCCGGCTGTCGGCGGCCGGGTTCGACTTCAGGTATCCCGAGTGGCAGCCGGCCGCCGTGGACCTCGTGGGCCGGGCCAGGTTGTCGCGGGCACGAGCGGCCGACTGAGACTTACTTGAAAGTGCAAGTAGTGGGTGTATCGTGCGCCATGGTTCAAATTTGAAACACGAACTCCTCGGGAGGACGCCATGCGCGTCGCGATCACCGGATCCACCGGACTCATCGGCTCCGCCCTCACCCGCTCCCTCCTCGCGGACGGCCACCAGGTGGTCCGCCTGGTCCGCGACCGTTCCGCCGCGACCCCTCACGACGGCAGCGAGTCCGCGCGCTGGGATCCGGTCGCGGGCCGGGTCTCGCCGGGTGCGCTGGACGGCGTCGACGCCGTCGTGCACCTGGCCGGCGCGAGTGTGGGCGACAAGCGGTGGACGGCCGGATACAAGCAGGAGATCCACGACAGCCGGGTGCGCGGCACCGACACCATCGCGCGCGCGTGCGCCGCGTCCGCCGAGCCGCCGCGCGTCCTGATCTCCGCGTCCGCGACCGGCTATTACGGCGACACCGGCGAACGCACCGTCGACGAGAGCGAGCCGGCCGGGGACGACTTCCTCTCGTCCGTCTGCGTCGACTGGGAGGCGGCCGCCGACCCGGCCCGGCAGGCCGGCGTCCGCGTGGTGCACCCGCGCACCGGGCTGGTCGTCTCCGCGCGGGGCGGCGCGTTCGGCCGGCTCTTCCCGCTCTTCCGCTTCGGACTGGGCGGCCGGCTCGGCTCCGGCGACCAGTACTGGCCGTTCATCTCCCTGACTGACCATGTCGCGGCGCTCCGCTTCGCCCTCGGCACCGAGGAACTCTCCGGACCCGTCAACTTCACGGCCCCCGAACCGCTCACGAACCGCGAGGTGACCCGGGCACTGAGCCGCGCCCTGCACCGTCCCGCGGTCGCCGCCGTCCCGGCCTTCGCCCTGCGCGCGGCGCTCGGCGAGTTCGCCTCGGGCATCACGTGCAGCGCCCGCGTCGTACCGGCCGCCCTGCACAAGGCCGGTTTCGCCTTCGCTCATCCGACGATCGAGGCGGCGCTCGACTCGGTGCTGCGACCGGATGCCTGACGAGGCCGTCCGCAGCACCGCAGAGCGCCGAGCGCGAGGCCGGATTCCGTCCGTGCGCGAGTGCGCGAACGTCCGGCGCACGGGACCATGGTCGTCCGGGCAGGGCGTCGGACGACGGGGCCCGGCGGACGACGGGTGACGAGGAGGAAGCCGTGTGCCGACTGTTCGGGCTGATCAGCTCCCCGCTGCGCACGCACGCCACGTTCTGGCTGCTGGACGCCCCCGACAGTCTCAGCGTGCAGAGTCGCCGCGAGCCGGACGGCACCGGGCTCGGGTTCTTCGACGCGAGCGGCAGGCCTGAGGTGCACAAGGCACCGATCGCCGCGTACGAGGACCGGGCCTTCGCCCGGGAGGCCCGGGAGGTGGAGTCGGCCACCTTCCTCGCGCACATCCGCTACGCCTCGACCGGCGGGCTGGACGTGCGCAACACCCACCCCTTCGAGCAGGACGGGCGGTTGTTCGCGCACAACGGCGTGATCGAGGGGCTGGACGAACTGGACGGACAGCTCGGCGAGGACCGTTCGCTGGTGCACGGGGACACCGACTCCGAGCGCTTCTTCGCACTGGTCACGCGGGAGACCGCGGCGCACGGCGGGGACGTGTCCGCCGGCATCGTGTCCGCGGCCCGCTGGGTCGCCGGGAACCTGCCCCTCTACGCCCTGAACATCATCCTCGTCACCGACCGGGAGCTGTGGGCCCTGCGTTATCCCGCCACCCACGAGCTGTACGTCCTGCGGCGCCCGGCGGGCGGTCACCACGGATCGCGGCATCTCGACCACGCCGGCCGGCACGGTCATATGCGTGTGCGCTCGGCGCACCTGGGTGATCGTCCGGCGGTGGTCGTGGCCAGCGAGCCCATGGACGAGAGCCCGCACTGGCAGCTCATGGCGCCCGGCGAGTTGCTCCACGTCGGCCCCGAGCTGCAGGTGACCTCGCGCGTCGCCATTGCCGATCCACCGGCCCACCCGCTGACCCTGTCCGACCTGCGCCCGGAGGCGGCCGCCTCCCAACGGCCCGCGTAGAGCGGTGACCGGGCTCACGAGCTCGAAACTTGCGCAACCCGTAAACTTTCGGCCGTGGAGACTACCGAAGTGACGGGTTGGGAGACCGCCGTGCTCGAGGGTGGGCCGGCGGACGGGCTGCGGATGAAGGTCTCCGACCGGCCGCGCGTGATCCAGGTGACGTACCCCTGCCAGGTCGAGGCCGCACCGCCCGGCGGCGTACGCGCCGAGGCGGTGTACCTGTACCGCCGCGACTACGCCGTCACCAGCGAGCCCCTGCGGTACGGCTTCGACATCGCGAGCCCCTGAACCACTCCGTCCCCGGCGCTCACGCGTCGGAGTCGGGCTTGCCGCGCGCCGCCGCGTACGCCTGGGCCGGAGTCATGGAGACGCCGTTGAGGCTGACCGTCCGGTAGGGGCTGACCTTGGCGCAGGTCTTGGCCTGGTCGGCGGTGGAGGCGTGGGCGCCTCCGACGGCGGTCTTGGTGTCGGCGGGCGCGGGCGAGGAGCTGCCGCCCGGGAAGCTGGTGCCGCTGGGCCAGTCGCTGCCGATGACCAGGGTCAGGCCGGTGCCGGTGCCCTGCTTCAGATGCGAGGAGGGCAGACCGAGCGCCTTGGCGGCCGTCTGCGCCTCGTCCTTCTGACCGGTGCCGTAGGTGAGGCTGGTGGTGGTCGCGGGGCTCGGCGCGTTGGCCGTGGTCGTCGCGGAGCTGAAGCCCTGGTCGGTCAGGGCGGTCGCGATGTCCGAGGCGCGGCCGGTGACCGTGGTGCCGTTCTCGACGGTGACGGCGATCTGCGAGGCGGGCACGGCCGGGGTGGTGGCCTTCGCGGTCGCCGAGGCCGCCGCGGACTTCTTGCCGGAGCCGGTGCTCAGCGACTGGTCGTTGGCGATGGTGGAGAACAGGGTCTTGGCGCCCGGCCCGACGACCACCCGGTCCTTGTTGTTCGGATCCGGGGCCGTCTGCATCGTCGTGAACGTCATCCGTTTCGTCGGCACCTTGTTGACGTCCGACGCGAGCGAGATCAGCTTGCTCACGCTGCCCAGGCCGTCGTCCACGGTCAGCGCCTTGGTCGCGGCGTCGGCCAGCCCGTACACCGCGGTCGGGTCGGTGAGCGTGCCCGCGCTCTTGAACTTGCGGATCATCGAGCTGAGGAAGATGTGCTGCGAGATCGTACGGCCGAGGTCACTGCCGTCGCCGAAACCGTGCCGGGACCGGACGAACTCCAGCGCCGCCTGGCCCTTGAGGGTGTGGGTGCCCTTGGACAGCTTCAGGTGGGAGTAGGTGTCGTACACGTCGTCGCTGACACAGACGGAGACACCGCCGACGGCGTCGGACATCTTCACGACGCCGGAGAAGTCGAGCTTGACGAAGTGGTCGATGGGGATGCCGGTGAGCTGGTGGACGGTGGCCACCTGGCAGGCGGGGCCGTACTGCAGAGCGCTGTTGATCTGGCCATAGTAGCCGGGGGTGGACTGGCCCGACTCACTGTCCGTGCAGGCCGGGACCCGGGTCATGGTGTCGCGCGGGATGCTCATCACCGTCGCGTTGGAGCGGTCGGCGGATATGTGCACCACCATCTCCACGTCCGCGTTGCTGCCGGTCTGCACGCCCGTCTTCGAGCAGCCTCCGCCGAGCGCGCAGTCGGCCTTGCTGGTGCGGCCGTCCGAGCCCATGACCAGGATGTTGATCGGGGTGCGGCCGAAGGCGTCGGCCTTCTCGGTGCCTCCCTTGCCGTCGAGGCCGACGCTGTGGATGTTGCCGTTCAGGTGCTGGTAGAACCACCAGCCCGCACCGGCCGTGACCACGATGATCACCGACAGGCCTATCCCGAGGACCTTCAGCACCTTCCGCCCGCGGCCCACCGGACGGCCCCGGCGCCCCCGCCTGCCACGCTCGCGGGCAGCCGCCCGGGCCGCGGCCCGGCCGCCCGGCCGAGGCGTTCCGTCGGACTCGGCCGTTCGCTGTCCGGGCAGCCGCGCGCTACGGCTGCGCGTGGCCTGCCCGGTGGGCCCGTCCCACGGGTCGCTCATCTCCCACTCCCCTGAACGGTCGGGCCCTCAGGCTGGGCCGTGGGGTGTACGGCCCGGCCCGCGCGGCGGTGTACGGGCGGGCGGAGCGCACCGCTCCGCCGTTGCTTGCGTGGTTGCGCAATCTAACAAACCTGTGGGCCGAACAGCACAGATACACACATGATTCACAGGTGAGGCATCTCATGGAACAGCCGTGCGGTCCCGCGACGGTACGGGAGCCGGAGTCTACGCGCCTCAGATAAGAGCGACATATAGAGCTTGCACAAAAGCCCAGTGTGGAGCCGCACGGAAGACATCGTCACAGGGCCGAGGAGTCACCGCGTGGGCACTCTCAGCCACCGGTCCCGCGCAGCCCCTGGACCGGGGCGCAGGGGCGTGCCGAGCGTGCGGTGAGCTGAGCCACCATCACCCGGACCAGAGTCACGACGTCGGAATCGTCGATGTAGTAGACCTGCCTCCGGCCCTCACGGCGTGCGCGGACGAGCCCGGCGAGCTTGAGCTTCGCCAGGTGCTGGCTCACCGCGGGGAGCGCTCCGCCCACCCGGTCGGCGAGATGCGTGACATCGCTCTCCCCCTGCGACAGGGCCCACATCAGATGCAGCCGTGCGGAGGAGGCGAGCAGGCCGAACGCCGCGGCGGCCTCGGCCAGCACCTCGGCGGAGGGATCCTCGATGCCGGCGACGCTCTCCGTCACAGTCCTCTCCCGTCCCCGCCCTCGTCACAGCCGACGCACGTGCGCCCACCCAGTGTAGGCGTCCGGTCCCGGCGGCCGGGTGCCGCCGGGACGGTCCGGCCGTCCGCGCCGGCACCGGGCGCATGCGCGGGGAGGGGACGGCGGGAGGAGTCCCGCGCCTCCCTCGGGACTCACTCCTCGTAGAAGTTGTTGACCACGACCTCCGGCTCGTCGTCGTCGAACGCCTCGTTGAGCAGCGCGCCGCCGATGAGGCCTGCCGCGCCGGCACCGATGAGGGCGCCCGTGCCGAAGCGCCGGCCGCCGCCCTGCTGGTGATGGTCGTGGTCGTGGTCCGCGTACGGCTGGCCGTACGACTGCTGCGGGTACCCCTGTTGCGGGTAACCCTGTTGCGGGTAGCCCTGCGGCACCGGCTGCGGATAGCCCTGCTGGGGCGGGGTGTAGAACGGGGGCGCGGTGGTCTGTACGCGCTGCGCGCAGGCGCCGCAGGTCTGCACCGGCCGGGGCACGCCCCACTGCGGAGACCAGGTCACGGTCGTCACGCCGGGGCCGTGGTTGGGGTCGAAGAAGCAGGTCACGCTGGAACTCCCGGTGGTGTGTTGCGGGGATGTGGGGAACGCCGGGGCCGGCGGGGCGGCGACCGGCGGCTTGTGCGGGGCGGGCGGCACATGGCTGACGGCAGGCGTCTGTGGCGCGGCGACCGGGTCCGGAGCCGGAGCCGGGCTCGGGGACGTCTCCCTCAGCACGGCCACGCCGTAGTCGGTGGCGATGCCGGCGAGTCCCGAGGCGTATCCCTGCCCGACCGCGCGGAACTTCCACTGCGCGCCGTGCCGGTACAACTCGCCGAAGACGAGCGCGGTCTCGGTCGACAGGCCGCCGGACGCGAGGTCGTAGCGGGCCAGTTCGGTGCCGGCCTCCCGGTCGAGGACACGGATGTGCGCGCGGTGCACCTGCCCGAAGGACTGGCCGCGGCTCGCGCCCTCGTACAGCGACACGGTGAAGACGACCTTCTCGATCTCGTCCGGGACCCTGGTCAGGTCGGCCTCGATCCGCTGGTCGTCGCCGTCGACCGGTCCGCCACCGCCCAGGTGGCGGACCGAACCGTCGGGGCTGCTCGGGTTGTTGAAGAAGACGAAGTGCTCGTCGGACGGCACCTTGCCCGACGCGGCGCACAGCAGGGCTCCGGCGTCCAGTTCGTACCCGGTGTCGGCCTGCCAGCCCAGCCCGACCGTCACAGCAGTCAGACCGGGGGCCTGCTTGCTCAGCGACACATTGCCGCCCTTGGTCAGGGACACGCTCATCCACGCCCTCCGCAGCCGCTCGTACTTCCCGCGTCCATCATGATCGACGTTCCTGGGCCCCTCTGGGTTCCTCGATTGCGCAATGTCTTAATCATGTTGCAGAACCTCGACGGGTCATCACCAGAGGCTCGCGGGCGGCCGACATCCCTTGCCCGGCTCCGTCGAGCTGCCCCTAGGCTTGCGCGAACTGGCAGAACTCGTGTCGGTCTCCGGCGCACTCGACGCGGATCCCGACCCGACGGGAGGAACAACACCATGGGCATCATCGGCTGGATCATCCTCGGCCTGTTCGCCGGAGGCATCGCGAAGATCCTGCTCCCCGGCCGCGACCCGGGCGGACTGCTCGGCACCACTCTCATCGGCGTCGCGGGATCCTTCATCGGCGGCTGGCTCTCCGTCCGCTTCCTCCACCGCCCGGTGGAGAAGCACTTCTTCGACCTCTACACCTGGGGCGCCGCGATCGCCGGTTCCCTGGTGCTGCTCATCGGTTACCGCATCCTGTTCGGCAACTCGCGGGACTGACCCGGCTCCTGAGTCCTCCTGTCACCTGGACGGCTGCTCACCCATGGCTCGCGAGGGCCTCCATGGCCCCGGTGGCAACGGCTTGCGCGGACCGACAGGTTGACGATGAGAAAGAGCATGAGAAGGGCCTGCCGGCGCGGGTCCGGTCAGCCACCGCAACGCCCGTGAGGTGCGGCAACGACCCTCTTGGGTGGCGGGACGGGACGGGTCCACGACGGCAAAAGACTGCTGGGCCTGGTGGGACGGCGGTTTCCGTGGTGTGCTGGTAGTGGCGGGAAGGACCGAGAACAGACGCGGGGAAGCGGCCGCGAGCCGTGCACCGCGCAATCCGGATCCGCGAGAAGCGGGTGGCCCTTCCCGCCCTGTCGTCCCCTCTCTGGCACGCGGGGCGGCGGAGACCGGCCGGTGTCGGGCGCTAGCCCCGTCCGCCGCTGAGGTTCCCCCACCGGGGGCCGATCTGCTTCCACTCCTCGTCCCACTCGGCCATGCGTCGCTTGATCAGCCGGCTGCGGACCACCCAGCCCGCACCCCAGACCACCGTGCCGGCCGTCGGGGCGACGAGGGCGCCGGTGAGGGCCGCCTGCAGATCGGCGGCAGCACCGGTGACGGGCGCGGCGACCACGTGACCCGCACGGTTGGTCCACACGGTCACCTGGGATCCGGTGGGGGCACTCGGAGGCACCTTCGCGCGGTCGGTGTGCACGGTGCCGTGGACGTCCGTCCAGCGCACGGTGGCCCACACCCGCCCGTCGTCGTAGCCGGTCCCGGAGGCTGGAGTCCGCGCCGCGCCGTCGGTGAGCACGGCGGACACGGCGTGCACCTGGGCCTGCCGCGCGGAGAACGCCGCACCGGCGGTCTGGGCCGCCACGAGACCCGCCGCGGCTCCGCCGAGAACGGCGAGCACCCAGGTCACGAGGACGATCCAGGCCTCGACGACGTCGCTGTGCCGCCTGAGCGGATTGCGTCGCCAGCGCCACAGCCGTACCTGGGCGACCGTCGTGGGAGGTGTCCGGTTCATCGTCACCCGCCTCCTCTCGCGCACCGGCGGCCTCGCCGCACCCACTCCCCGCACCCCTCGCCGGGCAGGATCGCGCCAGGCGGGCGGCGAGCGGGCTCGGGGCGGTCTCCCGGACCCGGCCGTCGAGTGTCACCACACCATCGTGCACCTCAATCCGGGAGTCGGCGGAGTGAGTGCGCGAGAGGCTCGTGACGCCTTCCCGCCCCGCCCCTGCCGACCGGCGGAATCGGGACGTACGGCCCTGCCGCCGTGGGCCGAAGGACACTGGGCGGACGGCGCTGGACGGACGACAGTGGGGACAGGAGCGGCACCGGTTCCCCCGCGGTGTCGCTCCGTCCCCGGGCTGCCGCCGCACGCGCCGGGGACCCGCGAGGCAGGGAGAGCCACCCACCCGCGAAGAAGTAGCCACCCGCGAAGAAGCCAGCCATGATCCGTAACGGCCAGCCGGCGCACCGGCGCATCGACCTCGACCCGGTGGAGGCGCTGCGGCTGCTGGACAGCGTGCCCCTGGGGCGGGTCGTCTTCACCCGGCAGGCCTTGCCCACCGTCCGCCCGGTCAACCACGTCCTCGACGGCGGCGACATCGTGATCCGCACCCACGAGGGCGCGGCGCTGACCACGCACGTGCAGCAGGGCGGAGACGAGGGCGTGGTCGTCGCCTACGAGGCCGACGCGATCGACCCTGACACGCATCTCGGCTGGAGCGTGGTGGTCACGGGCTACGCCCGGCTCGTCACGGACCCCGGGGACCTCGCCCGGGTCCGGACGCTGCTCGTCCCCTGGGCGCCGCAGGAGGGCGTGGACCACGCCGTGCGCATCCACCCCTCGCTGGTGACGGGCGTGCTGCTCACGGACACACCGGGTCCGGTGCCCTACGACGGTGTGAGCGGCAGGTCGTCGGTGTAGGCGTTCACCGGCTGGGCGATGGGGCGGGTGTCCTTGGCGTCGAGGGCGGCCTGCGCGGTGCTGGTGCCGAGGGTGCCCTGGGGGTGCCAGGTGCCGGTCACCGCGAGCCAGGTGTTCGCGGGTGGGGCCTCGGTGCCGTACACGCGGATCTTGACGGTCTGGGAGTCCGCCGCGCAGCACGTGAAGATGATGCGGGTCAGGTACCAGCCGCCGCCCGCGGCCGGGGTGACGAAGCCCGTGAGCCGGACGAGTCTGGTGCTGATCGCGCGGCTGGGGTCCTGCTGGACGCGCTTGGTGAAGTCGGTGAGGGTCATCGGCAGCGGCGAGGTCGCGGGCAGTGGGGTGAATCCTTTCTGCACGCCGACCGGCCTGGCGTTCGAGCGTGCCGCGGTGTACGCGCCCAGGGCGGGCGGAGCGTAGAGGAGCAGGCTGAGCGCCGGGAGGAACAGCAGCCAGGCGACGCGCGGGGCTGCGGTGTGGGCGTGACCGTGCCCGGGGTCGGGCTCGTGGTCGTCGTGGCCGGCGCGCTCCGGGCCGCCCCGTGCGGCCGCCGCGGCCAGCCCGAGCAGCAGCAGGACCACGCCGGAGGTGATCAGCAGCGGCCGCAGACCGGCCTTGACGTAGCGCAGGTAGATGTCGGTGAAGAGGGCGGCGTGCAGCAGGCCGATGCCGGTCAGGGTCAACAGGAGGGTCTGGGCCGGGCGTCTCACAGCAGCGCGCCTCCGGTCAGGACGCTCGCGGCTACCGCCACGAGAGTGGTGGCCGTGGAGAACCGCCAGGCGAAGGCCCGCCCGAAGGTGCCCGCCTGAAGGGCGATCAGCTTCAGGTCGACCATCGGGCCGACCACCATGAACGCGAGCCGGGCGGCCGGGGAGAAGCCGGTGAGCGAGGCGGCGACGAAGGCGTCCGCCTCCGAGCAGACGGCCAGCAGCACGGCGAGCCCGGCCAGGAAGAGCACCGAGAGCCAGGGCGAGCCGGAGAAGGCGTCCAGGACGGAGCGCGGCACCGCGACGTTGAAGGTGGCGGCGGCCATGGCACCGAGGACGAGGAAGCCGCCGGCGTGCAGGAAGTCGTGCTGGAAGCCGAGCCGGAACTCGTTCCAGCGGCTGCGGCCGTGCCGGTGGCCGGTGTGCCGGTGCCGCAGGACCGGCCGCAGCCACTGCTCCTTGCCCAGCCAGAGCCACAGCCAGCCCATCACGGCAGCCGTGGCGAGGGAGGCCAGCAGCCGCGCGGCGACCATCGCGGGGTTGCCCGGGAAGGCGACGGCGGTGGCGGTCAGCACGACGGGGTTGATGGCGGGCGCGGAGAGCAGGAAGGCGAAGGCGGCGGCCGGGGTGACACCACGTCGGATCAGGCTGTGCGCGACCGGGACGGAGGCGCACTCGCACCCGGGCAGCACAGCCCCCGCGGCACCGGCGACGGGCACGGCGAGGGCGGGCCGCCTCGGCAGGACCTTGGTGAAGAGGTCGGCCGGCACGAAGGCGTTGATCGCCCCCGACAGGGCCGTGCCGAGGAGGAGGAAGGGGAGGGCCTGGACGGTGATGGCGAGGCACACGGTGCGCCAGGCCTGTACGGCGGGCTGATCCAGCCACCCGGTTCCGGCGAGGGCGAGCACGGCGACGACACCGAGCGCGATCACGAGGGCGGCACCGAGCAGTCCGGGCCGGATGCGGCGCACGGACGGCAAACCAGCGGGGACGACCGTCACGCCCTCAGCCACGCCAACCAGTTCATCCGCTTTTTCCATGATCACTCCGGATGTCGGTGTCTGGCCGACGATAGGCGCGGCCCCGGCTGCCACCCCGCATCGACCCGCGCCCGGACGGCGGATGCGTCCCATTGGCGGCATCCATGACCCTTCTCACAATTCCCCATGAACAGGCCCGAAGGTGACCGCTGCCACATCGCCCGGTACACGTTTTGTCTACGTTCGACGCCATGCCGTCTTACCCCTTCCTCACCTTCGCGCGCACGCGGACCTGTGCCCTGCTGGCCTCGGCCGCGGCCCTCGTCTCCGTCGGCGCGCTGCACCCGGCACCGGCCGCGGCCGCCCCCGCCCGGGCCGCCTCCCCGCGTGCCACGGCGGCGGCGCTCGACCTGGATGCCGCCGGCCGCACCCCCGTGGTGCACGGGGAGGACACCGCGTACGACACCGCCAGCATCGTCAAGATCGACATCCTCGCGGCGCTGCTGCTCCAGGCGCAGGACGCGGGACGGCAGCTCACCGCCGCCGAGCGCGGCCACGCCGAGCCGATGATCGAACGCAGCGACAACACGGCGGCCGACGCGCTCTGGCGCGAGATCGGCCAGGCCTCCGGGCTGGCGGCGGCCAACAAGCGACTGGGGCTGACGTCGACGACCGGCGGGCCGGGCGTCAAGTGGGGCCTGACCCGGACGACCGCGAGCGACCAGATACGGATGCTGCGGGCCGTGTTCGACGGGCACGCAACGGGGACGTCCGGCGTCACCAGGAAGTCGGCCCTGAACGCGCGGTCCCGGACCTACATCCGCGGCCTCATGGGCAAGGTCATCCCGGAGCAGACCTGGGGAGTCTCGGCCGCGGGAGCCTCCGGCAGCGCGCGGGCGCTGAAGAACGGCTGGCTGCAGCGCAACACCACGGGCCTGTGGGACGTCAACAGCGTCGGCCAGGTCACCGTGAAGGGACACCGCCGCCTCGTCGCGGTGCTGTCGAACGGCAGCGCCTCGATGAGCGACGGGATCTCCCTGGTCGAGCGCACGGCACGCGAGGCCGTCGCATAGCGGCTCAGCGCTCCCCCGGTCGGCAGGGCCGGACGACGGCGGTGACCGCGAGCGAGCCGAGCAGGGCCACGCAGAGCCAGGCGAAGGTGTCCCCGATGCGGTCGTAGACCGTCGTGACGCCGTGCACGGGGACGTAGGCCACCATGGTCTGCCGGCCGGTCGCGAAGTAGTCCGAGCCGGCGAGGACGTGCCCCTCGGCGTCGTAGGCGGCCGAGACCCCTTCCGCGTCCTGGCGGATCAGGGCGTAGCCGTTCTCGATCGCGCGCAGGCGCGCCTTGTCGGTGTGCGTGGCGCCGTACTCCTTCCAGTCGTGCGAGGGGACGAGCATGATGTCGGCCCGAGTGCGCATCAGGGCCGGGAAGTCGGCGTCGTAGCAGATGACGTTCGCGAGGCGGCCGTACGGGGTGCGTACGACGGGGACATGGCCGTCGCCGGGCGTGAAGCGCTCGGAGCCGGGAATGGGATGGGCCTTCTGGTAGGTCCGGAGCACCGTGCCGCGGGGGTCGATGAGAAGTGCCTCGTCCCGCCCGTAGGCGGGCGGGGTGGTGCTGTGGACGCGGACTCCGATCTCCAGGTAGACGCCCGAGTGGCGGGCCTCGCGCTGTGCGGCGGCGATGGCGGCGGCCTCGTCCTGCTCCCGGGTCCGGACGGCGTTCTCGGGCCAGATCACTATCTTCGCGCCGGCGGCGGCCTCGCGGCGGGTGGCCGCGAGCAGGTCGTCCTCGACCGCGGTCATCGCGGGCCGCACCGCGGCGGCGGGGGCGGCGGCGACGCCCCCCGGCCCGTTGGCGTACCGGGCGAGCGTGGCCTTGAGCGTGTCGGTCGCGGCGCGAGCGGGGCTGACGCCGGCGATCCGTACGGTCGTGCCCTGCGGCGGAAAGAAGGCCAGCCGGGCGCCGCCCGCGAGCAGCACGCCGAGCAGGACGGCCGTGCAGCCGAGGCCGCTGCGCCAAGTGGCTCGCTGCCAGAGGCGGTTGACGGTGCTCGCGACGTAGGCGATCAGGAAGCCGACGCCCCACGGCCCCGTCACCGAGACGACCTGGAGGAGCGGGAGGTCTCCGTGCTGGGTGACGGCGAGGGAGCCGTACGCCGTGCCGAACGGGGACACCTGGGTGATCAGGAACTCCACGGCGGCGACAGCGGCGGGGAGGACCAGGGACGCGGCCGTGGGGTGCAGGCGGGCCGCCATCAGCCGGTCGGCGACGAAGGGCAGCGTCTGCAGGGCCGCCAGGGCGACGGCCCCCGCCAGCACCGCCGGGTTGAAGCCGATCGCCGACTCCTGGACCCAGAAGACGGCTGCCGCGAGGTGCGCCGCCCAGGTCCACACTGCTCCCGGCCAGGCACGGCTCAGGCGGGTGAAGCGCAGCAGCAGCACGGGGAAGATCCAGGCGGCGGCCGCGATGTCCCACCGGCCGCCGACCGCGAAGAGCATCGCGGTGGTGCCGAGCAGGAGCAGCGGCCAGGTGTGTTTGCGGGAAGGCGTCCGCCGCCGGGGCTGGTCGGTCGTCGGCCGGGGCGGGGGCTGTACGGCTGTGTTCGACATGTCCGGGACGCTAGGGGGGACCGGCCCGGCGGCGCCTCGGGCCCGGTGCCGATCCTGGCGAGCGCCGACGCATCTTTCGATGCGCGCCCGGCGGAGGATCCGTCGCGCCCGCGTGGCGTCTAGCCTGACGGACCGAGATGAGCGCCCAGGTGATCGCCCTGCCCCGAGCCGCACACCGCTGGCTCGCCGACCGACCGCGGCTGACCGACGCCGTGTGGGTCGGCGTCCTCACGCTGCTCGACATGGCCACGGTGCGAGCCCGCACACCCGAGCCGCCCGTCTGGGGCGTGGCGCTGTGGG
Source organism: Streptomyces puniciscabiei (assembly GCF_006715785.1). Taxonomy (NCBI): domain Bacteria; kingdom Bacillati; phylum Actinomycetota; class Actinomycetes; order Kitasatosporales; family Streptomycetaceae; genus Streptomyces; species Streptomyces puniciscabiei. The sequence goes on from NZ_VFNX01000002.1 coordinate 622,549, forward strand.
GGGCGCAGACCGTGCCGCTGCTGTGGCGGCGGGCGGCGCCGCGTGCCGTGCTCGTCGCGATGACCGCCCTGTACGTCCTGTTCCAGACGCTCGGCCCGATCCCGTCGAAGGTGCCCGGACCGTTCCTGCTGATGCTCGGTGTCTACGCCGTGGCCCGGTACACGCCGGCCCCGACGAGTGTGCCGCTGACCCTGCTCGCCCTCGCCTCGGCAGCCGTCACGGACGCGCTGAGCGGGCACTGGGAGCCGCCGCGGCTCGGTTCGCTGGAGCCCATCAGCCTCACGACGTTCGCCTTCTTCTTCGCCCTGGCCTGGCTGCTGGGCCACGGGCGGCGCCGGATCGACGCGGACGCAGCCCGGCTGCGCGAGCTCAACCGGCGGCTCGCGGCGGAGCGGGAACTCAACGCGCGCCAGGCCGTGCTCACCGAGCGCGCCCGTATCGCCCGCGATCTGCACGACGTCGTCGCCCATCACGTCAGCGCCATCGCCCTGCAGGCACGGGCCGCCGAGGACGTGCTCACCTCCGGTCCGCTGCAGCCGGAAGAGGCCGCGCACGGGGTCGGGGTGATCGCGCGGACCGCCGACACGGCGCTCGCCGAGATGCGGCGGCTGCTCGGGCTGCTGTCCTTCGGCGAACGGGATCTCGCCCCCGAGCCGTCCCTCGCCCGTCTCGACCGGCTCATGGGGGTCGCGACCTCCGCGGGCTGCCGGGTCTCCTGTGCCGTCGAGGTGGCCGGGCGGGCGGCGCCGCCCGCCGGGATGCAGGTCTCGGCCTACCGGATCGTGCAGGAGGCGCTGACGAATGTGGTCAAGCACGCCGGTCCGGTCGCCGTACGGATCGCCGTGCGCGGTGACGACGCGCGGCTCACGGTCGAGGTCGAGAACGACCCGCCGGCCCCGGGCCACCGGCCGGTGCCCGGCACCGGGCGGGGGCTGGTCGGGGTGCGGGAGCGGGTGGCGGCCTTCGACGGCGGGCTGGACGCGGGTCCGCGCCCGGACGGCGGCTGGCGACTGCGCGCGGTGCTGTCCGCGCGGGCGGCCGGCACGGCACGGCCTCCTGCGGCGCGGGGGGACCGATGACGGTACGCGTGCTGGTGGTGGACGACCAGGAGATCGTGCGGACCGCGCTGCGGCTGGTCATCGACCGGCGCGAGGGGCTGTCGGTAGTCGGGGAGGCAGGCGACGGCGAGGAGGCGGTCTCGCTGGCCGCGGCGCTGTGTCCGGACGTGGTGCTGATGGACGTACGCATGCCGGGCACGACCGGGGTGGAGGCGACCCGGCGGATCGTGCGGGAGTGGCCGGGCCCCGGGCCGGTGCCGCGTGTGCTGGTGCTGACCACCTTCGACCTGGACGAGTACGTCCACGCGGCCCTGCGTGCCGGGGCCGTCGGCTTCCTGCTGAAGAACAGCCGGCCCGAACAGCTCGCCGCGGCCCTGCGTGCGGCGGCGGACGGCGAGCCGGTCCTCGCGCCGACCGTCACCCGGCGCCTCATCGACACCGTCACCGGGCTGCCGCCCGCGCTGCTGCCGACGGCGGCCACACCCGTGCCGGCGGACGTCTCGCTGACCGAGCGCGAGATCCAGGTCCTGGTGCTGGTCGCGCGGGGCCTGTCCAACGCCAGGATCGCCGCGGACCTGGGCCTGAGCGAGGCGACGGTGAAGAGCAGGGTCAACCGCATCCTGACCAGGCTGGGCCTGGAGAACCGGGTCCAGGCGGCCCTGTACGCCCACCGGGCCGGCCTCGCCTGACGCGGTGCGCACCGGTTCCCCCTCAGGTGGGCCCGCCCCGCCGCCACCTCCCCAGGGTTCCGGCATTCCGCATCCCCCCTCCCCTGTGACGCGCCTGTGACAGTCGGCGGACACGGTCATGACGTCCGGCAAGCAGCCTGGAGAAACAAGGGCAAATCGCCCTAAACGGTCAGACCCCTCGCCGCCGGAGGACAAGCACCATGAGCGCCACCCTCTCCACGCACACCGAAGCCCCCGCCCCCGCGCTGGCTCCGCGCGAGCGGGAGACGCTCCGGCACATCGCCGCCGGCCGCACCTATCTCCAGACCGCCCGCCACATGGGCCTGTCCACCCACACCGTGGACGCCTACCTGCGCCGCATCCGGGCCAAGCTCAACATCACCAACACCGCCGAACTGACCCGCGTGGCCATCTCCCTCGGCATGTGATCACGTCCCGGACTCGTCCTCGGCGCCCCCGGCCGGCGCCTGCCGAGGCGGTAGCTTGGCGGGTGCGAGGGAGACGCAAGGGGGGATCGAGGGGGGATGGGGCGTGCGTCAGGAAGGCCTCGGGTGCCGGCTCGTCGCGGCTGTGCGGGCGCGGGACGCGCGGGCGGTGCGGAAGCTGCTGGCGGAGGGGGCGGATCCCGACACCCGGAACGCGCAGGGGTTTCCGGTGCTGTGCGAGGCCGTGGCCGGGTACGACGCGGGGGTCGCCGAGGCGCTGGTCGACGGCGGTGCGGACCCCGACCTCGTCCTGCCGGACGGCACGACAGCGCTGTGGCGGGCCGTCGACGGCGGTTCCCCGGCCGTTGTCACCGCGGTCCTGGGGAGAGAGCCCCGGCTGCGACTGGCCCGGACCGAGCGTGAGCGGCTGCTCGGCCTGGCCCGGCACTGGTACGAGACGGGCGTGGAGGAGGAGCCTGCGCCGCTGCGCGAGGACCCACACCACCGTCGACCAGTCCACATCGTCCTCGTCGGGCACCCGCACACCGCGCGCGACCAGTTCGCCGACCGGGGTCAGGATCCGGAAGGCCCACTCCAGCGCGGTCAGGACGGCGCCGTGTCCGTCGCGTACGACGAGCCCGGCCAGCGACACCTCGTCGACCTGCGAGTACTCGTCGTCCAGCACCCGGACCCGCCTGGCTCACGAGACCTGGTCGGCCGTGGTCGCCCACCGCGACGCCCCCGACCCGGCGCACCGCCGGCTCCTGCTGGACTACCTGGGAACGCGGGCGCTGCTGCGCACGGACCCGGGCCCCTACGAGAAGCGGGAGTGCGAGTTCCTCGCCTCCTGGGCGGCCGAGGAACAGGACGGCGCGACCCTGGCGAAGCTGCTCGACGCCTTCATGTACTACGACGATCCCGCCGTCGTGTCCCTGGCGCTGCGCCACATCGCCCATCCCGACGCCCGGGTCCGCCGCGCGGTGGCGTACGCGCTGCCGTCCGGCGGACCGCCCTCGCCCGAGGTCGCCGCCGCCCGGCTCGCCCTCCTGCGCGATCCCGACACCGAGGTGCGCACCAGCGCCTGCGCCGGCCTGCGGCACGCAGCGGTACTGACCCGGGAATGCGTCCGGGAACTGATCCTGCGCACCGGAGACCCCGATCCCGGGGTTCGGGAGGAGGCTGCGGCCGCGTTGGCACAGTCCGCGGACCGCAGCCCCGACGTCGCCGCCGCCCTGCGAGTCCAGAGCGGCGGCGACGACCTGCGGAGAAGGCGGCGGAGACAGCAGGCCACGGGCTGAGGATCCGCGGGCTGCTCCGCCGGGCGGCCAGGAGGCGTGGGCCCGTTTCCGTCGTCGGTCAGCCGACGGTCAGGGAGAACGGACCGGCGAGGACCGAGTAGCCGTCATTGGCGAGGTAGTACACGTCGTACCTGCCCGCTCCGCTCAGTTTGCCGGTCGAGAAGGTGACGGCGCCGCTGGCGTTCGGGGCGTAGGACCAGGCCGGCGAGGACTGCTTGCCCGGCGTCACGCCCGCGGGGTACACACCGATCCAGTTCTTGGCGTTCACCTGGGTCGCCGACGGCACCGAGTAGCGGAAGGTGACGTTGCCGCCGCCGGAGACCGCGTTCAGGTCGCCGGTGAGCGTCGGGATGGTCGCGGTGGCCGGGGCGAACGCGGCGTTGAGCGGTGTCGCGTAGGTGTCGTTGGCCGTGAGACCCGGCAGACCGAGGGCGGCCTCGACGGTACGGCCGATGCCGTAGTGGTCGTAGTGCAGCGGGCTGCTGGTGCCGGCCGGGACGGTGCCCTGGGAGCCGACGACCGTGGTGACCACGTGGTTGTAGGCCTCGTTCGCGCTCTCGTCCCAGGTGAGGATCAGCAGCGAGCGATCCTGCGTCCAGGCCGGGGAGGCGAGGACCGGGGCCAGGGTCTGCTTCAGCCAGCCGTCCTGGGTCTTCAGACTGGTGGTGTTGCCGTTGCCGGAGGCCTCGCCGTCGTAGTAGTCGTCGGCGGCGATCCAGGAGAAGTTGGGTGTGGAGGCCGCGGACTTCAGGTCGGTGGTCAGCTGCGTGGTGTCGAACAGGTGGGCCGCACAGCGCGTCGCGTCACCGCTGATGTCGGTGTAGTTGATGAAGGGCGCGTCGTCGGGCTCGTAGTAACTGTCGTTGTTGTTCTTGGTGTTGCAGGGGGTGCCCATGCCCTGCTCGTACGCCTTCCAGGTCTTGCCGGCCGCCTCCAGGGTGTCGCCGAGGTTGCGCTCGGGAGAGTTGATGTTCGGGAAGTAGGTGGCGCCCTTGGCGTAGGTGTCGCCGCCGGCTATGGCGAGGTAGTTCTCGTCGCTCGGGTGGTAGACGCCGTGGAAGTCGGTGAGTGTGGCGCCCTGGGTCATGAGGCTGTGCATGTACGGCGTGTCCGCGGGGTCGTTCATGACCTCGGAGTAGTCGGTGTTCTCCATCATGACCATGAAGACGTGGTCGTAGCCGGGGACCTTGGACACGGGCGGCGAGAGCGGAGCGGGCGCGGTGACCGGGGTGTCCAGGGTCAGGGAGAGGTTGTCGAGGTAGCCGGTCTCGCTGCTCGTCGACAGGAACTGCACCTCGACCTGGATGGAGCGGGTGCCGGCCGGGACCGCGCCGGTGGTGCTGCGCGAGAGGAACTTGGTGGCCAGACCCCGGTCGCTCGCGGACACCGTGGGCAGCTTGGCGGCGGCGCCGACGGGGCCGCCGTTCGCGTCGTGGAAGTGCAGGCTGACCGCGACATAGCCGCTGTACGTGGTCCAGCCGCCGAGCCATCCGGAGAGGTTGTAGTGCACTCCCCCGCCGTCGATGGCCGAGGCGGCCGAGGAGACGTCGACGGTCTGCGTCATCGCTCCGTCGCCGAAGTTGCCGGGCCCGAAGAACGCCTTGCCCGGCGTGTTGCCGTCGCTCGGCAGTCCGAAGGAGGCGACGCTGTGGCACATGACGTTCAGGCCGCCGGCCTCGGTGGTCCAGCCGGGGACAGTGGTGGCGGCCGACCAGTCGCCGGTGCAGTAGCCGCCGCTCTCCGCGTCGCCGTTGACGATCAGGTTGCCGCTGCTCCCGGCCGCCCGGGCGCCGGTGGGAGCGGCGACGATCAGTGCGCCGAGGAGGGCGAGCAGCCCGCCGAGGGATCTCCAGCGCAGTCGCATACGTAGTACCTCGTCCCGTTGGTGAGGATGCCGTTGACGGGCCACGCCCGCACGGCCTGACTGTGCGCACGAACGGGACATGAGTAGTGGCCGTGACTGTCGAGGGGAAGAACCGCGACCAAACTTGACCAGACAAGTTGGCGGCCGGTGCCGCCCGGTCCGGGCAGGGGACGGGGAGGCGGCGGGCTTTTCGGCTGCCTCGGAAGGGGCACGCGGTCGGGGTAGGACTTCCGAGCGGAGGGCGGTATCACCATGAGCGAGTACGAATGGTCCCGCACGATGCCCGCACAGCCCGAGCAGGTCTTCGACCAGGCGGCCAACCTCGGCCAGCTCGACGCATGGCTCCCGAACGCCCTGCACGTGGAGGCCGAGGAACCGCCCGCCGTCACGGTGCACGAGGACCGCTCCGGCCAGGACATGGCCGCCCTGCTGCGGGCCCAGCCCGAGCAGATGCGCCTGGAGTGGGGCACCCGGGAACAGGGCAGCTACACCGGCTGGCTCCAGGTGTCCGGCATCGGCACCGGGGCCAGCGAGGTGACCGTGCACCTGTCGTTCTTCGACCCCGATCACGACCCCGGTCAGGAGGCGGTGTTCGACGCGCTGGACCACAGTCTGCGGCGCCTGGAGGAGCAGGTGCGCATGCGCGTCGACAACGGGGCCGGCTGAGCTGCCGGACCCCCCGCGAACTCTGTTTCTCTTCGGGAAGGGCTGGGGACCCGGGGCAGGAGGTGATCGTCGTGCCCGAACCCGGCAGCAAGAAGTACGACACCCGCAGGGCGCGGCTGCGCAAGGAGGTGGAGCGTTCCGGCGTCTCCGACCAGGACGCGAACACCGCCGCGAACGAGGCCCTGCAGGAGGAACCGAAGCGGAGCCGGGGCCCGAGGACGGAACGCGGCCGCGGCCCGAAGGGCGAGCGCCCGGAGAACGAGTAGGCGTGCGCAGGGCCTCCCCGGACACTCCGGGGAGGCCCTGTTCCGTACACCACCGTTTTTCAGGGCGGGTTCGCGGCCATCTCGTCGGCCTGCCCCCGGCCGCCGGTCAGTAGCCGGACCCGAACGACTGGGTCGTGTAGGCGCACTCCGTGTAGATGTAGCCGGGCCGCAGCTGGGCCGTGTCGGAGGCCGGGGTGGCGGTGCCGGCGCCGTTCGGCTTGTGCACGAAGTAGGTGGTGCCCGCCGGGAGGCTGATGGTGCGCTGCGGGTAGTCCTTGCCGCCGCTGCACGGCTTGAAGCCGGTCATCAGGGTGTCGGCGAACGTGTACGCCTTGCAGCCGCCGCAGCCCTTGAGGGTGAAACTGCCGGTCACCGGGCCGGTGTAGAGCACGGTGATGTCGTGGGGGCTGTCGTTCTTCACCGTGACGGAGATGCTGCCGCCGGAGGCGGTGGTGGGCAGCTTCTTGCCGGCCTTGGGGAGGGTCTGGGCGACCTCGGCGGCTATGGCGATCTTCTGGGCGCGGGCTCGGTTCTTGTCGTTCTTGTTGTCGGAGACGAACTGCTCCATTGTCTTCTGGGCGGCGGCGAAGTCGCCCTGCCGGTACTGATCGACGCCGCAGGCGTACTCCCCCGCGTCGCCGCTCCTCCCGGCGCGCTCGGCGGCCTTGTTCAGCGTGCCGTCCGCGTCACCCGTGGACTTGCCCAGTGCGCCGATCCGGGTGTCCAGGTCGCGCAACTGCGCCACGGCCGTGCAGGGTTCGCTTCCGCCGACGGCCTTCTCCGCACGCTGCACGGCCGCGTCGACGGCGGACGGAACCCTGGTCGCCGCCGCTGACCGCGGGAAGGTGTTCAGCAGGTCGCCGAAGCGCGTGTCCCAGTCCGTCCCGCCGGCCGTGAGGCGCTGGGACCCGCACTCGTACAGGGAGGTCGCGAGCCGGTCGTCGGGCCAGCCGGCCAGCGATCCGAGCTGGTCCTTCGGCATGCTGTCGGGCATCGTGCGCAGGTACTTCAGGGGCTCGATGGCGTCGCAGTACTGCCGGTGGCCGTACGGAGCGCCGACGGTCGTGTAGTAGGTCCGCAGGCTGCCGGGGAGCCGCCGGGCCGCGCGGGAGCCGGAGTGGTGCTCCGCGAGGTCGCGGTAGACCTCCAGCGCGGACCGGTAGTCCGGCTCGGCCGAGGTGAACGGCCGGCGGCCGCTCGTCGCCACCAGGTGGTCGGCCTTGTCGAGACGGCCGAGGAGCGCCTGCTCCACGGCCTCGTCGTGGGCGTCCCGGTACCAGAGCGTGCCACCCGCCGGCACGGCGAGCAGCAGCACGCCCAGCAGCAGGGCGAGCGGGACTCCGGGCGGCCGGGCGAGCCGCGTGCGCAGCCCGGCGGTCCCGCCGTGCAGGGCGGCGAGCAGCAGGAGTACGGCGTAGCCGACGACCGCGGCGACCGGGATGCCGTCGGCGTCGGCGGGCAGCGCCACGAGCAGCAGCACGACCGTCGCCGTCCAGCACGCGGCCATGAGCACCCAGCGCCGCAGCAGCGCGTATCCGAGGCCCAGACCGCTCAGGTTCAGCAGGGCGACCGCGACGGCGCGCCAGGCGTCGGGGGGCGCGGGTGGCGGGCTCGACGGCATGGGCGGCAGCGGTGGCCCCGCGAACCCCTGGCTCGGACCGTACGGACTTCCGGACATGGTCGCTCCCCCCGTCAGCAGCGCCCCCATGGCTGCGGACCCGCAGTTTACGGGTCCGGGGAGCGGCCTGACAGAGGCTCGAACGGGGCCGAATTCATTGCGACTTGAACCGGTCATGCATAAGGCACACCACTACGGTCTCTACAAATTCCTTATTTGCCTCATGCCCCATTTGTCCGACTATCCTGGGCGACCGTGCCCGCCCAACGAAATGCGACGAAATCCGACGGGATCCAACGGGCCGGGTGGAAAGGGGACGGACGAGGCATGCACAGGTCACCGCTGCCCGCGCTCATGGCGCGGTTCGGACGGGCCGGCGGCGCCGAGGCCGCGCGCGCCGCCGTCGCGGCGGCTCTGACCTGGCAGATCTGCGCGCGGCTGCTGCACATCTCCGCCCCGTACGCGGGCGCCGTCGCCGCCGTCCTCATCGTCGAGACGACGGTCGTGGCCACGGTCTCCGCCGCCACCCGCTACGCCGCCGGATGCCTGCTCGGCGTCCTCCTCGCCCTGCCCGGCGCGCTGTACGCCGAGCCCGGCGCGCTGTACGCCGAGCCCGGCGTGGTGGGCCTTGCGGTCGTCGTCTTCGCCTCCGCGCTGGTGGCCCGGCACGCCTTCCTCGGCCACCACGGGCTGCACGTCCCGATGACCGCCCTGATCGCCTTCGCCCTGGTCCGCGGCCGCCACCCCGACGAGCTGGCCGCCCATCTCGCGGAGATCGTGCTGGGCCTCGCCCTCGGGCCGGCCTGCAGCCTGCTGCTGTTCCCCGCCGTGCGCGTGCGCTCCGCCGAGCGGGCGCTGGAGGAGCTGCGCCTGCTGGTCGCCCGGAACCTCGACGGCCTGGCCGACGCGGTCGTACGGCACGAGCGGCCGCGGACCGTGCTCGGCCCGGCCTGGGAGGACGACCTCGGCACGGCCCTGACCCGGGCCCGGGCCTGCGTGGCCGAGGCGCACGAGAGCCTGCGCTGGAACGTCCGGCCGACGGCCCGGCGCCGCCGCTGGCACCTGGACGACCGGGTGCTGGGCACGCTGACCGACGTGGCCGGGCAGGTGACCGCGACGGGCCGGCTCCTCGACGCCCACCCCGGCGCGGCCGAGGACCCCGGTTCCGGTTCCGCCTTCGCGCAGCCGTACGCCCGCCTGCTGCGGACGACCGCCCTTCGCGCCTACTCGTGCCGGGGCGGCCGGCCGCATCCCGCCCTGCCCGCGGCACGGCACGCCCTCGCCCGGCTCGGCGCGCCCGGCTGTGATCCCCCGGAGCGGGCCGGCACCGACCAGCGCCTCCTGCGTCCCCTGGAGTCGGCCCTGACGTGCCTGTCGGCGCCCGCACCCACACCGCCCGCCCGAGCCCACCGGCTCCTCGCCCCGCTACGGCCCTCACCGAGACGATGACTTCTCACCCCACCGCACTGCACGACACCACCAACGGGCACACCGCCGAACCCGCGCGCCGGCCGCCGACGAGACGCCCGCCGGCGCCCTGGCGCCGCCGCACCGGCTCCCGCGCACTCCTTGCCGTCACCCCCGCGCTGCTGCTCGCGGTCGTCGCCCTCACCGATCTGCTCACCCCGGACTGGCTGCACGTCTCCCCCGTGATGGCCGCCGTCCCGGTACTGGCCGCCGTGCTGCTGCCGTGCCGGGCGACGGCGGCGCTCGGCTGCGCCGCGCTCGTGATCACCGCGCTGCTCCAGTGGGACGCCGGCACTTGCGGGCACCCGGACGCGGACGTCACCCTCGTCAGCCTGTTCGTGGTCGGACTGACCTCGCTGGCCGCGTGCTCCCTGCGGCAGCGCCGGGAACGGCAGCTTCACCGGGTCCGCTCCGTGGCCGAGACCGCGCAGCGCGCCCTGATGCACCCCCTTCCCCGCCGTATCGACTCGCTCGCCCTGGGCGGTGTGTATCTGCCGGCCGAGTCGGAGGCGCGCATCGGCGGCGACTTCTACGAGGCCCTGCCCACGCCCTACGGCACCCGGCTCGTGATCGGCGACGTACGGGGCAAGGGTCTCCAGGCCGTCGGCGCCTCGGCGACCCTGCTCGGCGCGTTCCGTGAACTGGCCTACCGAGAGCCGTCCTTGACCGAAGTGGCGGAGCAACTGGACGAGCGGGCACGCCGGCACATCGCCGCGCTGGACGGCACACCGGACGGCGGGAGACCCGGCGGCACCGGCACCGGTGCCCTGTTCGCGGAGCGGTTCGCGACGGCGCTCCTGGTGGAGTTCCCGCCCGGCGAGCCCGTGGCCCGCATCGTGCACTGCGGGCACCCCGAGCCGTACGTCGTCCGCTCCGGCGGGGTACGGCCGTACGAGCCGGACCGGCCCGGCGCCCCGCTCGGCCTCGGGGACCTGCTGGCGGTGCGGCCCGCGGCCCAGACCGTGCCGTTCGCGCCGGGCGACCGTCTCGTGCTGTACACCGACGGGTTCATCGAGGCCCGCGACCGGCGTGGCCGCTTCCACGACCTGGCCGCCTCGGTGCGGGCGCACGCCGGCCGGCCGCTGGAGACGCTGGTGACCGCCCTCCGCCGCGACCTCCTGCACCACGTCCACGGCGACCTCGGCGACGACGCGGCCCTGGTCGCCCTGGAACGGCTGCCGTGACAGGGGAATACCGAACACCCCGACGACCGGCGGACCGGCCGCTGCCGAACAGCAGGCCAGGACCCTCGGTGGGTACGACGTGACCCCCGCGGCCTCGGGCACCGTTGCCCGCTCGCGCGAACCCGTTGTGGTTCTGCCCGTTCCTCGCCGCCGTGGGCCTCGGCCGGCGTGCCCGGAGGCCCTCTCGGACGCGTCTCGTCCCCCGCACGGCGCAATCGGGGTGCGCCGGAGGGGCGAGCGGCCGTGACCGGTGTGAGCTTGGTGGAAGGAGTGCGCACAGGAGACCTGCGATGAGGAGGCGGCATGTCCGAGGGAACCGGCGAGGGCGCACCGGCGCGCGCCGCCGTGCTGGACGGCCGCGGTGCCGAGGTGCCGTACGGCCGGACCGCCGACGCCTTCGCACAGGTCGGTGCGGTCGCGGACGCCGTGCTCTACGAGGGATACCTGCTCTACCCGTACCGCCGGTCGTCGCCGAAGAACCAGGTCCGCTGGCAGTTCGGCGTGCTGCTGCCCCGCGACTGGGTGGAGCGGGACGGGCCGGTCACGCCGGGGCTCTCCGGCTCCGCGGACTCCTGGTACCAGCAGACCGAGTGCCTGCTGCGAGCACCGCGCGCCGACGCGGTCGTACGGGTGCGGGTGCGCTGTCTGCAGATGCAGGACAAGCAGGTCGAGGCGGTCGGCCCGGACGGACGGTACCGCCCGGTCGAGTCGTTGCGGACGCCCGACGGCACGACGCATCTGTCGTTCGCGGAGGCGGTGCCCCGGGAGACCGACCTGGTGCTGCCGCTGCGGGAGCTGCTGGACGGCGGGCGTACCGCCCGGGTGGGTGCGGACGCCGGCACGGAGGCCGAGGCTCTGCCGGGCGGGACCGGGCGGACGGTACGGCGGCGCGGGGAGGTGCGGGCCGTGACGACGGTCGTGGCCGAACCGCTCGCGCCGGAGCTGTACCGGTTGCGGGTGCGCACCGAGAACACCGGCGGGGCGACGGACCGTCAGGCCCCACGCACCGAAGCGCTGCGGCACGCGCTGCTCGCCACACACACCCTTGTCGGCGGGGACGGCCTGGAGTTCGCCTCCCTGATCGATCCGCCCGTTGGTCTGGCGCAGCACGCGCGGGGCTGCCGGAACGCGTTCACGTTCCCGGTGCTCGCCGGCCCGCCTCAGCAGGGCACGACGGGCGCCGTCCTGCTGTCCGCTCCGATCATCCTGCCGGACTGGCCCCAGGTGGCGCCGGAGAGCCCGGGCGATCTGCACGACGCGGCGGAGATCGACGAGATCCTCACCCTGCGCACGATGCTGCTGACCGACGAGGAGAAGGCGGAGGCCCGGGCCACCGATCCGCGGGCGGCGGAGATCCTCGACCGGGTCGAGAACATGCCCCCGGAGGTCTTCGCCCGGCTGCACGGCGCCATCCGGTCCCTGACCCCGGCACAGACCCGGTCCGGCGCCGAGCGGCCCGCCTGGTGGCAGGAGGGCGGCGACGACGGCCTGTCCCCGAGCACCGACACGGTGCTCGTGGACGGCGTACCCGTGGGCGGCGGCAGCCGGGTCCGGCTGCGTCCGCGCGTCCGGGGCGCCGACGCGCAGGACATGTTCCTCCACGGAAGGACCGCGCAGGTCGCCGCCGTCCGCCACGACGTGGACGGCAGCGTGCACCTGGCGGTCACCGTCGACGACGATCCGGCCGCCGAACTGCACGGCTGGTACGGCCGTTTCCACTACTTCCGGCCCGACGAGGTGGAACCGCTCGGCCACGCGGACGTGTCCGATCCGGGCCCGGTGCGATCAGCCCGGCCGCGGTCCCCGCGGCCCCCGCGTCCGGCCGAACGGCCGGAGGAGGGACGGTGCGATGGATGTCCCTGAGGCACGCCCTGGCCGCCCCCAGGCCCGGACCGCCGTGGTCCCGGCCGTCCCCTACGACCGACCCCGAGACCGGCAGCAACGGAGGCCGCAGCGATGACCACACAGAGCGGTACCACCGATGTCCGCGGCGAGCCCAGCAGGGCCGAGGCGCGGAAGGGATTCGACGAGATCACCATCCTCTGGATCTCGGAGGGCATGAGCTGCGACGGCGACACGGTGTCGCTGACCGCCGCCGGCCAGCCGTCCATCGAGGACGTCGTACTGGGCCTCATCCCGGGCCTGCCGAAGGTCAACCTCGTCAACAAGGTGCTCTCACCGAGCCTGGGCGGCGAGGACTTCCTCGCTCCGTACCGTGCCGCGGCGCGGGGCGAGCTGGAGCCGTTCATCCTCGTCATCGAGGGTTCGGTCCCGAACCAGAACATCATTCAGGGCGACGGCTACTGGACGTCGTTCGGCAACGATCCCGACACCGGCGAGCCGCAGACCCTGAACTGGTGGATCGACCAGCTCGCACCCAAGGCCTGGGCGGTGGTGGCCGCAGGGACCTGTGCCACGTTCGGCGGCATCCACGCCATGGCCGGCAACCCGACCGGCTGCATGGGCCTCGCGGACTACCTGGGCTGGGAGTTCAAGGCCCGGTCGGGGCTCCCGGTCGTCAATGTCCCCGGCTGTCCCATCCAGCCGGAGAACTTCATGGAGACCCTCGTCTGGGTCCTCCAGCACGCCGCCGGTGCCGCTCCCCCGCCGCCGCTGGACCACATGCTGCGCCCGCAGTGGCTGTTCGGGAAGACCGTGCACGAGGGCTGCGACCGGGCCGCGTACTACGAGCAGGCCGACTTCGCGAGGGACTACAACTCTCCCAAGTGCCAGGTGAAGGTGGGCTGCTGGGGTCCGGTCGTCAACTGCAACGTGCCCAAGCGCGGCTGGATGGCCGGCATCGGCGGCTGCCCCAACGTCGGCGGGATCTGCATCGGCTGCACGATGCCGAGCTTCCCCGACGCGTTCATGCCGTTCATGGACGAACCCCCGGGCGGCACGCTGTCGACCATGCTCGTCAAGCCGTACGGAGCCGTCGTCCGCCGGCTGCGCGGCCTGACCAACGACGTGGTGAACCACGAGCCCAAGTGGCGCCACAACAAACGCAAGCTGACCAGCGGTTACGACCCGCACTGGCGCGCCTGACGCCGCCCGTGCCCGTCCCGCCACCGAACCGCCCGACCCCAACAGCGAGGGGCAGTACCGCAGATGACCACGACCGAGTCCCGGCCCACGGAACGCAAACCCGCCCAGATCGTCGACATGTCCTGGGATCCGATCACCCGGATCATCGGCAACCTGGGCATCTACACGAAGATCGACTTCGCCAACCAGGAGGTCGTCGAGTGCCACAGCACCTCGTCGCTCTTCCGCGGCTATTCGGTGTTCATGAAGGGCAAGGACCCGCGTGACGCCGGTTTCATCACCTCGCGCATCTGCGGGATCTGCGGCGACAACCACACCACCTGCTCCAACTACGCCCAGCAGATGGCCTACGGCGTCAAACCGCCGAAGCTGGCCGAGCACATCACCAACCTCGGCGAGGCGGCGGAGTACATCTTCGACCACACGATCTTCCAGGACAACCTGGTCTTCGTGGACTTCTGCGAGGCCATGGTCAAGGCCACCAACCCCGGTGTCCTGGCCCGCGCCGAGCGCACCGACGCACCCCGCGGGGACGTCCACGGCTACCGGACGATCGCCGACATCATGAAGGCCTTCAACCCCTTCGAGGGCGAGGTCTACAAGGAGGCGCTGAAGGTCAGCCGGATCACCCGGGAGATGTTCTGCCTGATGGAGGGGCGGCATGTGCACCCCTCCACGATGTACCCGGGCGGCGTCGGCACGATGCCGCAGCCGAACACCTTCACCGACTACCTCAGCCGCCTGATGCGCGTCATCGACTTCATCAAGAAGGCGGTGGCGATGAACGACGACGTCTTCGACTTCTTCTACGAGGCCCTGCCCGGCTACGAGGAGGTCGGCAGGCGCCGGATCCTGCTGGGCTGCTGGGGCGCCTTCCAGAACCCGGACGTCGTCGACTACCGCTACGCGACGATGAACGAGTGGGGCCGGGCGATGTACGTCACCCCCGGCGTCATCGTGGACGGCAAGCTGGTCACCAACAACCTGATCGACATCAACCTCGGGCTGCGCATCATGCTGGGCAGCTCCTTCTACGAGGACTGGGTGAACGAGGATCCGTTCGTCACCCACGACCCGCTGGGCAACCCCGTCGACATGCGCCACCCGTGGAACCAGACCACGGTGCCGGTGCCGCAGAAGCGGGACTTCGACGGCAACTACAGCTGGGTGATGAGCCCGCGCTGGTACCACCCCGAGACCGGTGAGCACCTCGCGCTCGACACCGGAGGCGGCCCGCTGGCCCGGCTGTGGTCCACCGCGCTCAGCGGCCTGGTCGACACGCCGTACGTGAAGGCGACCGGCGGCAGCATCCGCATCACCCTGCCCAAGGGCGAGAAGCTGCCGGAGCAGACCCTGGAGTGGCGCATCCCGAAGTGGAGCAACACCCTCGAACGGGACCGCGCCCGGCCGTACTTCATCGCCTACGCCGCCGCCATGGCCCTGCAGTTCCTGGAGGAGGCCATGGGGATGCTCAGGAACGGCGACACCAAGGTGTTCGAGAACTTCGAGGTTCCGGACGAGTCGATCGGCTGCGGCTTCCACGAGGCGGTGCGCGGGGTCCTCTCCCACCACCTGGTGATCCGGGACAAGAAGATCGCCAATTACCACCCGTACCCACCGACCCCGTGGAACGCCAGCCCCCGCGACATCTACGGCACGCCCGGCCCCTACGAGGACGCCGTCCAGGGCCAGCCGATCTTCGAGGAGAACGGCCCCGACGACTTCAAGGGCGTCGACATCATGCGCACCGTGCGCAGCTTCGACCCCTGTCTGCCGTGCGGTGTCCACATGTACATGGGCAAGGGCAAGACCCTGACCACGGTGCACTCGCCCACGTACGGAGCGAACCATGGCTGACACCGCCGTACGGCTCCCCGACCCGGCGGTGGAAGCGCGGCTCGCCCGTCTCGACGAGGTGCTGGCAGGGCTGGAATCGGCACCCGGCCCGGCGCTCGAGGCGGTGCGGCTGCTGACCGAGGTCTACGGCGAGGCGCTCGCCCGCGTGCTGGACGGCGCGGACGAGCGGCTGCGCGAGCGGCTCGCCGACGACGAGCTGCTCGGGCACCTCCTGGTCCTGCACGACATCCACCCCGAGCCCGCTGAGCGCAGAGCCGCCCGCGCGGTGGAGAAGCTGCGGCCGGCGGTGCGCGAGCGCGGCGGTGACCTGGAGTGGGCCGGTGTCGACGGGCAGGTGGCGCGGGTGCGGCTGACCTCCGGCGGCGGGTGCGGATCCGGGTGCGGCGGCGGCTCGGCGGAGATCGTCGAAGCGGTCCGGGACGCGGTGCTGGCCGTCGCCCCGGAGCTGACCTCGGTGGAGACGGTGCCGGACGCCGCCGAGCGGAAGCGGGCGCCCGCGTTCGTACCGCTGAGCACGATCAGGCGCCGGACCGTGCCCGAGGAAGTGCGGTGAGGGTGGACGGCGCCCTCGCCCGGGTCATCCGCTCCGCGGCCGACCGTGCAGCGACGGGCGAGGCCGAGCTCTGCGAGCTGTGCGCCGCCCGCCTGGCCGTCGACCATGCCCACCTGTACGACACGGGCGCCGCAGAGGTGCGGTGCGCGTGCGGACCCTGCTCGGTGCTGTTCGCCGACGACGGCGCGGGCGAGGGCCGCTACCGGCTCGTGCCCCGGCGCCGGCTACGGCTGCCGCCGGTCGACACGGCGGTGCTGGGTGTCCCGGTGGGTCTGGTGTTCTTCGTGCCGCGCTCCGACGGCTCGGTCACCGCACAGGGGCCGAGCCCGGCCGGAGCCATGCGGTGGGAGGTGGACGCGGCGGCCTGGCAGCGGCTGGCCGCCACGGTTCCGCAGCTCGCCGCCATGGCACCCGACGTGGAGGCGCTGCTGGTGAACACCGTGCGGGGCCTCGACGAGCACTGGATCGTGCCGGTCGACGACTGCTACCGGATGATCGCCCTGGTCCGCCGCGAGTGGCGGGGCCTCTCCGGTGGCGGCCGGGTCTGGCCGGCCGTAGAACAGTTCTTCAGGGAGCTGACCGAGCGGTCCTGAGGACCCGGAAGGAGAACCGACATGGGCAGCATCCGAGTGGGCCGCCCCCAGGCGAAGCCCGACACGCCCAGCCACGTGCCCGGACTGCACCAGGGGAACAAGGGCCCGTACAAGCACCAGACCGGACACCACAAGGACGGCAGCTCCGACGCGCGCCGCTCCACCGGCATCCACTGGAAACGGCATGACGCCCTGGTGAAGGACATGCCGAACATCTCGCCCGGATGAGACAGCAGGAAGGGACCGCCATGAAGGTCGGTATGCGAAGAAGGACCGTACGGGCCGGGATGTCCGGACGTCGGCTGCTCGCCGCGCAGGCGGCCGTGATCGGCGGCCTCGCCATGACCCTGTTCGTCAAGGAACTCCCGGGGATTGTCCGCGAGTTGCGCATCTACCGGATGACCGGGGGCCTGCGGGCCCGCCGCCGGTACCCCTGAGCCGGCCGTGCACGAGCTGTCCATCGCGACCGCGATCGTGGAGCAGGCCGGCGAGCTCGCCCGGGCGGACGGCGCGCACGCCGTCTCGGCGGTGACCGTCCGCGTGGGCGAGCTGGCGGGCGTCGTGCCCGACGCACTGCACTTCGCCTTCGAGGTGGCCCGGGAGGGTACGGCGCTGGCCGCGGCCGAGCTGGTCGTCGAGCAGGTAACGGCGCACGCCTACTGTGCGCCGTGTGCCGAGGAGTTCGCGGTGGGCATGCCGCCGTTCTTCTGGTGCCCGCGGTGCGACCGGCCCTCGCGGGAGCTGCGCAGCGGGCGGGAACTGGAGATCACCCAGGTCGAGGCGGTCCCGGCCCCGCGCTGACGGCGGGGCCGGGCCGGGGTCCGCTCAGCAGATGCGGGGCAGCTGCTCCCCCAGCGGCAGGTCCACCACCCGGGTGCCGCCCAGACCGGTGGCGACGACCACCATGCCCGGGTGCTCCGTCACGCACTCGCCGATCAGAGCCGCTCCGGTGCCCTGCGGGTGTGCCCGCATCGCCGCCAGGACGGCCTCGGCGTGGTCCGGGGGCACGAAGGCGACCAGCCGGCCCTCGTTGGCGACGTACAGCGGGTCCAGGCCGAGGAACCCGCAGGCGTTCACGACCTCGTCCGGGACCGGGATGGCCCGCTCCCGCAGCCGCACTCCGGTGCCGGAGGCGCGGGCGATCTCGTTCAGGGACGCGCCGAGGCCGCCCCGGGTCGGGTCGCGCAGGACGTGGATGTCCCGCGTGACCGCCAGCATGGCCGCGACGAGGTCCGCCAGGGGCGCGGTGTCGGAGGCGATCTCCACACCGAACTCCAGGCCCTCGCGGACGCTCATGATGGCGACGCCGTGCAGCCCGATGGGGCCGCTGACGAGGACGGCGTCACCCGGCCGGGCGCGCTGGGGGCGGATGTCGACGCCGTCGGGGACGAGGCCGACGCCGGCGGTGGTGACGTAGACGCCGTCGCCGTGCCCCGACTCGACCACCTTCGTGTCGCCGGTGGCGACGGTGACGCCCGCGGCCTCGGCCGCCGTTCCGATGGCCTGCGCGACCCGGCTGACGACGTCCAGTGCCACGCCCTCCTCCAGCACGAAGGCGGTGGACAGGTAGGCGGGCCGGGCGCCGCTCATCGCCAGGTCGTTCACCGTGCCGTTGACGGCGAGGTCGCCGAGGCTGCCGCCGGGGAAGAACAGCGGCCGTACGACATAGGAGTCGGTGGAGAAGGCCAGCCGGGCGCCGCCCAGGTCGAGGACGGCCGAGTCGGTGAGGGCGGCCAGGGTGGGGTTGCCGTAGGCGGGGGCGAAGACCTGCTCGATCAGCTCGGCGGACAGGGCGCCGCCTCCGCCGTGGCCCATGACGACGACCGGCTGGTCGCGCAGGGGTGCGGGGCAGGTCCAGTTCGCGGGGTCGACCGCCGCTTCGGTGATCAGGTCAGCCAACGGGGTTCATCTCCGGGGTGTTCATCCGGCGGTACAGGTAGTAGGCCGCGCAGGCGCCCTCGTTGGAGACCATGGTGGCGCCGAGCGGGGTGCGGGGGGTGCAGGCCGTGCCGAAGGCCTCGCACTCGGTCGGCTTGATCAGCCCCTGCAGCACCTCCCCGGCGCGGCACACGGCGGGCTCCTCGGTGCGGATGCCGGTGACGTCGAAGCGGTGTTCGGCGTCGAAGGCACGGTAGGCGTCGGACAGCCGCCAGCCGCTGGCGGGGATGCGTCCGATGCCGCGCCAGTTGCGGTCGGTGACCTCGAAGACCTCCTCCAGCATGCGCAGGGCGGCCGGGTTGCCCTGCTCGCGCACGGCGCGCCGGTAGGCGTTCTCCACCCGGTGCTCGCCGCGCTCCAGCTGGTGGACGGCGCGGCGGATGCCCTCGAGGATGTCCAGCGGCTCGAAGCCGGTCACGACGATCGGCACCCGGTGCCGGCCGGCCAGTTCGGGGTACTCGGCGGTGCCCATGACGCTGCACACGTGTCCGGCGGCGAGGAACCCCTGCACCCGGCATTCCGGTGCCGTCATGATGGCCTCGATCGCGGGTGGCACCCGGACGTGGGAGACCAGCAGGCTGAAGTTGGCGATGCCCAGGCGGCGGGCCTGGTGGACGGCCATGGCGTTGGCCGGGGCGGTCGTCTCGAAGCCGATGGCGAAGAACACGACCTGGCGGTCGGGGTTCCTGCGGGCGAGGTCGAGGGCGTCCAGCGGTGAGTACACCACGCGTACGTCGCCTCCCTCGCCCTTGACCCGGAACAGGTCGCGGTCGGTGCCGGGCACGCGCAGCATGTCGCCGAAGGAACAGAAGATCACCTCGGGCCGGGCGGCGATCTCCAGCGCCTTGTCGATGACGTCGAGCGGTGTGACGCACACCGGGCAGCCCGGGCCGTGGATCAACTCGACTTCCTCCGGGAGGAGTTGGTCGATGCCGTGGCGGATGATGGAGTGGGTCTGACCGCCGCAGACCTCCATCAGCGCCCACGGCCGGGTGACCGTGGCGCGGATCTCGTCCAGCAGCCGGCCCGCCAGCTCCGGGTCGTTGAACTCGTCGATGTACTTCACCGGGCCTCACTCCCGTTCTCCTGCCGCGCCGCCTGCTCCCAGGCGTCCCCGAACTCCTCCTCGAGCAGCCCCAGTTGCTCGAACAGCTCCAGGGACGCCCGGGCCGACTCCTCGTCCAGGCGCTGCAGGGCGAAGCCGACGTGGACGATGACGTACTCCCCCACCCGGACGTCGGGCACGTACTCCAGGCACGCCTGTTTGCGCACTCCGCCGAAGTCGATCAGCCCGGTCAGGGGGTCGGCGCTCCGGTCGATGGACACGACCTTTCCGGGCACTGCCAGACACATGGGTCACTCCGTCCCGTGGTGGGTTGCTGTCCCGTGGTGGGTTGCTGTTCCCGCGACCATGAGCTGACCCAGCGCCAGCCCTCCGTCGTTCGGGGGTACTTCGCCGTGCCGGAGCACCGTGAAGCCGTCCCCGGCCAGCAGCGTGGTGCACTCCTCCTCCAGCAGGCCGTTGGCGAAGACGCCTCCGGTGAGGGCGACCGTGGCCACACCGGAGGCGGCGCGGGCGCGGTGGCAGATGCCGGCGACGGCCCGTGCGACACCCCGGTGGAAGCGGGCCGCGAGGACCGGGGCGGGGGTGCCGCCCAGCCGGTCCGCGAGCAGGGCCCCGAGCATGGGCGCGGGGTCGCAGGCGAGGACACCCGCACCGGTGACGCCGAAGGGGTACGCCGTCGTGTCCGCGTCCCTGGCCTCCAGCGCGGCCGCCTCCAGCTCCATCGCGGCCTGCGCCTCGTATCCCGCCCGGTGGCACACCCCCACCAGGGACGACACCGCGTCGAAGAGCCGCCCCATGCTGGACGTCGGCACGCAGGCCACCTGACGGTCCAACTGCCTTCTCAACGTGGCGAGTTCGATGTCGGTGCAGGCGGTGACGCTCGGCAGGTCCGGGGTCCACGGCAGCCCGGCCGCCCACAGGCGGGCCAGCGCCAGCCGGCAGGGGTTGGCCACGCCGGCGTCTCCGCCGGGCAGCGGTGCGGGGGTGAGGTGGGCGAAGCGCCGGTAGCCGGAGTAGTCGGCGAGGAGGATCTCGCCGCCCCACACGGTGCCGTCGTCGCCGTATCCGGTGCCGTCGAAGGCGACTCCGATCACCGGCGTGGTGCCGTCCAGGCCGTGTTCGGCCATCGCGGAGGCGATGTGGGCGTGGTGGTGCTGGACCAGCCGCAGGGAGCCGTCCGCCGGCCGGGAGGCACGCCGGCGGGCCCGGCGGGCCGAGTGGTAGCCGGGGTGCCGGTCGGCGGCGACCAGGACCGGGGTGACGCCGGTCAGCCGGGTCAGGTGCCGCTCGGCGCGCTCGGCCGCCTCCAGCGTGGCCAGCTCGCCCATGTCGCCGATGTGCGGGCCGAACCACGCCTGGTCGCCCTCGCCCAGGCACAGGACGTTCTTCAGGTCGCCGCCGACCGCGAGCACGGGCGGTACGGGCACGGGCAGCCGCACCGCGCGGGGGACGTAGCCGCGCGACCTCCTGAGGACCTGTTCGGTGCCGTCGGGGCGGACCCGCAGCAGGGAGTCGTCGCAGGGCGAGGCGATGGGCCGGTCGTGGGCGAGCCAGGCGTCGGCCAGTCCGGCGAGCCGGTCCAGGGCGTCGGCGTCGTCGGTGACGATGGGTTCGCCGGAGCGGTTGCCGCTGGTCATCACCAGCGCGCGGGGACCGGGCGGGTCGCCGGGCAGGCCGAACAGCAGCGTGTGCACCGGGGTGTAGGGCAGCATCACGCCCACGTGCGGGCTGCCCGGGCAGACCTGCCCGGCGAGGCGGAGGCCGTCCGGCGCGGTGCGCCTGCGCAGCAGGACGACGGGGCGCCGGGCGCTGGTCAGCGCGGCCCGTTCGGCGGCGGAGAGGACCGCGATCCGCTCGGCGGTGGCGAGGTCGGCGCACATCACCGCGAAGGCCTTGCCGCCGCGTTCCTTGCGGTCCCGCAGGGCGGCCACGGCCCGCTCGTCCGTGGCGTCGCAGGCGAGGTGGTAGCCGCCGACACCCTTGACGGCGAGGATCCGCCCGGCGGCCAGCAGCGCCCGCGCCGTGGCGAGGGCGTTCGCGTCCCGCGCCGGGCGGAGGCCGCCGAGGGCCGGGACCAGGGTGAGCCGGGGCCCGCAGTCGGGGCAGGCGACCGGCTGGGCGTGGAAGCGCCGGTCCGCGGGATCGCCGTACTCACGGGCGCAGGAGGAGCACATCGGGAAGCCGGCCATGGTCGTGGCCGCCCGGTCGTAGGGCATCCGGGTGGCGATGGTGAAGCGGGGGCCGCAGTGGGTGCAGGTGACGAACGGGTGCCGATGCCGGCGATCGGCCGGGTCGGCGAGTTCGCGCAGGCAGTCGGCGCAGGTCGCGGTGTCGGGCGGCAGCTGGGTGCGACCGCCGGCCCGCTCGGTGGAGCGGATGGTGAAGGGGCCGGTGTCGCCGGTGACGGGCACGTCCTCGCCGGCGAGGCCGCTCACGGTGGCCAGGGGCGGCGGCTGTTCGGCCAGCACGGCGCAGAAGCGGTCGACCTCGTCCGCGGTGCCCTCGACCTCGACGATCACGCCGTCGCCGGTGTTGCCGACGAATCCGGCGAGACCCAGGCCGGCCGCCAGCCGGTGCACGTACGGCCGGAAGCCGACTCCCTGCACGGTCCCGCGCACCGTGAGCCGACGCCGGACCAGGCCGGTCGCGGGGGCCGTCATACGGCGGGGGCGGGCGCGTGGTGGTGGCCGTGCGGATGCGGCGCGAGCGGTGGCCGGTGGAGCGTGCCGTCCCGGGCGGCCAGGGCGCGGTCCAGCAGGGTGTCGACGCCGTCTCCGGTGCGGGCACAGGACCGTACGATCTGCACGCCCGGGTTGACGCGGTGCACGTTGGCCCGGAAGGCGCTCTCGTCGAAGCCGGCCGGTTCGGCGAGGTCCGTCTTGGTGATCACGACCAGATGGGCGGAGCCGAAAGCGGTCGGGTACTTCAGCGGCTTGTCCTCGCCCTCGGTGACCGCCATCAGCACGACCCGCATGCTCTCGCCGAGGTCGTAGGCGGCCGGGCAGACGAGGTTGCCGACGTTCTCCACGAACAGCACCGAGGTGTCCGCCGGCAGCCAGCCGTCCAGCCGGGCGCGGACCTGACGGGACTCCAGGTGGCACAGCCCGTCGGTGAGCACCTGCTGGACGGGGGCGCCGGAGCGGGCCAGCCGTACCGCGTCGTTCTCGGTGGCCAGGTCGGCGGTCAGCGCGGCCACCGGCACCTCCTGCCGCACCGCGCGGGCCAGGACCCGGGCGAGGAGCTCGGTCTTGCCGCTGCCGGGGCTGGACAGCAGATTGACGACGGTCACGCCCTGCCGGGCGAGATCGGCGCGCAGTTCCGCTGCCAGGTCGTCGTTCTTCGCCAGGACGGCCTGCTTCACGTCGGACCGGCACATGGGCGCTGCTCCTTGGATGCGGCGTGGAGCCCGGGGCACGTCCCTGCGGCCCGGGCTCCACCGATCTTCCGCTCAGCCGCCCGCCGCACCGGGCAGCGCAGCCGGACGCGGGGGCCCGGATTCCACCGGGCGGCCCAACGGGGGCGCAGGTGCGCCGGGGTCGGCGAGCAGGGCCGGGATCAGCGTGTGCAGCGCGTCCACGGCCCGGCCGACGGCTTCCCGGACCGGTGTGCTGAGCCCCGGCAGGAGATCCTCGTCACCGCTGGGCAGCAGTTCGGGCTCGCAGGCCAGGACGAGCACCCGGGGCAGGGCCTCCTCGCCGAGGTGCGCGGCCAGCGCGAGGACCTTCGCCGGGTCCATGCCGTGGGCCTCGGGTACGACACCGCCGTCGGGCGGTTCGGCCTCGATCAGGGAGAGGGTCCCGGGGGGCCGGCCGCGTCGCGCCGTGTCCACGAGGACGGCGGTGTCGTACCCGTCGAGCAGGGCGTAGGCGAGGTCCATGCCGCGGATGCCGTAGTCGTGGACCCGCACCCCGGGCGGCAGCGGACGCGGGCCGAGGGCGCGGATCACCTCGGGGCCGAAGGCGTCGTCGGCGAGGAAGATGTTGCCGACGCCGGCCACCAGCAGCCGCGGCGTCACCGGACGTCCCTGGCCGGCGGGGTGAGGGGCCGGGGTGAGCCGGACGGTGTCTTGCGGACGAAGGCGGAGCGCAGGGTGTGATAGGGGGCCGTGGGGTCGAAGAAGATGGCGTGCATGCGGGCCAGTTCGGCCTCGCGGTACCCGGCGAGGGGGCGTTCGCGCCGGTCCGCGGCGCGGGCTGCCTTGGCGGCGATCCGGGCGTCCAGGAAGGGCGAGGAGGCGAGCTCGGCCGCAAGCTGCTCGACCTCGGCCGCGAAGTCGCCGGGCGCGGCCGGCACGAGCCGGTCCACGAGCCGCAGCCGCTCGGCGGACGCGGCGCTCACCGGCAGGGCCTCGGTGGTGAGGCGCCGGGCGTGGTCCGCTCCGACGCGGCGCGGCAGGGTGTAGGTCCAGAACTCCGAGCCGTACAGCCCCATGCGCCGGTAGTGCGGGTTGAGGACGACGCCGGTGCGGCACCACACCTCGTCGGCGGCGAGGGCGAGCATGGCGCCGCCGGCCGCCGCGTTGCCGGCGAGGGCGGCCACGACCAGCCGGTCGGTGGTGCGCAGTACGGCCTCGACCAGGTCGTCCATGGCGACCAGGTTGACCCACGACTCCTGGGCCGGGTCGGGGGCCGCCTCGATGACGTTCAGGTGGATTCCGTTGGAGAAGAAGTCGCGGGCCCCGCCGAGCACGAGGACCCGGGTGGGCCGGGTGAGGGCGTGCTCGTAGGCGGCGAGCAGCCGCCGGCACTGGTCGGTGCTCATCGCGCCGCCCGGGAAGGAGAAGCCCAGGAAGCCGATGTCGCCGCGCTGCCGGTAGCGGATGTCGCTCCACGTCCGCCGGCCGGACGGCAGCTCCAACGGGACGGCGGCTTCCGGGAGTTCGAGGGAGGGTTCCCAGGCGGCGAGAACGGAGGCGGCGGGGCGGCGGAAGGGCGCGGGGTCGCCGGAGTTCCTGCGGGGGCGCAGTTCCGGGATCCAGACGGCGCCGTCGCGGGTGGCCCGGCAGACGGCGCCCGCGCGCTGCGCGAGGAGTGCGCCGGGGCGGCCGCGCAGCCGGTCCTCGGGGTGACCGCCGTGCAGGAACACCTCCCGGCCGAGGAGCTCGTCCAGGACACCCGGCTGCGAGTCGGCGCCGCGGAGTTTGCGGAGAACCGTTTCGGTGTCGTCCTGCTCCCAGTCGATGCGCCGCCGCCGCTGCCGGAAGACGTCACGCCAGACCACGCTGACCGAGTCGTCGGTCTGCGGCCGGGGTTTGTAGGCACCCTCGGCGTAGCGCCGTACGGCGGTGAGGACGGCGGTGACGGCGGCGTCGGAGGCCTCGTTGCGGTACAGGTCGCTCTTGCCGACGGGCGGTACGGGGAACGGCTCGGCCGCCCAGATCGGGCCCGCGTCCATCGCCGCCTCGGCCTGCAGGACGGTCACGCCCCACTCCGGCGTGCCCTCGGCGATGGCCCAGTCGAGCGAGGACGGGCCGCGGTCACCGGGCGGACCCGGATGGACGATCAGGCAGGTGTGGTCGCGCCACACGTCCTCCGGGATGGCCGACTTCAGCATCGGCGCGACGACCAGATCCGGGCGCAGTTCGCGCAGGGCGGCCCGGACGGGGTCTTCGCCGTGCGAGGCGAGTACGACGTCCACGCGGTGCCCGAGGTCCGACAGTTCGGCGTACACGCGCTGCGTGAGGCTGTTGAACGCGCTGGCGACGAGCAAAATGTCCATGACATGGCATGGTCGACCCTGACCGGCGTGCCGTGAAGAACCGCCGCGCCGTTTTGTCCGCCTCCGTCAGGTCTCTTCCTCCATCCGGATCGCATTGCGCAGTTCCTCGAAGGCCTGGCTCCGGTCATCGGCGTGGGCCTCCAGCAGCGCACCCGCGATCGCGTCCAGCTTGCGCTGGATCGCGTGCTCGGCCCGCATCTCGGCGTTCTTCAGCAGGGCGAGGAGCAGCAGGGTGACCGCGGTCATCGACTCACCCGCCAGCAGGAGCAGTTCGAGCCGCAGGTGCGCGACGTGCGCGGCGGCGAAGAAGCCGACGAGGAGCAGGCAGAAGAGGAAGAACACCGGGGAGCTGGTGAAGTTGGAGGCGTACTCCGAGAACTGCTCGAACCGGCCGCGACGCGCCCCGCCGCGGTGCACAGGATTCTTGAAGGTCATGGCCAAGCCTTCGTTCACGCCGGGCGGCACCGGCCCACCGGCTGCCGCCGGCCCCTCATACGGCGGCCTGGGCCGCGGCGCGTACCCGGCCCTGGGCCGCCATCGCCGGGCCCAGGGCCCCGGCGGTGTGGGCGCCGCTCAGTACGGCCCAGGCCGTGGACTCCGGCAGGGCCGGGCCAAGGGCGCGCAGCAGCGTCGTGTGCGCGGCCGCGAGGGCGAGGACACCACAGGTGCCGGCTCCGGCGAGCAGCAGCCCGCCCGCGCCCAGCCGCTTCAGCGCCGTCATGATCTCGTCCCGGACGGCGCCGATCTCCTTGCGGGCCAGTTCGCCGGTGTCCTGGGCCGGCCGGGCCGCGGCGTCCCCGACGCCGCCGGCCGCCGGTGTGTCGTCGCCTTGCGCGCGCATCGCCTTCTCCTGCCTGCCGTCGCTGGGGATCGTCCGCCGTCGGCGCACGACCACGGATCAGCTCCGCAGTACCCCGGCGAGGGCGTACGACACCGGGCCGGTCCGGCGGATCGCGCGGTCAGGCCGCGAGCGTACGGCCCGGTCCGAGCCGGTCCAGGAGCTGGTCGAGGTGGAGCTCGGCGACGGGGGCGAGGAGGTCGGGGTGGCGCAGCAGGGCGGCGGCACCCCGGTCGGCGTCGTCCGGGGCGAGCAGGCGCCGGAACTCGGCCATCGGGCCCGGGCCGTGATCTCCCTCGGCGACCGCGGCGACGGCCAGCCCGGCCAGCTCGGGATCGGTGAGCAGACCGGCCGCCCAGCTGGCCACGACCTCGTCCACCCAGGTCCGCCAGGCCCAGTCGTCGTCCGTGGCCTCCTCGCCGGTGCGCTCGGCGCCCGTGATCCAGTCCAGACGGGCGGCGCCACCGGGACCGGCCATCGTGACCAGCGCCGCGTCGATGTCGGTCGGGTAGCGCAGGCACGCGGCGACGGTGACCGCCTGGCGGGCCTGCGCCTCGCACAGTGCGGAGGCCAGCGCACCGCCGCTCGGCGGATAGGCGACCGTCAGCCAGCGCGTCGTCGCCGCGATGAGGGGGGACAGATCAGTGAGCACAGCCGGGCCGTCCGGGATACGAGGGGGAACAGGGGCTCGACGCAACGGTAGCCCGGCACCGGGGCGACCGGGAGAGAGTGCGAACCAGGTCATATGTGGCATCGCCCACGTCGGCCCGCCTCGCCGGACGAGCCCGCCGCCCGTGTCACTCCTTCCCGCCGGGGAACTCGTTGCGGGCCACGGCAGGACACGCACCGGAGGGTCAGGCATGACGACGGACGCGGGGCAGTACGACGACCAGGGCGACGTCCCTCTCGCCGGATATGCCGCCCTCGCCGCCGTCTTCGCGGCGGGGGCGGGAGGATACGCGGTGCTGGCCCGGCGCCGGGGTGTCCGGCTGCCGCGGGAGGTGCCGCCGTGGGACGTCGTGCTGCTGGGGACGGCGGCGTACAAGGCGTCCAGGGTGCTGACCCGGGACCGCATCACGAGCTTGCTGCGGGCGCCCTTCACCCGGCGGGCGGACGAGGGCGAGGCGAGCGAGGTCATCGACGAACCGCGGGGCGACGGACTCCGGCGTGCCGTCGGCGACCTGCTGTCCTGCCCGTTCTGCACCTCGGCCTGGACCGCCGGCGCCCTGGTCTGCTCCTACGCGGCCGCACCCCGGCTCACCCGCCTGGTCTGCGGGGGCCTCGCCGCGCTGACGGTCGCGGACTGGCTGCAGTACGCCTGGACGTGGACCCAGCAGACGGCCGAGAGCTGAGCGGACGGCGGTACCGCCCAACGGCCGTACCGCCTGTGCGTCGTCCTATTCCTCGTCCGCGGCGGCACTCACCTCCACGTCGAGCACGCCCTCGTCCTGGAACAGTTCCGACGCCAGTCCCGTCGGATCCGCGGCGCCCTCCAGTTCCAGCAGCACGCGGGCCGCGTCGTCCGTGCGGCCGGGCAGCCGTTCGACCTTGACCTGCACGATCCGGAAGCCACGACGGGTACAGGTCTCCATCAGCCGGGGCAGCAGCGCCGACCCCGTGCGATAGGTCAGGCGTGCCTCGAACGCGGCGGCGGCCGTGCCGGGGATCAGCCGGGAGGTGAAGCGCGCATAGCCGCGCACCACCAGGAAGTGCAGGGCGGTCACGGCCAGCGCGAGGACGGGCAGCCCGCCGCCGCAGGCCATGCCGACCGCGCAGGTCAGCCAGATGGTGGCGGCCGTCGTCAGACCCCGGACGGCGTCGCGCCGTACGAAGATCAGGCCGCCGCCGATGAAGCCGATGCCGGAGACGATCTGCGCCGCGACGCGGGAGGGGTCGAAGGAGACGTTCTCCAGCCCGAGCACCGCGGTGAACCCGTGCTGGGACACCTCCATCATCAGCGCGCTGGCGACACCGACCAGCGTGTGCGTGCGCAGCCCCGCGCTCTTCTGCTGCGCCGCCCGCTCCCAGCCGATCAGGCTGGACAGCAGCAGCGCCAGCGCCAGCTCGGCCAGCTGTCGTGGCCCCTGGCCGTTGTGGACGTCCCACAACGGCGCCGCCAGCCCCGTTTCCGCCATGCGCACCTCGCCTTCGGCTCCGCCGGTGTCCGGCGTCGTTCCACGGTCCGCCGCCACGCCTACCCCCGGGGCGGGACCGCGACGCCCCGTGCCGGGTACCCGCGGCGGCGACCGGGGTACTCGGCCGGGGTCGCGGAAGGCCCGGCCGACCCCGGTGACGGCGCCGCCGGCCGGACGCCGGCCGCTGCCCGGCCCCGACGGGGAGGCAGCGCACCGTCAGGACCTCGTGCGGAAGGAACCGGCCTCATGCGGCACGACGAGATGATCGGAAAGGTGCAGGCGCTGGCCCAGCTGCCGGACCGGGGTTCGGCCGAACGAGCAGCGCACGCCGTCGTCAGCACGCTGTCGGAGCGGCTGCCGTCCGGGCTGGCCCGGCATGTGGCCGCACAGCTGCCGCCGGACATGGCGGCGGCGATGCGGGAGGCGGCGGACGCCTCGGCGGGTGCCGACTCCGGCGTGTCGGGCGAGCGGTTCGGGCTGACGGTCTTCGCCGGACGCATCGCCGACCGGGCTGGCACCGACGAGGACACGGCCCTGCGGGAGGCCGCCGCCGTGATGGAAGTGCTCGACGCCGCGCTGGCCCCGGAGCTCACCGAGCGGATGGCCGACGCCCTTCCCGCGGACATCCGTGACCTGCTGCCGGTGGGCCGGGCGGCGGAGAGCACGGGCCGAGAGGGCTGACAGCGCGTCGTCTCGGGGGGCAGGGCGGCGCACGGATGTTCACGACCTGCGGCACGGCCCGCGCGGCGTGACGGTGCCGGGCGCCGCTTGTTCAATCGGTGTGCAAGCGCCCATCGAGGGCAGGCGTGGTAGTGACGCCCCCCACCCCCGCAAAGGTGCTCCATGGCATTCTTCGCCCTTTCCCGGCAGCAGCCGCTGGTCCTCCTCTCCTCGACCGAGCTCGCCGCGGAGTACGACCGGCTCGTGACCGAGAACGAGCAGTTGCGGCGCGCCGTGTCCTCGCACGCGGTGATCGACCAGGCCATCGGGGCCGTGGTCGTCATCGGTCAGATCGCCCCGGAGGAAGCCTGGCGGGCGTTGCGGGACGTCTCCCAGCGCACCAACACCAAGCTGCGGACGGTCGCCGAGCACATCCTCGACTACGCCCGGGGCGGCACCCTCCCTGAACCGGAGCGGGTCGAACTCGGCAAGGCGATCATCCGCTACCGGCGGTGGGCCGATCCGGACACGGACACGACGACCGGCAGCTGAAATCCCGGTCGGGAGCCCGCCGACGGCGGATCAACGCCTGCCGGGCCTCATACGACGGTGCCGGCGCTGCTTGGTGTGACGGGCCGTCGGATGCAGGATCCACCGGTCCTCGACCTGGTCCAGGCCGAAGAGCAGGACGGTGAGGACGGGGAGCAGCAGTACAGCGATAGTGATCACTGGGGATCCCCTCTGCCGACGACTCTCCCCGGGTGCCCCGCCCCGGGCGGCCCACCCGCAGTGGTTGTGAAGGTCGTGTGAGCTCCGGCTGACGGCACCGGTCGCCGACGCAGCCCTGTGGCGCAAGGGGGCAGGTGGGACCGCTGTGCCGGGCCGGGCGTCGGGCCGGGAACGTGTGAAGGCCGGAGGCCGGGTTCGGCAGGCGACGGGGCAGCCGGGCGTGCCGCGCCACTGGCCGGCCGGGCCACCGAGCTCGCGCGGCCGGACTCCGGAGTGCGAGCGTCATCCGCAGTTCCAGCCGTTCACGGACGCCTTCGCCCCCCCGGACCCGTGCGCCCCGAGCGCTTCGCCGGTGCCGCCGACGCTGCTCGCACGCTCGGGGGGCGCGGCTGTGGCGGGGCAGGAACCGATGTCCGCCGACCGCGGCCTGCGGCCTGCGTGCCTGGCCGTGGGCGGCCGGGTTCACGGGTACGGCGGCGGGGCGGATGCCGAGGGCCCGGAGCGTTCTCGGCCAGTTCGCCACGCCCTGGGCACAGCCCGCGCCCTGCCCCTGGGGACTGGACGGGCAGCCTGACAGCAAAACCGAGACCACGCGCTCAGCGCTCCGCCGCCCGGCACCCGGGCCGGGCGGGACGGCTCGGGTCACATCCGTCGGCCGGGTTTCGTCAGTACAGCGGAAGTGCGGAGCGGGCCTGGAGGTCGTGCGGGTGGATGTGTACGAGGCGGTGGCAAGCCGGCGGGCGGTGCGGGCCTTCACGGACGAGCCGGTCCCGCGTGCGGTGCTGGAGCGGGTCATGGCCGCCGCGGCGCGCGCACCCTCGGGCGGCAATCTCCAGCCGTGGCAGGTCCATGTGCTCACCGGTGCCCCGCTGGCCGAGCTGAAGAAGCGCACCGGAGAGCGTGCCGCGGCCGGTGATCCCGGGGACGAGCGGCAGTACCGGATGTATCCACCGGAGCCGGGGTCTCCGTACCGGGAGCGGCGGTCCGCGGCGGCCGCCCAGCGTTTCGGGGCACTCGGGATCCGGCGCGGGGACGCGGAGGCCCGCCGGGCGGCCGTCGCCGCGAACTGGCGCTGTTTCGGAGCCCCGTGTCTGCTGCTGTGCTACATCGACCGAGCCATGGGCGCGGCGCAGTGGGCGGACCTCGGAATGTACCTGCAAACGGTGATGCTGCTGCTGCGCGCCGAGGGGTTGCACAGCTGTGCGCAGATGGCGTGGTCGGTGTATCACCGGACGGTCGCGGAGGTGGTGTCGCCCCCGGAGGACCTGGTCCTTTTCGCGGCTGTGTCGATCGGCTTCGCGGATCCGTCGGCGCCGTTCGCCCGCATCGACCGGGCACCGCTCGCGGAGACCGTGGCGTTCCTCGGCGACGCCTGACACGACGGCACCCCGGCGGTGAAACGTCCCCGTCCGGGGGAAACCGCGCACGGACGCACTGGGCGCGCCGCGCGCGCCCTGCGCGCTTACGGTTCTTTACATGTGACCGACCGTCATCAGGGTGACGGAGAGGAGCCGGAAGCGGTGGTGGGCGATGGGCGTCGGCGGGCGGCCGGGGCGGACGGCCGGCGCCGCAGGGGCCGGGTGCTGGGCAGCCGGCCGGCGTACACCGTGCGGCTCCCGGCCGTCCCGCGCACCGAACCGGTACCTGCGGCCGAGCGGACGGTCCCGTGGCTGCGGGTCGGGGCGGCCTATGCCTGGCGGCTCATCCTCGTCGGGGTCGTCATCTACGGCGTCTTCAGCATCCTCGG
The DNA here is from genome assembly GCF_006715785.1 of Streptomyces puniciscabiei. Taxonomy (NCBI): domain Bacteria; kingdom Bacillati; phylum Actinomycetota; class Actinomycetes; order Kitasatosporales; family Streptomycetaceae; genus Streptomyces; species Streptomyces puniciscabiei. The sequence goes on from NZ_VFNX01000002.1 coordinate 653,963, forward strand.
CAGCTTCCAGCTCATCGCCGTGGCCGTCTTCCTCGCGCTGGTCGTCACCACCGTCCTGCGCCCGCTGACGGACCTGCTCAACCGGGTCCTGCCCCGGCCGCTGTCCGTAGCGGTGGCGCTGGTGGGCAGCATCCTGCTCCTGCTGGCCCTGCTCGCCCTGGTGGGCAACGCCGTGGCGGGCGAGTCGGCCAGGCTGGCGGGTGAGTTCCGGGGCGGGGTGCACCGCATCGAGCTGTGGCTCCAGCGACCGCCGTTCCGGCTCAGTCCCGGCCGGCTGTCCCAGCTGGAGAGCCAGGTGACGCACTACCTCTCCGCGCACCGCTCCAGCCTGCTCAGCCGTGCCGTCAGTGGGTTGGGCCAAGTGGTCGAGTTCGTCACCGGGGGCGCGCTCGCGCTGTTCGCCTCCGTGTTCTTCATCCACTCCGGCGAACGCCTGTGGCGCTGGATCCGCGACCAGCTGCTGCCCGTCGGCGCCCGGCCGGCCTGGGACCGGGCGGGGTGGGCCGCCTGGCGGGCCTTCGCCGGGTACACCCGCGGCATCATCATCGTGGCCGCGACCAACGCCGTGCTCGTCGGCATCGCACTGCTCGTGCTGCGGGTGCCGCTCGCCCTGCCACTGACGCTGCTGGAGTTCTTCGCCGCGTTCGTGCCGCTGGTGGGCTCCCCGGTCGCGCTCGGTGTCGCCACGATCGTCGCGCTCGCCGGGCGGGGGCCGCTGACCGCGGTGGCCGTGCTGGCGTTGATCGTCGTGATCGGCCAGCTGGAGGGCCATGTGCTGCATCCCCTGGTGATGAGCTGGGCGGTGCGGCTGCATCCGCTGGTCGTCGCGGTCTCGGTGATCGCCGGCAGCATCATCGCCGGGGTGATCGGCGCCGTGGTGGCCGTCCCTCTGGTGTCGGTGGTCTGGGCGGTGCTGCGCGCACTGCGCGCGGTGCCACCGCCGTGACGGGCCGCCCCCCGGCCGGCCTCGACTGCCCTGTGTCGTGCGGGCGAAGGGCCGTGGCCGGCGGGCTCGGCGCATGCGGCAGCGCCGCCATGATCGTCGTACCGCTACGGGCGGAGACCGCGCCGCCGGCGTACCGGCGCACCCCCCGCCGCCCCTCCGGCTCAGCGCAGCGCCGCCGTGACCAGGCCGCGGATCTCCTCCTCCGCTACGCTCCCGCCGTTCACAAGCCGGTCGAAGACCAGGCCGTCCACGCAGGTCAGCAGCGTCACCGTCCGTTCCTCCGGGTCGGCCACGCCCTGTGCGGCGAGAAAGTCGCACAGGGCCTGCCGCGCCAGGTTCTCGCGCGGCACCAGGATCTCCCGCAGTTCGGGGTGGCGCGCGCTCTCGACGGCGCACGCGTAGCGCGCCAGGGAGCGTCTGCGCCCGTCCCCGGTGAGCCTCGCCGCCGTGAACCCGGTGAGTCCCGCCACCACGTCGGCGGCGGTCCGGGGCGGCGGCGTCCTCGCCCCGATCTCCTGCAGCTCGGCCTGGTCGAGCGCCACCAGGCGCCGTACCAGGGCGGTGAGCAGGGCCTGGCGGGTGCGGTAGTAGGCGGACGTGGTGCCGGGCGGCAGCTGGGCCGCCCGGTCCACCGCGCGATGGGTCAGCCCCCGCACGCCGGCGTCGGCGAGGACGGCGATGGCCGCGTCGGCGAGGAGAGTACGTCGGTCTGGGGACACCCTCACTTTCTACACCCCTGCTTCTACAGCCGTAGAACACCGCTGTAAGGTCTTCGCCAGCGGCTTCTACATCTGTAGAAAGGCTGGCGCTGACCGAGGTCGAAGGGGGTCCGGCATGGGCGGTACGGCGGTGGTGGTCGGAGGTGGCATCGGCGGGCTGGCGGCGGCGATCGGCCTGCGCCGGATCGGCTGGGACGTACGGGTCGTGGAGCGCGCCGCGACCCTCGACGACGCCGGGGCGGGCATCTCGCTCCACGCCAACGGCCTGCGCGCCCTTGACGCCCTCGGCGTGGGCGCGGCCGTACGTGCGGCGGCGCGCCCGCAGTACACCGGCGGCACCCGCACCCCCGCGGGCCGGTGGCTGGCGCGGATGGACGGCGCCGCACTCGAACGCGCGCTGGGCACGCCGATCGTCGGCATCCGGCGCGCGGTCCTGCACCGCCTGCTGCGCGAGGCCCTGCCGGCCGAGAGCCTGCTCATCGGCGTCACCGTGCCCGCACTGGACCTCTCGGCCCCCGACCGGGTGGGAGTGCCGGCCGGGGACGGGATGCTGGACGCCGACCTGGTCGTCGCGGCCGACGGAGTGGGCAGCCGGCTGCGCGGACTGCTGTTCCCCGGACATCCCGGCCCGGTGTACGCCGGCTCGACGGTCCTGCGGGCCGTGACCTCGGGGCCGCCGGCCCTGCGCACCGACTTCGAGCTGACCTGGGGCGGGGGCGCCGAGTTCGGGCACATCGGCTTCCTGGACGGCCGGGCCGAGTGGCACGCGGTGCTCACCGCGCCGCCCGGGGTCCACCACGCCGACCCGCTCGGCATGCTGCGCCGGCGCTTCGCCGGCTGGCACGATCCGATCCCCGCGCTTCTGGACGCGACCCGGCCGGAGGCCGTGCTCCACCACGACATCCACGAACTGGTCACGCCGTTGCCGTCGTTCGTCGCGGGCCGGGTGGCGCTCCTCGGCGACGCGGCGCACGCCATGACACCGAATCTCGGCCAGGGCGCCTGCCAGGCCCTGGAGGACGCGGTGACGCTCGCCGCCGCGCTGGCCGCGCAACCCTCGGTCACCTCGGCGCTGGCCCGCTACGACGCCGAGCGCCGCCCGCGCGCGCAGGCGGTCGCCCGTGCGGCCCGGCAGGCGGGCCGGATGGGCCAGCGGCTGTCCCGCCCGGCGGCCGTGGCCCTGCGCAACACCGCACTGCGGATCGCCCCGTCGCGAGTGGCGACACGGGCGATCCTCCGGCACGCCGACTGGACGCCGCCCAGTCTCGGGTGACCTGCCGGCAGGGGTGTTTCGAGCGTGGGTGCGCCAACCGACCCGCGTGTGACGAGGAGGCGAGGCGCGTAGGGTCCGGGCCGCTGGTCACCCGGCCGGTATGCGATGCGGGTGGACGGAGCGTGGCCGTGTCCGGCGTGGCAGCCGGGGCGCCGTACGGCGCGTGCGAGTGACGTGGCAGGCACTGCGGCGCGAGGTGACGGCCGCGGCGTACGGTGCGGCACGGGCCTGGGCCGGGCCGTGCCGGGAGCGCGATCTGGCCGCCCAGGCGGTGAAGGCCGCCCTCGCCGCGTGGCTCGCCTGGGCGGTGGCCGGCTGGTGGCTGCACGCTCCGGTGGCGTTCGTCGCGCCGTGGGTGGCGGTGGTCCTGGTGGAGTCGACCGTGTACCGGTCCATCGCGCACGGGCTGCAGCAGCTCGCGGCGATCGCGGCGGGCACGGTCGTGGCCACCGCGGTGGCGCTGCCGCTGCGCGACACGATGGCCGCGATGGCCGTCGTCCTCCCCCTCGCGATGCTGCTCGGTCAGTGGCGGCGCCTGGGCAGCCAGGGCATCTACGCGGCCACCGGCGCCCTCTTCGTCCTGACCGGCGGATCCGTCACCGTCGGCACCTCCGCGGCCCGGCTCGCCGAGGCCCTGTTCGGCGCCGTGGTCGGCATCGCCGTCAACGCGCTGGTGCGCCCGCCGCTGTACCTGCGGGACAGCCGGGCCGTACTGAAGGACGCGACCGCGGAGGCCCACGACATCCTGCGCACGGTCGCCGAGGGGCTGGCCGAGGGACGCTGGGACGCCGAGGAGGCCGGCGCCCGGCACGAACGGGCCCTGCGGCTGCACCGGCTCGTGGCGCAGGCCCGCTCATCGGTCGAGTGGGGCCGGGAGAGCCTGCGCGGCAATCTGCGCCGCCGGCGCACCGGCCCGGAGCCACGGCCCGGAAAGGGTTACGACGACGCCGTCCTGGTGCTCGACTACGCCGCCGTACACACGACGGGCGTCACCCGCACGGTACTGGAGGCGGCCACCGAGGGCCGCGCGGCACCCCGCCCACACCCCGAACTCGCCCGATGCTACGCGGAGTTCCTGTGCCGCACGGCACACGCCCTGCGGCTCTACAGCCACAGCCGGTTCGGCGACGCGTACGACGAGTGCGACGACGAGCTGCGCGCGGCCGTGGCACGGTTGCGCGAGACGCTGGACGGTCTGCGCCGGGAACTGGTCCGTGCCACGAGCGACGACCCCGACGAGGTCGCCACCTACGGCGCCCTGCTCGCCCAGGCCCACCGGCTGGCCGATCAGCTCGTCGTCTCGGGCGCCTGACCGGCACTCGGTCCCCGGACGGCGAGGCCGCCGCCGGGACGCCGGTCCGGTTGCGGGCGCGCCCGGACAGGGCGCCTCCGCGGTGAGAGCGATCAGCCGGCGGAGCCGAGGCGTCGATGCGGTGGGCGTACCGACAGGGCACTGCCCGGAGAGGCTCAGGACGTCGCATCTCCTCTGTCCCGGTCGCCCGCAGGCCGGGAGCTCGGCCCGGTGCGGCACGCCGGGTATCCGTCGGGAAGACCCTCGCCAGTCGGTGGTTACACGTGTAACATCCTCGCTGCGCCGACGGCACCGCGCCCTCGGCCCTCGCCCCGGCCGACGACGGAAGGCCCCGCCATGACCTCGACCGCACCCGCCCAGCTCGACACGGGCTGGCCGCCGCCCCCGTTCCGCGCCCCCACCTCCGCCGTGACCGGCACCGACGGCGTGCGGCGTTTCCACGGGCTGACGTACGCGACCTCGCCGGGCTACCGGCCCCGACTGCTGGACGTTCATCTGCCGCCCGCCGAAGGACCCGTACCGGCCGTCGTGTGGATCCACGGCGGCGGGTGGCTGGAGGGCGACCGGCGCTATCCCCCGCCGACCGTGCCGGTGGAGCTGCTGCACGGAGCCGTCCTCGGGGCCGGGCTGGCACTGGTCGGCATCGACTACCGGCACAGCCTCGAGGCGCCGTTCCCCGCCCAGCTGCATGACGTCAAGGCCGCCGTCCGGTATGTACGGCACCACGCCCCGGCCCTCGGCATCGACCCCGAACGGATCGGCGTCTGGGGCGAGTCGGCCGGCGGGCACCTCGCCGCGCTGGCCGGTCTGGTCCGCGCCGACGCGCACGGCGCCGGCCTCGAAGGCGTGGAGGGAGTGCGGGAACAGGACAGCGGGGTGCGGGCCGTCGTCGACTGGTACGGGGTGTCCGACCTCGAACCGCTCCTGGCGCACCCCATGCCGGCCGTGCCCGGCGAGCCGTCGTACCCGAACCCCGTCCACGCCCTGCTCGGCGGGCCGGAGACCGAACGCCGGCAGCGGGCACGCGCCGCCAGTCCCGTGACCTACGCGACGAACGGCGGCGCGCCCCCGTTCCTGCTGATCCACGGCCGTGAGGACCAGGTCGTGCCCTACAGCCAGAGCGAGGCACTGGCCCGGGCACTCAGGGACGCGGGCGGCGACGTCACCGTGCGGCCGGTCGAGGGGGCCGACCACATCTTCCTCGGCTCCACGGAGGTGCCGTCGATCGTGGCGCACAGCGTGGACTTCCTGCACCGACACCTGACCGCCTGACCTGCGGCGCGGGAGCGGGAGCGGGAGCGGCACAGCCTCCCCCGACCTCCCGTGACGGCAGGCGTTCCTCAGGCCGACTCGCGGCGTACGAGCACCGGCTCGACCGCCGGCAGGGGGGCCGCGGTGCCGGTCTCGATCAGGTCGTGCAGCGCCGCGGCCACCTGCGCGGCGGAGGGCACCTCCAGCCGGATCGTGGTGAGGGCGGGGCGCTGCAGGGCCGCGGTGACGAGGTCGTCGCAGCCGACGACGGCGACGTCCCCGGGAACGTCGGCGCCCGCGTCCCGCAGCACGGCCAGCAGCAGCGCCGCGTACTCGTCGTTGTAGGCGAAGACGCCGTCCGGACCGCGCCGCGCCCAGCCGTTCGCCAGCCCGGCGGCAGACGCGTGCGTGTACTCCATCTCCACCGGGGTCACCGTCGCCGTCGTCCGGGCGGCCACGCTCCGCGCACCGGCGAGGCGGGGCTCGGCGAAGGCGCAGAGGCCCCGCTCGCGGGGCATGACGACACCGATGCGCCGCCGCCCCTGCGCGACGAGGTGTTCGGCGGCGAGCGCGCCCACCCGGCGGTCGTCGAACACGACCGTGTACACGCCCTCGACCGGCTGTGGCGCGAGGGCCATCAGGGCCTGGACACCGGCACGCCGCAGCACGTGCACGCCGGCCGGGCCGAGGCTCGTACCGTCCAGCGCCAGGACCGCGCCGGGGCGCAGTTCGGCCCACGCTCGGGCCGCGCTGCCGGGGTCGGGGAACCGGCCGGCGTGCAGGACGGCCGTGTAGCCGTAGCGCTCCAGCTCTGTGTGCAGGTCGTCGATCCAGCCGCTGACCAGGCGGCCGATGGCCGACACGGCGGCCGGGATCAGCACCAGGTTGTTGCGGCCTGCACGCAGGGAGCGGGCCGCCGCGTGCGGGACATAGCCGAGGACGTCCGCGGCGGCGAGGACCTTCGCACGGGTCGCCTCGCTCACGCGGTGCGCCGGGGTGTTGTTCAGCACGAAGGAGACGGTGGCCCGCGAGACTCCCGCCAGCCGCGCGACATCCGCGCTGGTGACGGCCGCGGCCGCGTTCCTCGCCATGGTTCCCCTCCGCCCGGTTTCGGTGCTCTCAGGTTACACGCGTCAAGTGACGGAACGGCCTCCCTGACGCAGACCTCTGTTCAACCCCGCAACCGGGTGCTACACAAGGACCACGCTCCTTGGTTACTCGTGTAAGTAGCCGGCTCTGTTCCCCTCTCTCGCTCTTCCTCCTCCTCATCCTCTTCCTCCGGGAGTCGCCATGCCCGTGCCCACCGAAGATCTCCGGCCCGCCACCACGCCGGCCGCACCCGAGTCCCGGCAGCGCGGGCTGATGACGCTGCGGCTGGTCGCCAACGCGTCGATGTACGCGGTGTACATGGGGGTCGGGTCCGTCCTGCTGCCCACCCAGGTCGCCGCGATCGACGCGCACCACAAGGTGGCCCTGCTGGGCCTGATCGGCGGGGTCAGCTCGGTGTTCGCCACCGCCTGCAATCCGGTCGCCGGCGCGCTCTCGGACCGTACGGGACGCCGCGGCCCCTGGGTGCTCGGCGGTGCGCTGGCCTCACTGGCCGGTCTCGCCCTCCTCGGCAGCGTGCGCACGGCGCTGCTGGTGGGGATCGGCTGGTGCCTCGTCCAGGCGACGATGAACGTCTACCAGGCCGCCGTCACCGCCATCGTGCCCGACCGGATCCCGCCGGCCCGCCGCGGCACGGCCTCCGCCCTGGTGGGGCTCGCCCTGCCGGTCGGCGGCACGCTGGGCGTCCTCATCGCCTCCAGAACCGCCGACCACCTCTCCGCGGGGTACCTGGCACTGGGACTGGTCGCCGCAGCGGCGGCGGTGCTGCTGACGGCGCTGTGCCGGGACGTTCCGCGGGACCAGGGCGCCGTACCCGCGCCGTCCCTTCCCTGGCGCCGGCGTGCGGCGGTCTTCCTGTCGGCGCTGAGCAGCCGCGACTTCCGCTGGGCCTTCATCGGCCGTGCCCTGATGGTGCTGGGCTACTTCTCCGTCGTCGGCTACCAGCTGTACATCCTCGACGACCACATCGCGCTGCCGAAGGGACTCGGCGCGGCGGACGCCATGGCCGTCCTCACTCCCGTGTCGATGGCGGCGATGGCCGTCTCCACGCTGGTCGGCGGCCTGCTGTCGGACCGCTGGAACCGGCGCAAGGTGTTCGTCGGCGTCTCGGCGGCACTGGCGGGCGTCGTCATGGTGGTGCCCGTGGTCGCGCCGACCTGGCCGGGCATGCTCGTGTTCAGTGCCCTCAACGGGCTGGCGTTCGGCTGCTTCATGGCCGTGGACACCGCCGTCGTCACCCTCGTACTCCCCCGCGCCGAGGACGCCGCACGCGATCTGGGCGTGCTGAACATCGCCAACGCCGGACCGCAGATCGTGGCGCCGTTCGTCGCCTCGGCCGTCGTCACCGCGCTCGGCGGCTACACCCCGCTGTTCCTGTTCGGCGGCGCGCTGTCGCTGCTCGGCGCGCTCGCCATCCTGCCCATCCGCGGCGTGCGCTGAGCCGCCGTCAGAGTTCCTCCCGGTGTCCGCCGAGCCGCCGTCACGCCCTTTTCCAAGGAGTACCCGTGCCTCGCAGAGCCCTCCTTCCCCTGGCCGCCCTGCTGCTGTGTGCCGGCACCCTCGCCGCGCCCGCCGCCGGAGCCGCCCCGCGCGCCTCGGACCCGCCGCGGCCGCTGCGCATCCTGCTGACGAACGACGACGGTTACGACGCCCCCGGCATCCGCATGCTGTACGACCGCCTCACCGCCGCCGGGCACGACGTGACGATCGTCGCCCCGCTCACGAACCAGAGCGGAGCCGGTACCCGCATGTCGAGTGGGCCCACGATCGGCGTACTGCATCCGCAGCCGAAGGTGTGGGCGGTCGACGGCTCGCCGGCGGACGCGGTGAGCTTCGGTCTCTCCGCCGTGTTCGCGCGGCACGCCCCGGACCTGGTCCTCTCCGGGACGAACTTCGGCCCCAACCTTGCGGCCATGGCGACTCATTCGGGCACGGTGGGCGCCGCGGTGACGGCCCTGGAGGACGGCGTGCCCGCGATCGCCGTCAGCACCGGCGGCCTTCGGGCGCCCGTATCCGACCGGATCCTCAACGCCATGCGCCCCACGGACGACTTCGTGCTGGCACTCGTCGACCAGCTGCGGGACCGGGCCCACGGCGGACGTCTGCTGCCGGAGGGTGTGGGCCTCGACGTCGACCATCCGGTGCTGGGGGCGGACGGCACGGGAACCGCGCGCGGCACCGACGTCACCACGCAGGATCCGCGTCCCGTGCTCGAGCCCGAGTACGCCGACAACGGCGACGGCACCTGGAAGGTGACCGTCGGCGTCGTGGACGCCCCCGCCCGCCCGGGCAGCGACGTCGCGGCCGTCGACGCCGGCCGCATCTCGGTCTCGCCGATCACCCCCGGCTGGAACCCTGGCCCGGGCGACTACGCCCGTACGGCGGCCCTCGTGGCGGGACTGCGGCCCTGAGGAACCGGCTCAGGCGCCGACGGGTGCCGGTGGCGGCGGCGCATGAGCACCGCCCGGGCCGTCACGTGCGGACGCCACCGCCGGAAAAAGAGTTGTCCGGGTACCCGTACTGCCGCCACGATCAGCCCATGACCTCGCTGATCGACTTGCTGCCGCCGACCGCCGCCGACCGATCGGTGCGCGGCCGACAGCAGCGCGACCGACGGCGGAGGCCCACACCCGTCCACGCATGACCGCGGCGCTGGTCGCGGGGCTTCTCGCGGGCTACGGCATCGCCGTGCCCGTGGGGGCCGTCGGGACGTATCTGGTGGCGTTGACGGCTCGGACCTCGTTGCGGATCGGCGCATGCGCCGCCCTGGGGGTCGCGACGGCGGACGGCGTCTACGCGCTGATCGCCGTGCTCGGAGGCTCCGCGCTCACGCACGCCGTCGAGCCGATCGTGCGCCCCCTGCGCTGGGTCGCCGGCGCGGTGCTCGTGGTGCTGGCGGTGCGCGGCGCGGCAGCGGCGATCACCCACTACCGCACACCGCCGACGGCCTCCCGGACCGAGGGGACTCCCCTCCGCCCCGCCCGGGCCTTCCTGGGGCTGTGGGGCCTCACGATGATGAACCCCCTCACCGTGATCTACTTCGCGGCGCTGGTGCTGGGCAGCCAGGCCTCTGCGGTCCCGGACCGGGTCGAACGGGCCGTGTTCGTCCTGGCCGCCTTCGCGGCGTCGGCCAGTTGGCAACTGCTCCTGGCCGGGGGCGGAGCCTTGCTCGGCCGGCTCCTGACCGGCAGCCGGGGCCGGCTCGTCACGGCCTTGGCGTCCAGCGCCGTGATGACGGCACTCGCCCTTCGCGTGCTGTTCGCTCACGGCCACTAGGGCAGGCCGCCCTCGGCGCGGTGCGCACATGGCCGATGCCTCGGGTGGCCGCGTCGGGTTCCGGGGCGGAGGCGATCGCCCCAGCGGCCGTATGCCCAGGCCGGGTGACTGCGCGTGGCACGGTGTCAGGGGCGGCTCGTAGCGTCCGTGCCACGCACACAGGCCCATGCTGCCCGATGTCGTCTTGCGCCGGGTGGGCATCACGTGAGCGCCGCCCGGCCGCCGGCCCGGCCCGGTCGTCCTGGGCGTCTCCCGGGCCTGGTCCCCGGACCGGGTCCCGGGGATGGGAGGGACATCGCACCCTCACGGGCCGCACGGGGACGGGCTCCAGTCCGGCAACCGGTTCAGAAAGGCCGACAGTTCGGCGTTGAAGCGTGCCGGGTCCTCCATGTTCGGGTAGTGCGCGGTGCCCGGCACGCTGACGCTGTGGGCGCCGGGGACGAGGCTCGTCAGGCGGGTGGCCATGGCGAGGTGGTCGGGGGCGTCCAGGGCGCCGTTGATCGCGCACACGGGGACCGTGATGTCCGCGGCGCGCTCCCAGGTGGCGGTGACGGGCACGCGCCGGTCGGGCTCCCCTGCCGTGTGCTTGGCCAGTGTGGCCAGGGCCATCTCCCGGACCCGGCGCAGCACTTCGGGCGGCGCGTCGGCCGGGTCGCGGTGCGGGCCGACGGTGAACCGGTTGAAGGCGTCCACCCAGCCGTCCAGGTCACCGGCGGCCAGAGCCTGCCGCTGGGCGGCGAACACGTCCAGGGCCCAGGGGTCGCGGAAGACGGGCTCGCTGGTGCCGACGCCGCTGACGACGACCGCGCGGACCAGTCCGGGATGCTCCAGCGCGCAGTCGACGGCGGTGGCCCCGCCCATCGACACGCCGACGAGCACGGCGGGGACGGCGTCGAGGCCGAGGAGCAGTGCGGCGAGGTCGTCGGTGTTCCGGTAGGGGGCGGTGGCGTTGGCCGAGCCGCCGTGGCCGCGGGCGTCGAAGGCGATCACCCGGTGGTGCGGTGCGAAGGCGGGGATCTGGTCGTCCCACACCCGCTGGTCGAGGAAGCCGCCGTGCAGGAACACCAGGGGCGGTCCCGAGCCCGCCTCACGGTAGGCGAGGGAGCCGTCGGCGGTCGGCAGCGAACGGGTCGGCACGGAGGCCAGGTCGACTGTCATGACAACCAAGTTGTCATTCATGGGTGCAGGTTGGCAACCCGGGTGTCATCCTTGGGTCATGAACGTCGACCGCTCCGCAGCCGCCCAGCCCACCCAGGACCAGCTGGCCGAGCGCCTCACCGAGGTGTTCGACCTGGTCGGACCGCTCTACCGGCGGGTGCACCGCAAGGTGGAGCAGGCGGCACCGATCGAGGGTCTGTCGGTCGGGGTACGCGCCGTGCTCGATCTGCTGGACAAACAGGGGCCCATGACGGTGCCGCAGATGGGCCGGGCCCAGGCGCTCAGTCGGCAGTTCGTCCAGCGCATGGTGAACGACGCGGCGCGGCTCGGCCTGGTGGAGAGCGTCGCGAACCCCGCCCACCGCCGCTCGTCGCTCATCCGGCTCACCGGCGCCGGCCGCGGCGCCATCGCCGCCGTACGGGCCCGCGAGCACGAGGTGCTGCGCCGGGTGGGTGGCGATCTGACCATGGCGGAGGTGGACGCGTGTGTGCGCGTCCTGGGGGCGATGCACGCGCTGTTCGCGGACGTGGACGTCGACTGAGCCACGGCCGCCGGCGCCCGGCGTGCCGCCGGGTGGTCAGCCGGTCGCGAAGATCTTCAGCCGGTCCAGGGCGCCGTTGAAGCGGTCGTGGTCCCCGACGGTCTTGCCGGCGGAGGTGTACTGCCACATCGTGTGGTACGACCAGCCGGCCGGCAGGGTCCCCGGGTCCGAGGCGTAGCGGGCGATCCACAGCGGGTTGTTCGCGGCGAAGCCGCTGTAGTTGCCGGTGCACTGGGTCCACCAGCTGGTCGCCGTGTAGATGACGGCGTCCCTGCCGGTGCGCGACTTGTAGCGGCTCAGGAAGTCACGGATCCAGCTGACCATGCTGGACTTGGACTTGCCGTAGCAGGCGTCGCCGTACGGGTTCCACTCGATGTCGAGCGCGCCGGGCAGGGTCTTGCCGTCCTTGGACCAGCCGCCGCCGTGCGCGAGGAAGTAGTCGGCCTGAGCGGCGCCACCGGCCGTGTCCGGCGTGGCGAAGTGGTAGGCGCCACGGATCATGCCCACCTTGTACGAGCCGGTGTACTGCTGGGTGAAGTAGGGGTTGGTGTAGTAGGTCCCCTCGGTGGCCTTCGTGTACGCCCACTGCGTGCCGTCCTTCCACAGGGTCGGCCAGTCGACGCCGGCCTGGTGGCTCGCGACGTCGACGCCCTCGGGCTGCGAGGCGCGTCCCGCCGGGGGCCGGGTGCCGGTGTCTCCGTCATGGGCGAGGACGCCGATGCCCATGTACGCGCCGCCGCGCACGGGTCCACCCCCGGCGGGTTCGGACATGGCCGGCGTGCCGGGCAGGAACAGGACAAGGACGGTCAGGGCGCCGGTGAGGCACCGGCGGGACCGGCCGCGGAAGGGGACTGTCAGACTTTGCACGGAATACATCTGACCCGTGGTCGGGTCGGATCGCACTCCGTGTTCCGCCCGAGGAAGCCATCCGCGGCCGGATTTTCAGCCTTGTGGGTGTGCCGGTCAGCCTTCGATGCGGTGCTGGGCCCAGAAGGAGGTGAGGTCGGTGCTCGTGACGGCCTGGGCGGCGGCCTTGAACTCCGCCGTGGTCGACACGCCGTACCAGTGCGCGGTCGCGTAGTCCTTCAGCAGCTTGGCCATGGCGGTGTCACCGAGGACGCGGCGCAGATCGTGCAGGGCACACTTGCCGTAGCCGTAGACGACGGTGGAATAGCGGGAGGAGTGCGCGTCCCAGTAGGCCATCGGGTTGGTGATCTTCTCGGCGCTCGACGCCCAGGAGACGCTGCTCCAGCAGTTGGTGCCGGTCTTGCCGAGGGCGAGGTCGGTGGCGTAGTCCGTGAACGCCTCGTCCAGCCAGGGGCTGTTGTACTCGTCGTCGCCGACGATGCCGTACCACCACTGGTGGCCGATCTCGTGGGTGAGGGCGGTGGAGCTGACCACGTCCAGGACGAACCCGGGGTACTCCATGCCGCCGAACCAGTAGTTGTTGTCGATCACAGCGTCCAGCTCGCCGTAGGGATAGGCGCCGAAGCGGGCCGCGTGGGCGTCCATGGCGCTCTTGGCGGTGGTCAGCATGGACTGGGCACTGGAGGAGCTGATGCCCGAGACCGAGTAGACGTTCACCGCGACGCCGGCCGCCGAGGTGCCGGAGACCTTGGTGAAGGGCCCGGCGGCCCAGGCGAAGTCACGGACCTTCGACGCCGTCGCCGTCGTCACCGTACGGCCGCTGGAACCGGGCGTGTCCGTGGAGGTGCCGGTCGCCGGGACCAGCAGGCCACTGGGGTGGTCCAGGGTCACCTTGAAGTCGGCGGCCAGGGAGTAGAACGACTCGCCGTTGTTCGTGTACGGGTCGAGGTGCCAGCCTGCGCTGTCACGGACGGCAAGGACGGGCAGGGCGTTGCCGATGAAGCTGTAGGCACCGTCGTGGCCGAACCGGTCGGCGCCGCTGGGTACGGTGATGCCGAGGTCGAACCCGATGGTGGCGCTCCGGCCCTGGGCGAGCGGGGCGGGCAGGTCGATCTTGAGCGCGGTGCAGGCCACGGAGGGCGCGCCGGCCGTACCGCCGGTGACGTTCGTGACGCGGATCGGCATGGCGTCACAGGTGCCGTGGTAGTTGTCCCACAGCCGCAGATAGACCTCGTTCAGCGCGGTGGCGGAGGCGTTGCTGAAGGTCACGCTCTCGTGCCCGGTCCATGCGGTGCCGCTCGTATCGCTGCTGAGGTTCACGGTGTACGAAGGAGCGGCCGGGGTGCGCGTGGAGTCGCCCGGCGGTGGCGCGCTGCCGCCCGAGGTGTCGAGCGCTATGTCGTCGAGGACGAAGCTGGTCTGCAGGCTTTCGTCCTCGGTCCCGGTGAAGGAGAGGGCGACGGTCTGCCCGGCGTACGCCGACACGTCGACCGACTTCTGGACGTACCCGGTGTTCGCGTCGAGGTTCGACCAGGTGCCCAGTGTCGTGGCGCCGATCCGGGCCGTGAGCTTGTCGTAGGCGACGGAGGAGGCCGTCTCGTCCGTGTCGATGTGCAGCCAGAAGGTGAGGGTGGCCGCGTCGCAGCCGGCCGGGACGGTGACGCTCTGGCTGAGGGTGTCCGTATGGGTGCTGCCGACTCCGTCCAGCCAGGCGTAGGAGCTGCCGCCGTGGGCGGTCTGGCCGGAGCGGCTGGTGATGACGGTGGAGGAGGACGTCGACCAGGGCGACGTCCCGCTCTCGAAGCCGCCGTTGCCGACGACCTGCGCCGGAGTGCAGGCGGCGGATGCCGTGGCCGGCCGGGCCGCGGCGGGTGTGCCGGGGAGCACGAGGGCGGCCACCACGGCGACGGTGAGCGCACCGGCGCCGAGGACCTTGTGGGGGGTCGATCTCACACGCTACTCCTTTGCGGCGGCCGGGATTCCCGGCCTGCTCGATGGCCACCGCCGGCTGGGGTACGCCGGGGTGGCCGCTGACAGGGCTTGCGCGATCGCTGTACCGAGTGGTGCGCCGCGCCCTCATGGGGTCAGGGTGCGGACTGCCGAAAGCGTGACAGATTTGACCGGGCCATGCCAGAAGGATGCGGTGTGCTTCGGACTGAGGGGCGGTCAGTTGGCGCGCAGCGTCACGAACACCGCCGTCAACGCGATGCCCCGCGGGTCCTGCCAGCCGCGCGCCACATGGCCGATCGCACCCTCGGGGCGCAGCGGCGGGTTCTCGGCCACGGGGGTGAGCACCCGGTGGACGTGCAGGACCATGCCGTGCGGCGCGGGGATGCGGGTGCCCTCCTGATCATCGGCCGGCTCGGGGGCGAAGCCGCCCGGAGCCCAGGGGGCGCCCGCATAGGAGCGGATCACCTCGGGGTCGGGGGCGCCGTCGATGCTCTGGGCCTGCGCCTGGGCCCTGCCCTCGATCAACGACAGCAACTCGGCTACCAGCACCGGGTCGTGACAGCCGTCGTAGGCCCAGCGCTTGCCCAGGACACCGTGCTCCAGCGTGCCGACGAGCGCGTGTTCCGCCCCCTCCAGCGGCGCGCCGCGATAGGTCAACGGAACGAGGTAGGCGGTCGGTTCCCCGGTGGACGTGTCGGTGGCCACCATGAACTCGATCCCGACCTCGCCCTCCGGGTCGTCCAGCCGGAATCCCCCGGACTTGGTCAGCACCGGAGCGTCCGGGCCGCCGCGGTACCAGGGGCGCGAGGGCAGCCAGTCGGTGAGCAGCTCCAGCTTCGTGGGCTTGAGCGTGGTGTGGTGGATGATGGCCATGTCGTCGGTGCTCCTCCGTGGTGCGGATGTGCTGACCACGGCAGCTTCTCACAACGTCGTCGCAGGTCATCGGCACGCCCCCGGCTGGCACGAGGGTCAACTCGCCCTGCCTGCGGACTGTTGACGGGTCATCGCCCCGCAGCCGGTCGCGCCGTGCTCGTGCGAGGGTCGGTACGGCGGCGGGGGGCTTGGCGGGGGGGGTTCGTGTACTTCGTGTCAGGGCCGGCCCAGTCGTCGGGTCGAGGCCGGCACGCTCGGCCCTGCATGCCGCTGGGCCGCCCGCAGCGGACGGCCCAGCGATCTCCTGTCCCGGCTTCTTCAGCCGGCTGTTGTCACCTGCTCAGTCCTCGCCCGAGTCGTGGCCGTGGTCCGACCCCTTGTGCGACTCGTGCGACTTCGACGGCTTCGACGGCTTCGACGGCTGAGTGGGCTTCATCGGCTTCTCCGGGTACGTCGGCTTCACCGGGTACGCGGGCTTGGCCGGGTACGCAGGCTTCTCCGGGTACGCGGGCTTGACCGGCAGCACCGGCTTCTCCGGATACGCGGGCTTCACCGGCAGCACCGGCTTCTCCGGATACGCAGGCTTGGCCGGCAGCACCGGCTTCACCGGCAGCACCGGCTTCTCCGGGTACGCAGGCTTGGCCGGCAGCACCGGCTTCTCCGGGTACGCAGGCTTGGCCGGCTTCTCCGGGTATGCAGGCTTGACCGGCAATACCGGCTTCTCCGGATACGCGGGCTTGGCCGGCTTCTCCGGGTACGCGGGCTTCACCGGCAGCACCGGCTTCTCCGGATACGCAGGCTTGGCCGGCAACACCGGCTTCTCCGGGTACGCGGGCTTGGCCGGCTTCTCCGGGTACGCGGGCTTGACCGGCAACACCGGCTTGGCCGGGTACGCAGGCTTGGCCGGCAACACCGGCTTCTCCGGGTACGCAGGCTTGACCGGCAATACCGGCTTCTCCGGGTACGCGGGCTTGGCCGGCTTCTCCGGGTACGCGGGCTTCACCGGCAATACCGGCTTCTCCGGGTACGCAGGCTTGGCAGGCTTCTCCGGATACGCGGGCTTCACCGGCAACACCGGCTTCTCCGGATACGCAGGCTTCACCGGCAACACCGGCTTCTCCGGATACGCAGGCTTCACCGGCTTCTCCGGATAGACCGGCTTCACCGGATAGACCGGCTTCACCGGGTGGACCGGCTTCTCCGGGTAAACGGGCTTCACCGGATAGACCGGCTTCTCCGGGTAGACAGGGTGGACCGGCTTCTCGGGATGGATCGGATAGGTCGCCTTCACCGGATATGCCGGTCTCTCGGGATGGAGCGGGTAGGCGGGTTTCTTCGGGTAGGGCGGCTGCGGGTTGGTGTGGTCCTGTGCGTAGGCGGCACCCGGGTTCGCCAGCGCGGCTGCGGTGATCGCGGCGATGGTGGCAGCTGACGCCAGAACGGATCGCCGTCGCGGCGATGTCGTCATTCTCTCCACTCTCCTCGACTTGGGTCAGAGCTTGAAGACGTCTGGTCAGTCCTGATGAGTCGTTAGTGGAATGATCAGGAAATCGGCGCCGTGAATAACGCTCACGCGGCCAGAAGCCACCGGATGGTGTAGCGCACAGGCATGACGGCCGCCTGACGCTCCGTCAGGGAGGGCAGCGCGGCGGCCGCACCATTCCCCCCTGATCATCTGACGGGACGTCACTCATCATCGAGACGGCGGAGCCGGTCTGCCGGGTTTGGCCCGCAAGCCGGCGAAGGTGTCCGTTCTGGCCTTCGGGGAGGACCGGTCCGGGTTTTGACACGGCCGCGGGCGCGTGCGGCGTCCAGGCCTGCGCGGGTGCCGGAGACGATGAGCTCGCCGACGAACTCTGCGAGGGCGGCGAAGACGTGCCAGACGAGACGGTGGGCCGGAGATAGTGGTGTCCAGGCGCTCGTGCAGAAAGCAGAAGCCGATCGAGGGACCGGTCGTAGCGGTCGAGCGCGGGGACGAGGCGGCACGCGCATGGCGGTGGCGGGTGAGGGGGTGCCGGCCCTTCTTCGCGCTGGTGGTTGTCTGGAATCGGTCCTGCGGTGATCGTCATGGCGAGGGGCGAGTGCCCCCCGGTCATTAGGCCAGTGCGGTCATGTGGTCGGGGTGGTGGGCGTCGACGTCGTGGGCGGCTTGGACGAAGGCGGCGACGGCCGCGGATCGCGAGGTCTCCGGCCAGGCGACCATGACCTCGCTGGGGCTGAGGCCGATGACCGGCCGGTATGCGATGTCCGGGCGCTGGTGCCGCTCGGTGGTGGAGAGTGACAGGAACGCCACCGCCTGGCCCAGCGCGACCACCTCCAGGAGTTGCTCGACGCTGGCCACGAGCGGCCCCTCAGGAGTTTCGGCCGACGCCAAGCCTGTGTGGTCATCGCCTGCTTCTGCGCCGTCGTATCCGGTGTAGTAGGCGGTGGCGGAGGGGGCGGCCCCTTTCCAGCGCGGGCTCGGTTCGCCCTTGAGGTCGGTCAGCCGCAGTCGCCGGCGTCCGGCCAGGCGGTGCGCGGCGGGGAGGACGGCCAGTCGCGGCTCGACCACGAGCGTCTGGCAATCCAGCCCTTGACCGTCGAACGGGCTGCGCAGCAACGCTACATCGGCACGGCCGTCCCGCAGCATGGCGATCGGCTCTCCGCTGCCGTCGACGACGACTTCGGGCGGCGGCAGATGCGGACCCGTTCCCCGGTAGGCGGCGAGGATCTCCCGCAGCAGCCCGGCATCGCCTCCCGGTTTGGCCGCCACGACGAGCTGGGGTGTCGGCTGACCGGCCCGGCGTGCTCGCCGGGCCGCCGCGTGCACCGCGTCGACCGCGATCCGGGCCTGGTCGAGCAGCACCTGACCGGCGTTGGTCAGCCTCACCTGCCGGGTGGTGCGCTCCAGCAGGCGTACCCCGAGCCGGGACTCCATCTGAGCGATCGCCTTCGACAGCGGGGGCTGCGCCATCCCCAGGCGTTGCGCGGCCCGGCTGAAGTTCAGTTCCTCGGCGACCGCGATGAAGTACCTCAGCTCCCGCACCTCCAGCTCACTCATATCCGTAGACTATAGATCCAGAGTCTTCTGGTCTTTCCCTGCCGCCCGCAGGCGAGGGGAGGCTGGGTGCCATGACTTCGCAGAAGACTGCTCTGATCACCGGCGCGAACAAGGGCATCGGCAAGGAAACGGCGCGCAGGCTCGCCGCCCTCGGCATCTCCGTGCTGATCGGCGCCCGCAACGCCGAGCGTGGCGAGGCGGCGGCCGAGGAGCTTCGCGCCGACGGCGCCGACGTACGGTTCGTACCGCTGGACGTCACCGACGAGACGTCGGTCCAGGCCGCCGCCCAGCACATCGACGCCACGTTCGGCCGCCTCGACATCCTCGTCAACAACGCCGCGATCGCCGCAGGACCGCAAAAACCGAGTGAAACCCCAGCCGCCACCGTCCGGCAGGTCTACGAGACCAACGTGTTCGGCGTCATCGCGGTGACCCACGCCATGCTCCCCCTGCTCCGCCGCTCCGCCGCCGCACGCATCGTCAACATGTCCAGCGAACTCGGCTCCCTCGCCCACCTGGCCGACCCGGGCAGCCCGTGGTCCGCCTACTCCTCGATCCTCCTCCCTTACTGCACCTCGAAGAGCGCGCTGAACGCGATCACCGTGCTCTACGCCGATGAACTGCGCGCCGAAGGGATCCTGGTCAACGCGGTGAGTCCCGGCTATTGCGCGACCGACCTCAACCGCCACACCGGGATGCGCACGGCGGAGGAGGGCGCGGCCGTGGCGGTTGACCTGGCGACGGCGGGCGAGGACGGCCCGACGGGCGCCCTTCTGGCCGAGAACGGGCCGATTCCCTGGTGAGACCATGCCGCGCCGTGCCCGCCCGAAGCCTGCCGGAATGTCTTCAACCCCCGCCGTGACGATCACTGGCCTCTTGCGCGGCGCCCATCCCCACGGGCCTTACCCGTAGTTGGTGGGCGCACAAGCCAAGACGGGCACGAGGCGATCAACTTCAGCTTCTCCTCCCGCCCGCCCCGCCCCGCCCCAGCAGCCGAGTGTCCATCAGGACGTCGAGCAGGTCCAGGGCGTCGTCCACCGAGGCGGTCTTCAGGCGCCGCACCGTGGCCGGCATCGTCGCGGTGTTGCGACTCTGCTCGGCAGCGAGCCGGCCGTAACGGAAGACCTGGTCATCGGACAGGAAATCAACTGGCATGAGCCGGAACGCGGGGGCTGCTGAACAGGCCGAACTGCCCGAGTCACCGAACCGGTACCGAGATCACCGGTCTACCGCCAAAACCCGGACCGCTCCTCCCCGAAGGCCGTTCTCACGCCTGAACTCGTTGCTTCCCGCTTCTGGTCGGCGAGTCCTACCGGACGGTATACAGACCCAGTCGAACGCGCGAGGGCCGCTCTCCGGTGCCGGCGTCGCGCGATGGAACGGTCTCAGGGGGAGGAACCATGGCGAACGGCACACGTGCGGCGGGTGGGGCGAGAGGCCGGCGGGGAACCGCCGTACTGGGGGCGGCGCTGGGCGGATGCGTCCTCGTCGCGGCCGCCACCGCGCCGGCCTCCGCGCACTCCACGGGACACGGCCACCGCATCGACTACGTCGCCCTCGGCGACTCCTACACCTCGGGCCCCGGCATCCCGCAGCAGGTGGACGCCAACTGCGCCCGGTCCGACCGCAATTACCCCTCGCTGGTGGCAGACCGCCGTCAGGTGAGCACGTTCAACGATGTCAGCTGCGCCGGGGCGACGACCGCCGAGATGTGGCAGGCGCAGGGCACCAACGCGCCCCAGCTCGACGCCGTGCAACGGGACACGGACCTGGTGACGGTACAGATCGGCGGCAACGACGTCGGCTTCGGACCGATCATCAGCACCTGTGCCCACCTGGCCGCCCAGGACCCGACGGGCGACCCCTGTGAGCGCTCGTACAAGGCGTCCGGCTACGACCGGTTGGCCCTCGCGATCGTGCAGACCGCGCCGAAGGTGGACCGGGTGCTGCGGGCCGTGCACGCGAGGGCGCCGCACGCGCGCGTGGTCGTCGTCGGCTATCCGGACCTGTTGCCCGACGACGGCAGCGGCTGCTTCCCGCAGGTGCCGTTCGCGCAGCAGGACTTCCCCTACCTCCGGGACACCGAGAAGCGGCTGAACCTGATGCTGCGCCTGGTGGCAGGGGTGAACCGGGCCGAGTACGTGGACACCTACGGCCCCACGGTCGGCCACGACATGTGCAAGGCACCCGCGGACCGCTGGATCGAACCGCTCCAGCCGGCCGCGCCCGCCGCCCCGGCGCATCCCAACGCCACGGGTGAGCAAGCCATGGCACAGGCGGTGCTGGACAGCCTGAACGAGGGCCGTGGCCGCGGCTGATCCGGCCGGGCGGCATCCAGCGCGTGGCCGGGGCCCGGCCACGGCCACCAGGCCCGGCCGGGCGGCCCCCGCACCGCACCGGTCGGGACTGCGGGGCGCACCTGGCCCAGCCGGCGGCGCGGTCGCGTGGCGGGGCCGGACCGGGCCGCCGGCCTCGCATCCCACGGACGCGGTGGAACCGGCCGGACGGCCTCCAGGGCACCGCCGCCCCCCGTCCCGGACCTCACCTGGTCCCGGACGCGGCGCGACCGAGCACGGCACCCCTGGCAGACCGGCTGGGCGGCCTTCGTGGCGGAACCGGACCGGACCGCGGGCGCACCAGGCCCGGCCGGCGCGGCCCCGTGGCGGAGCCGGCCCCGGTCGCGGGACCCGGTTGGTCGCGGATGCGGCCCGGCAGGGTGGCGTCCGTGGCCGCGGCGGAAGGGGTCGCGCGCGGCCGGTCATCCGCCCCGCCGCCCGAATGCCGCCGGCCCCCGGTGTCGCTCAGCCGCCGAGCGCGTTCAGCACCACGGACCGGGCCTCCTCCTGTACCCGCGCGAGGTGGGCGGGGCCGAGGAAGGACTCGGCGTAGACCTTGTAGACGTCCTCGGTGCCCGAAGGGCGGGCCGCGAACCAGGCGTTGTCGGTGGTCACCTTGATGCCGCCGATCGCGGCGCCGTTGCCGGGTGCCTCGGTCAGAACGGCCGTGACGGTCTCCCCGGCGAGCGTGTCGGCGGTGACCTGGGCCGGTGACAACGTGCCGAGCAGTGCCTTCTGTTCGCGGGTCGCGGGCGCGTCGACGCGGGCGTAGGCGGGCTCGCCGAAGCGGGCCGTCAGGCCGGCGTAGTGCTCCGAGGGGGTCCGGTCCGTGACGGCCGTGATCTCGGAGGCGAGCAGGGCCAGGATGATGCCGTCCTTGTCGGTGGTCCACACCGAGCCGTCCCGGCGCAGGAAGGAGGCGCCGGCGGACTCCTCCCCACCGAACCCGATGGCACCGCCGACCAGTCCGTCCACGAACCACTTGAACCCGACCGGCACCTCGACGAGTTGGCGTCCGAGATCGGCGGCGACCCGGTCGATCATCGTGGAGGACACCAGGGTCTTGCCGATGCCGGCACCGGCGGGCCACCGGTCGCGGTGACGGTACAGGTAGGAGATGGCGACCGCGAGGTAGTGGTTGGGGTTCATCAGGCCCGCGTCCGGGGTGACGATGCCGTGCCGGTCCGCGTCGGCGTCGTTGCCGGTGGCGATGCGGAACCGGTCGCGCTGCTCGATGAGGGAGGCCATCGCGTACGGCGAGGAGCAGTCCATGCGGATCCGGCCGTCCCAGTCCAGCGTCATGAACCGCCAGGTGGGATCGGTGTGCGGGTTGACCACCGTGAGGTCGATGCCGTGCTGTTCGGCGATGCGTCCCCAGTAGGCGACGGAGGCCCCGCCGAGCGGGTCGGCGCCGATGCGCACCCCGGCCGCGCGGATCGCGTCCAGGTCCAGCACGCTCGGCAGATCGTCGACGTAGGCGCCGAGGAAGTCGTACCGCCCGGTGGTGTCCGCGGCGAGGGCCTGCGGGTAGGGCACCCGGCGTACGTCCTTCAGCCCGCCGGTGATGATCTCGTTGGCCCGGTCCTGGATGCGGGAGGTGGCGTCGGAGGGCGCCGGGCCGCCGCTCGGCGGGTTGTACTTGAAGCCGCCGTCGGCCGGCGGGTTGTGCGAGGGGGTGACGACCACACCGTCGGCGAGGCCGGAGGTGCGGCCCCGGTTGTGGGTGAGGATCGCGTGCGAGACGGCGGGGGTGGGCGTGTAGCCGTCCGCGCTGTCGATGAGCACCGTGACGCCGTTGGCGGCGAACACCTCCAGTGCGGTGACCTTCGCGGGCTCGGACAGGGCATGGGTGTCGGCGCCGAGGAACAGGGGGCCGTTCGTGCCCTGGGCCGCGCGGTACTCGCAGATGGCCTGGCTGGTGGCGGCGATGTGGTCCTCGTTGAAGGCGCTCGCCAGGGACGAACCCCGGTGCCCGGAGGTGCCGAACGCCACCCGCTGCGCCGGGTCGGCCGGGTCCGGGTGCAGTGCGTAGTACGCCGTGACCAGCCGGGCCACGTCGACAAGGTCCTCGGGACCGGCCGGCCGGCCGGCTCGCTCGTGCGGCATGAGTCCGTTCCTCCGCGTCGTCGGATCGATCCCTCACCGCCCATCTTTCCTCGTCAGGGCCCTGACATGCGAGTGCGCCCCGCCTGATGATCCGGTCCTTCGATCTTCGCGCTGCCCTGCCGCCCGTGCTGGGCGCCCAGCACAGACAGGTCTGTCCCCGTGACCGGTTCCGTCGCCAAGGCTCCTTGGTTCTTCGCGCGTTGCGCCCAGTTCGCCGTGCCGGCGGCGGCCGGTGGCGAACTCGTCCGGGCGCCGACGGTCCGTGCTCATCTGCTGCATCCGTCGACGACCACGGCCTCCGATTCCGCCCGGGCCTCGATGATCTTCGCGTGCGTGATGACGGCGGCGATCGTGCTGTTCCTCCTCTGGTTCGCCCGCTGCCGGCGCAACGCGGAACTGCTCTCGCCCGGCCGGGTTCCCGGTTCCGTCACCTGGGCGGTCCTGGCCTGGCTGATACCGGTGCTCAACCTCTGGGTGCCGCGCGGGCTCGTGCGGGACATGCACCGCGCGAGCGCGCCCGACGGCACGGACGCGGGCCGCGGGGACCTGCTCGTGAACGTGTGGTGGGGGGCCTGGGTCGGGCACGGGGCAGTGTCCCTGCTGGGCGCGCACCTGGGCGGCGGCACCCCGCTCCCGCCGCTGGTGGCGGCGGAAGGCCTCGACCTGCTTGCCGCCGTCCTGGCGACCGTCGTGATCCAGCGGAGCACGGTGCGGCAGGCCGCCGGGCTCGGCGCGGGGCCTCAGGTGCCCACGCCCGTCGACCTGCCGCACGCCTCGTGACACCGGCGCGTCAGCCGATGTGGTAGCTGTCCCCGTACACCTTCCAGTCGAGCGGGGTGTTCAGGTCGAGGTTGCCCTTGCGCAGGAAGACCCGCTGCTCGGTGTCGACACGGCTGGTGTCACTGTGCGCCTCCTCCTGCTTCATGGCCCACACCCGGGCGTCGAGGAAGGCGTTGAGGTAGGTCTTCTCGTCGCCGCCCTGCGCCGGTGGCTTGGCGCTGCGCAGGGCCCGCTTGCGGATGTTGCGGAAGCTGGTCGGGTCGTCGCCGTCGCCGTGCATGACGATGGCGTCGTAGTAGCAGAACTGGCCGAGGGCGCGCAGGCCGTCGGCCTTGCCCTGGGCGACCGCGGGGTTGAAGTAGACGCGGTCGCGTTCGTCGTTCTGGCACTGCTGGAACACGGTGTCCTGGGCGGCCTTGCGCCAGTCCTTGGGGAAGTTCGGGTCCAGGCCCTCGTGGGAGTCGCTGCCGTTGACCTTGCGCAGGGCGGGCAGGTACTTGGCGAGGACGTTGCCCGGCTCGCGGTCGGCGTAGAGCTGGACGAGGTCGAGCATGTCGCCGGTGCCGGAACAGAAGCCGATGATGCCGGCGGTGTATCCGCGGCCGTCGCCGATGTCCTCGATGTACTTGTACTGGGCCTTCCAGTCGAGCGAGGAGTTCTCCGCGCTCGACACCAGTTCCATGGCGATCTCCTTCTTCGCCGGGTCGTCGAGGCCCGACGCCTTCGCCGGTGCGGCGGTCGCGCGCTGGGGCGCGAGCAGGGCACCCGAGGCGGCGGTGGCGCCGAGCAGGGCGACGACGGTCCGGCGGGATATGCGGGCGGGGGGTGGTGTCTCGCGGTCTGTGTTCACCACAGGGCTCCAAGCGGGAGTGGGGGGTGGGCAGTTGGTCCGTGCGGTCCGCGCCGGACACTGGTAGGAAAGTTTCCTATCAAACCCTGCGGCGCTCGGTAACCAGGCTCGCGAGAAGTTCGTACGATCGAACGAGGACGTACCCGGGACCGGGCGTGCCTCAGGTGTGCCGCGCCCCGTCCCGCTGCCGCACGAGGCTGTACAACTCCCGTGACACGGTGATCAGTTCGCGCCGCTCCTCCCGTGAACCGACCATCGGCTGCGAACCCTTGAGCGGCACCTGGGCGGTCTCGGGCAGGAACTTCACCGTCAGCAGGCCGATCACCCCGGCCAGCATCACGTAGTAGGCCGGCATCAGGTCGTCACCGGTGGCCGTGACCAGCGCGGCGGTCACGAGGGGGGTGGTGCCGCCGAAGGCGGAGACGGCGACGTTGAAGCCGATGCCCATCGCCGCGTAGCGGACGGCGGTCGGGAAGAGGGCGGGCAGCGTGGCCGCGCTCGGCGCGGCGAAGCAGGCCAGCAGAGTGGCCAGCAGCAGGACGCCGAGCACGGGCGGCCAGGTGCCGTGCGCCTTGATCAGCAGGAAGGCGGGCACCGCCAGCACGATCATCGCGGCGGCGGCGACGGCGTAGACCGGCCGCCGGCCGACGCGGTCGCTGAGCCGGCCGAGGAAGGTGATCAGTACGACGATCCACAGCATGCCGACGAGCACCAGGAGGTCCGCGGAGCCGCTGGAGCGGTGCAGCACCTCGGTCTGATAGGTCGGCAGATAGCCGGTGACCATGTAGTTGGTGACGTTGTACAGCAGCACCAGCCCCATGCAGACCAGCAGCTCTCCCCAGTGGCTGCGGATGATGTCCTTGAACTCGCTGCCCGCCGACTTCTGCGCCAGGGCCTTCTCGTGCTCGTCCAGCTGCTGCTGGAAGGCCGGGGACTCCTCCAGCCTGAGCCGCATGTAGAGACCGATCACCCCGAGCGGTCCGGCGATCAGGAACGGGACGCGCCAGCCCCAGGACAGCATCTGAGTGTCCGTCAGGGCCAGGTTGAGCAGGGTGACCAGGGCCGAACCGAGGGCATAGCCGACGAACGTGCCGAAGTCGAGCCAGCTGGAGAGGAAGCCGCGCCTGCGGTCCGGCGAGTACTCGGCGACGAAGGTGGTCGCACCGCCGTACTCACCGCCGGTGGAGAAGCCCTGGACCATACGGGCCAGCAGGAGCAGCACGGGCGCGGCGATGCCGATCGTGCCGTACCCGGGGATGACGCCGATGGCAAAGGTGCCGATCGCCATCATGATCATGGTGGTGGCGAGCACCTTCTGCCGGCCGATCCGGTCGCCGAGCGGCCCGAAGACCAGGCCGCCGAGCGGCCGGACGACGAAGGCGGCGGCGAAGGTCGCGAAGGAGGAGATGACCTGCGCGGCCGGGGAGGCGCCGGGGAAGAACACCTTGCCGATGGTGGCGGCCAGGTAGCTGTAGACACCGAAGTCGAACCACTCCATGCAGTTCCCGAGGGCGGAGGCACCCACGGCGCGCCGGAGCAGCGGCGGCTCGACGACCTGGACGTCGTCCTCGCCGAAGGCGCGGCGGTCGCGGCGGAGCCTGCGGGTCAGCTCCTCGCGCACCTGGCGCGGCAGCCGTACCACGGCCTGCGGCATCCGCGGGCCGCCCCGGCTCTCCCGCCGCCCGTCCGAACCGGCACCGCTCACCAGCCCCTCCTTCCGTTGCCCACCGGTCACCGCCTGCCCCCATGGCCGATTCAGAAACGGAACCGCTCAATCCCATCCGGTACGGCGGTTGGACTTGCGGTGGCGCGCGGGCGCAGGGTGGACGGGCCCGTCCGTACCCGGAGGGGCGACCGCCACGGCACCACCCGGAGAGAACCCGATGACCCACGTCGCGGACCCCGCACGCTACGACGGCACCATGCGCTACCGCCGCACCGGCCGCTCGGGGCTGGACCTGCCCGTCCTGTCCCTGGGCTACTGGCACAACTTCGGTGACGACCGTCCCTTCGAGACCCAGCGCGAGATCGCCCTGCGCGCCTTCGACCTCGGGATCACCCACCACGACCTGGCCAACAACTACGGCCCGCCGTACGGCGCGGCCGAGCTGAACTTCGGCCGGCTGCTGCAGCGGGACCTCGCTCCGTACCGGGACGAGCTGGTGATCTCCACCAAGGCCGGCTGGGACATGTGGCCCGGCCCCTACGGGCAGGGCGGCGGTTCCCGGAAGTACGTGCTGGCCTCGCTGGACCAGTCGCTGCGCCGGATGGGCGTGGATTACGTGGACATCTTCTACTCCCACCGGCTGGACGCGAGCACGCCGCTGGAGGAGACGATGGGGGCGCTCGACACCGCCGTGCGCCAGGGCAAGGCGCTGTACGTCGGCATCTCCTCCTACGACGCCGAGCGCACCCGGCAGGCGGCGGCGATCCTGCGGGAGCTCGGCACCCCCCTGCTGATCCACCAGCCGTCGTACAGCATGCTCAACCGCTGGATCGAGACCGACGGCCTGCTGGACGCGGCCGAGGAGGAGGGCTTCGGGGTCATCGGCTTCACGGCCCTCGCCCAGGGCCTGCTGACCGGCCGCTACCTGGAGGGCGTGCCGCAGGACTCGCGGGCGGCCCGCGGCACGTCCTTCGACGCCTCCTGGCTGACGGACGACATGCTGCGGCGGCTGCGCGCCCTGAACGACATCGCGGCGCGGCGCGGTCAGACGCTGGCGCAGATGGCACTGGCCTGGGCGCTGCGCGACGAGCGGGTGACGTCGCTCGTCATCGGCGCCTCCCGCACGGAGCAGCTGGAGCAGAACGTCGCCGCGCTGGAGAACCTGCGGTTCGACGCGGAGGAACTGGCCGAGATCGACAAGTACGCGACCGAGGGCGGCGTGGACCTGTGGCGGGAGGCGCGGCTGGGCCAGGTGGGGTGACCCGGCCGCCCGGCGCTCCCGGAGGGAGGGTGGCACTCGGTGACACGCGCTATGGACAATAGGAATAAAGCCGACATAATGGATGTCATAGGGACAGCGTTGTCAGCGCGGACGACAGCGCCCTCACGTTGACTCGCGACTTCCAAGGAGCCGCTTCCCCTCATGGCACACGGAGCCCACCGCACCTTCATGCCTCCCCGTCCCGATCTGAACCTCGCCCGCGACTGCGAGGTGTGCCTCGGCTGGGGCACCGTCGTCACCCGCGACGGGGATCACGAGCTGTGCCACATGTGCCAGGGCATCCCCACCGACGACTAGGGCACCGGCCGCTTCGACTGGTGGCCGGAGCGGCCGGTCGGCCGTGAACCGCGCCGGGCGGGCCGCACGCTGATCGCGCGGACGTACCGTTGAGGCATGGCCGCCCCTCCCCTTCCGGGTCCGCTGGCGCATCTGGCGCCGCTGCTCGGCCACTACGGTTACTGGGCCGTGGGGGCCGTGGTCCTGGTGGAGGACTTCGGGGTGCCCGCGCCAGGTGAGACGATTCTGCTGGCCGCGGGGGTGTACGCGGGCGCGGGGCGGCTGAACGTCGTGGGCGTGGCGGTGGTCGCGTTCGTGGCGGCCGTCGTCGGGGACAACATCGGCTATGTGATCGGGCGATGCGGCGGGCGGCCCTTCGTGCACCGGTGGGGGCGGTACGTCTTCCTGACGCCGAAGCGGTTCCAGGCGGCCGAGGAGTTCTTCGGCCGGCACGGCGGCAAGATCGTGACGGTGGCCCGGTTCGTCGAGGGCCTGCGCCAGGCCAACGGCATCATCGCCGGCACCACGGGCATGCACTGGCTCCGCTTCCTCGCCTTCAACGCGCTCGGTGCGGCCCTGTGGGTCGGCCTGTGGACCACCCTGGCCTACCTCGTGGGCAGCCACATCACGACCGTCTACGACGAGGTCTCGCGCTACCAGCTCTACGTCCTCGTCGCCGTCGGCGTGCTGGTCGGCGCCCTCGTCGTACGGCACCTCGTACGGCGGCGCCGCGAGCGCTGAAAGTGGTTTGCGCCTGTGTGTGCGGCGCACTCGGGAAGGAGACCGCGACCTGCGGTCGACGGTCCGGGGCTCCCCTGGTTCGGAACAGATGCCGGGGGAGCTTCGCGGCGTGTCCGTCACTCCAGGCCGCGGCTGCCGCGACCGCTAGGGGGAGGTGCGCGTGGACCGGGCCTTCGCCGCGTGGTCCGGCTCCCCCTGCCGGACGTCGTCGTCGGCGCGCGCGTGGCCGCCGCGCAGGGCGGAGGCGAGCGCGGCGACCAGGGCCATGCCCGTGGCCACGCCGAAGACGATGGTCAGGCCGTGGTGGAAGGGCCCGGCGACCAGTTCGGGGAAGAAGGCGTGGCCGGTCAGGGTGGCCCGCTGGGCGGCGGTCAGGTGGTCCAGCGTGCCGGCGCCGAGCAGATGACCGATGGGGTTGTCGCCGAGGAACGTGGCGAACAGCGTGCTGACGGGCGGCAGCGAGGCCACCTCGTGTGCGGTCGACGCGGGCACACCGTGCGCCTGGAGCCCGGCGCCGAGCGTCCTGGGCAGAGTGCTCGCCAGGCCCGAGACCATCAGCGAGAAGAAGACGCCGATGGACAGGGCCGTGCCGGAGTTCTGGAAGGTGGAGCGCATGCCGGAGGCCACACCCCGGTCGCGGGCCGGCACGCTGCCCATGATGGAGGAGGTGTTGGGCGAGGAGAACATGCCCTGGCCGAGGCCGTTGAGCAGCAGCAGCGCGGCGAAGACGCCGTAGTCGAAGTCCACCGGGAGGGCCAGCAGGCCGAGGAAGGAACCGGCGACGACGACCAGTCCGGCGGTGGAGAAGAGGCGGGCGCCGAACCGGTCGGACAGATAGCCGGAGACGGGACCGGCGACGAGGAAGCCGACGGTGAGCGGCAGCATGAAGATGCCGGCCCACAGCGGGGTGTCCTCGAAGGCGTAGCCGCGCAGCGGCAGCCAGATGCCCTGCAGCCAGATGATCAGCATGAACTGCAGTCCGCCGCGGGCGATCGCGGTGAGCAGGGCGGCCAGGTTGCCGGCGGCGAACGCCCGCGCCCGGAACAGCGACAGCCGGAACATGGGCTCGGCGATCCGTGTCTCGACGAGGCAGAACACCAGCAACAGGATCACGCCGCCGACGAGGCCCGCGAGCACCCAGGGGTTGGTCCAGCCGGTGGGACGGCCGCCGTACGGCTGGATGCCGTAGGTGATGCCCGCGAGCAGGATGCCCGCGCCGGAGGCGAAGGTGAGGTTGCCGAGCCAGTCGATCCGGCCGCGGCCGCCGGCCGAGGTCTCGCGCAGGCTCAGATACGACCAGAGGGTGCCGGTGACACTGACCGGGACGCTCACCCAGAACACCGCACGCCAGTCGACCGCGGCCAGCAGGCCGCCGGCGAGCAGTCCCAGGAACTGGCCGGCGAGCGCGGTGATCTGGTTGATGCCGAGGGCCATGCCGCGCTGCCGCGCGGGGAAGGCGTCGGTGAGGATGGCGGCCGAGTTGGCGGTGAGCATGGAGCCGCCGAAGGCCTGCACGATGCGCCACAGGATCAGCCAGAGCGCGCCCGCGCCGGCCCGGAACGGGTCGAGGGACAGCGCGACGGAGGCGCACGCGAAGACCAGGAAGCCCAGGTTGTAGATCCGGACCCGGCCGAACATGTCGCCGAGCCGACCGAGGACGACCACCAGGACGGCCGAGACCAGCAGATACCCGAGGATCATCCACAGCAGGTAGCCGATGTTGCCCGCCGCCAGCGGGTCCAGGCCGATCCCGCGGAAGATGGCCGGCAGCGAGATGATCACGATGGAGGCGTCCATCGTGGCGATCAGGACACCGAGGGTGGTGTTGGAGAGCGCGACCCATTTGTAGCCGGGGCCGGGGGGCGTCTCCCGGAGGCGGGCCGGGCGCGCGAGGAGGCGGCCGCGTGGCCCCGCGGCGGGCGTACGGCCGGTCACAGCCGTTCCGCCAGCCGGTCGAGCAGGGGCAGCGCGTCGTGCAGGGCCTGCCGTTCCTGCGGGGTGAACTCGTCCAGGGCGTGGGCGAGGCGGGCCACGGACTCGGAGCGGCGCTGCTCCAGCACGGCCCGGCCCTCGTCGGTGAGGGAGACGATGGCCCGGCGCCCGTCGGCCGTGTCGGGGGTACGGCTCACCAGTCCGCGTTGTTCGAGTCCGGCGAGCGTGCCGGCCATCGCCTGCGGCCGGACGCGTTCCAGTTCGGCGAGCGAGCCGGGCGAGTCCGGACCGGTGCGGGCCAGCCGGGCCAGCACCGAGACGCCGGACAGTGTCACGTCGCCGACCGCGTGCGCCTGGCGCAGCCGACGGACGATCCGACCCATGGCCAGCCGCAGTGCGGCGGCGAGTGCAACGGTGTCCATGGTTACTAACAATAGGTTTATCAGTCTGGACTGTTCAACCAAGGGGAAGTAATCAGGGGTCCGGCGGCGAGATGTCCGCGTTTCCCGGTTTGGGCCGTGTTCAGACACTGAGCCGTGCCGGATCCGCGGCTCTTCCGATTCCGAACGGGCCCGGGACGTCCGGCGGACGCCGGCTTCCCGGGCCCGCTCCGGCGCGTGCACAGCGGGTCGGCGGCCGGTGGCCTGGGGCTCGTGTGCAACCGGAGGATTCGCGGCGTACGTGCCCTTGGTCGACGGCCCAGCGGGTATCCGAGCAACGACGGGAGGATCCCGTATGCACAGGAATGGCCTCCGGCGCCGCAGGAAAAGGGCAACGACGCATGGACATCCCGTTCGGGACGCACACGAGAACGCAGGCCCGCCCCGCGCCCCTGCGCTACAGCCGTACCTGGGACGACCCGGCGGCGGGCATCGGTGACGCCAGAGACGCCGTCGCCGCCGTGCTGGCACGGGTGCGTCCTGCACCGACCCGGCGATCGGTGCAGGACGCCCGGCTCGTCGTGAGCGAACTGGTCACCAACGTCGCCAAGCACGCCCCCGGCCCGTGCACCCTGAGCCTGGAACTGCTGCCCGGGGCCGGTGCCCTGCGCATCACGGTGTCGGACACCTCCACCGACCCGCCCCTGCGGCGCCCTCCCGATCCCCGGCGGGTCGGCGGGCACGGGCTGCACCTCGTCGCGATGCTCTCCCGCGCCCTGGAGGTGACCTGGCTGCCCCACGGCAAACGGGTCACCGCCACCGTGCCGCTCGCCGCCGGCGAGGGATGAACGTCCGGACGGGGCACACCCGGGCGTGGAGCTCGCCCAGCGCAAGGACGCGAACGGACCGGCCGGCTTCGAGCGCGTCGTCACCGGCGCCCGGCGGGATCGCAGGTCCTGCGCCCCCGTCCACCACGAACTCCAGGAGCACCGGGCCGAGTTGGCGCAGCACGTCCGCCCAGACCGAGGCGACGTGCCGGGGCCGGTCGCAGCGGACGGCCGGCAGGCCCGCCAGCCGGGCCCGCTCGGCGTACGGCAGGGCCGGGACCTCGGCGGACAGCGGGATCAGCGGATCACCGGCCGCGGCCCGGCGCTGCCAGGTCAGCCGGTTCAGGTCGCCGTTGTCCAGGACGCAGAACTCCAGCGGGGGCAGGCCGGCCAGCCGGTCCAGATGGCGGCGGACGGTGATCAGTTCGTTCAAGCCGCCGGCCGGCGGGTCGACCTGGAGTCCCGGCACGCCGTACACCCGTTCCACGCCCCACGCCCGCAGCCGGGCCGCGACGGCCTCGGACACGTTCCCCACGCCCGCCTCCTCGCCCCCGCACACCGGTCCGCGCGAGCGGGTAGCCCCCGCGCCGGTCCGGCGAACGAGCCACGGCGCCGTTTCGGGCGCGCGGAGCCGGGGCACCCGTGCCACGCTCGAAAGGGAGCACCGAGAGTGAGGGACCCAGCACGGGCGGAAGGCGAGCACGCGGTGGCGGTGTCCGAGGAGCGGCGGCCGGGCCGGGGCGAGGGACGCGGTGAGCGCCTGGTGTCCGCGCTGGACCCGGCGGCTCCCGGTCTCCTCGGCCGGCGAGGAGTTCCTGCGCAAGTCGTTCCCGGACCACTGGTCGTTCCTGCTGGGCGAGTTGGCGCTGTACAGCCTGCTGGTGCTGGTGCTGACGGGCGTCTGGCTGACGCTGCTGGACGGCGAGACGACCGCCGAGGTACGGCGCACGGCGGACGGCGGCTACGAGGAGGCGCACACCCTGCTGTCCCGCGAGGAGGCCTACCGCATCCTCGTGCGCGACACCCCCCGGCCGCGTGCCGAGGGCACGGAGGCCTGGCGCTGGTTCCACCGGCACCGGCTGCGCAACGCCCCGAGCCGCTGGTACTTCGGCAGGAGCGTGGAGATGCCGGCCACGGCCTGGCAGAAGCGCCGGGTGGCGGTCGTGCGGACCGCGCCCGGCGAGGTACCCGGGGAGGGCGAGGAGTCATGAGCGAGGAGGTACGGCGATGAGCGACGGCGACGAGGTCCGCGGACATCAGCTGTACGGCCCGCAGCCGGACGTGGCCGGGGCCTCCGGCTGGCCGGACGCCCCGCCGAGGATGGGCTTCTTCACCGACACCTCGGTGTGCATCGGCTGCAAGGCGTGCGAGGTGGCGTGCAAGGAGTGGAACGCCATCCCGGAGGACGGTCTGGTGTGGACGGGCATGTCGTACGACAACACCCAGGGCCTGGGCGCCGACACCTGGCGGCATGTGGCCTTCATCGAGCAGCGGGGGCCGTTCGGCGGGCAGCAGCCCGGGGTCGCGCACGACGACGTCGACGTGTTCGCCGCGGCGGCCCGCCTCGGCACCGATGCCCACTCCCCCCGCGCGGAGGCCACCGCTCCCCCGCCCGGGCAGGCCCCCGAGGGCGCGGCCGCCGGGCAGATCTCACCCCTCGCCCCGGACGGCCGCACCGAACTGCGCTGGCTGATGGCCTCCGACGTGTGCAAACACTGCACGCACGCCGCCTGTCTGGACGTGTGCCCCACCGGCGCGCTGTTCCGCACCGAGTTCGGCACGGTGGTCGTCCAGGAGGACGTCTGCAACGGCTGCGGCTACTGCGTGCCCGCGTGCCCCTACGGCGTCATCGACCAGCGCGAGGACGACGGCCGGGTCTGGAAGTGCACGCTCTGCTACGACCGGCTCGGCGTGGGCATGGAACCCGCCTGCGCCAAGTCCTGCCCCACGGAGTCCATCCAGTTCGGCCCGCTCCAGGAGCTGCGGGAGCGGGCGCGGGCCAGGGTGGCGCAGCTGCACGCGGCCGGCGTGACCGAGGCGCAGCTGTACGGCGAGAGCCCGGACGACGGGGTCGGCGGCGACGGCGCGTTCTTCCTGCTGCTGGACGAACCGGAGGTCTACGGCCTGCCGCCCGACCCGGTGGTCACCACCAGGGACCTGCCCGACATGTGGCGGCACGCGGCGCTGGCCGCCGTCTCGCTGGTGGCCCTGGCCCTGGGCAGCTTCGCGAGGAGGCCGCGATGAGCGACCCGGACGCCACCCGGGACGGCGTGTGGGGCGAGCGGCCCGGCAGGCAGGCGCCGAGCGATGCCGGCGCGGGACGCCGCCGGCACCGGCGCGGACGGGGCGAGCAGCCGATGGTTCCGGACGCCGCGTTCTCGTCGTACTACGGCAAACCCGTGCTGAACAAGCCGACGTGGAAGCCCCTGGACATCGCCGGATACCTGTATCTGGGCGGGCTGGCCGGGGCGTCCTCGCTGCTCGCGGCCGGGGGCCAGGTCACCGGGCGGCCGGGACTCGCGGCTCCCGCGAAGCTGGCGGCCGCCGGGGCCATCTCCCTGTCGCTGGCGGCGCTCGTCCATGACCTGGGCAGGCCGGCCCGGTTCCTGAACATGCTGCGCGTCCTCAAGCCCACGTCGCCCATGAGCCTGGGCTCGTGGCTGCTGGCGGGGTACGCGCCGCTGACGCTGACCGCGGCGGCGACGGAGGTGGCGGGCCGGTACCGGTTGCTGGGCTCGACCGCCACCGCCGCCTCCGCCGTCCTCGGCCCGGCCGTCGCGACGTACACGGCGGTGCTGCTCTCGGACACGGCGGTGCCGTCCTGGCACGAGGGCTACCGTGAGCTGCCGTTCGTCTTCGCGGGGTCCGCCGCCACCGCGGCCTCGGGCCTGGCGCTGGCCGCGGCCCCGGCCGCTCAGGCGGGGCCGGCCCGCCGGCTGGCCGTGCTCGGGGCGGCTCTGGAACTGGGCGCGTTCCAGGCGATGAAGCGGCGCATGGGCCTGACCGCGGAGCCCTTCGAACGGGGCAGGCCGCACCTGCTGCTGCGCGCGGCGGAGGCACTGACAGCGGGCGGCGCGGCCCTCGCCGTGTGCTGCGGGCGGGACCGGCGGCTGGCGCTGGCGGCCGGAGCCGCGCTGCTCACCGGCTCGGCGGCCCTGCGCTTCGGCGTGTTCCACGCCGGGGTGGCCTCCGCGGAGGACCCGAAGTACACCGTCGTACCGCAGCGGGAGCGGCTGGCCGGGCGCGACGGCTGAGCCACGGCAGCGCCGGTCGTCCGGGGCGGCGCCGGTGTTCGGGGTGGCGCCGGTGTTCGGGGTCCGGGCTCGCGGAGAGGAGCTCACCAAGTGACAGCGTCGGCGGCGGGCGGCCGGAACCCGGGTGCTCAGGAGGCCGGGTACGAGCCGGATCCGCAGCGGTGGCGGGCCCTGTGGGTCACCTTGGTGGCCGGTTTCATGAGCCTGCTGGACGTGACGATCGTGGCGGTCGCCCTGCCCACGATCCAGCGCGATCTGCACGCCTCGCCCGCGCAGGTGCAGTGGGTGGTGTCCGGGTACGCCCTCACCTTCGCCCTGGCCCTGGTCACCGCCGGGCGCCTCGGGGACGCCCTGGACCGGCGCCGCATCTTCCTGCTGGCCCTCGGCGGCTTCGTGGTCTTCAGCGCGGCCTGCGGAGCGGCTCCCGACATCACGCTGCTGGTCGTGGCCCGGCTCGCCCAGGGAATGGCGGCGGGCTTCATGGCCCCGCAGAACTCCGCACTCATCCAGCAGATGTTCCGCGGCGCCGAACGCGGCCGTGCCTTCGGCTTCTTCGGCGCCACCGTCGGCATATCGTCCGCCGCCGGGCCCGTCACCGGCGGCGCCATTCTCGCGCTGGCCTCCGGCGCCCAGGGATGGCGGTGGATCTTCTACGTCAACGTGCCCATCGGCATCCTGGCCGTCCTGCTCGGCCGCCGCCTGCTGCCCCGCACCCGCCGCTCCGGCCGGGGGCACGTGGACCTGCCCGGCGTGCTGCTCCTCGGCCTCGGCGTCCTCGCGCTGATGTATCCGCTGGTCCAGGCGGACTCCGGCGGCATCGGACGCGTGTGGTGGCTGTTCCTCGTCGGCGGGGCCGTCCTCGCCGCCTTCACCCGGCGGCAGCGGCGTCTCGTCGCCCGGGGTGCCGAGCCGCTGCTCGACCCGCGGCTGTTCACCACCGTGCGCGGATACGCCGTCGGCGCCGGGGTCGGCACGCTGTACTTCATCGGGTTCAGCGGCGTGTGGCTGGTCTTCGCCCTCTTCTACCAGCACGGTCTGGGCTTCTCGCCGCTTCGGTCCGGGCTCGCCGTGACTCCCTTCGCGCTGGGCTCGGCCGGCGCGTCCGTGGTCGCCGGCCGGCTCGTGGACCGCTTCGGCCGCCTGCTCACCGTGTGCGGCCTGACGGGCGTGATCGCCGGTCTGGGCGGAACGGCTCTGCTGCTCGGTTTCGCTCCCCTCGGCCTCGCGCCCTGGGTGGCCGCTCCGGTGCTGTTCCTCGGCGGTGCCGGCAGCGGCTGCGTGGTCTCGCCGAACATCACCATGACGCTGCGGGACGTGCCCGTGCGCATGGCCGGTGCGGCGGGCGGCGCCCTGCAGACCGGTCAGCGGCTCGGCGCCGCGGTCGGCACCGCCGCCCTGCCCGGCTTCTTCTACCTGGTGCTCGGCAGGAGTCACGACTACCGCGGCGCCCTCGTCACCGCGCTGGGCGCCGCCCTCGTCGGCATGGTGGCATCGCTCGCGCTCGCGACGTCGGACTGGCGTCGCGACCGGCGTCTGCGTCCCGCGCACCGCAGGTGTCCGGACGAGGTCGCCAACAGCCCCGTGCACGCCCGGCAGACCTGACCGGGGCCCCGGCCGGAAGACAACCGCGGTGGCCGATCCGACCTGGTCCTCCCCGAGCCCGCGACGCACCGCTGCGGCACGCGGCCGTGAGCCGCCGAAGCCCGGTCGGGCGGAGTGCCTCGCAGGCCGAGGGTGACCGCGGTGCCCGATGCCCCGACCGCCCCTCGGCCGACCGCCGTTCCCCCGCCGGTCCCGGCCTCGATGCCCTCTGGACGGCGGTCTCGCTCACGCGACGCCGAGCCGCGCGGCGAGGTCCGGCAGGGCGGTGACGGTCAGGTCGGCCGGCAGTGCCGT
Organism: Streptomyces puniciscabiei; assembly: GCF_006715785.1. Classification (NCBI taxonomy): domain Bacteria; kingdom Bacillati; phylum Actinomycetota; class Actinomycetes; order Kitasatosporales; family Streptomycetaceae; genus Streptomyces; species Streptomyces puniciscabiei. Next base: position 690,602 of record NZ_VFNX01000002.1, read on the forward strand.
CGAGGGGTAGGGGCGAGCGGTACGGCACAGCCAGGCGGTGGCCAGGCCCGCGCGGGCGGCGCCGTCGAGGTCCCAGGGGTGCACCGAGACCAGCAGTGCCGCGCCGGCCGGCACTTCCATGGCGTCCAGTGCGTGGGCGTAGGCCTCCCGCGCGGGCTTCCAGCGGCCCGGCCCCGCCACGTCCAGGTGCCTCTCGAAGCAGTCGGTCAGTCGGGCCCGGCCGAGCACGGCGCGGGTGGTGTCGGCGGAGCCGTTCGTCAGGGTGGCCAGCCGGTACCCGGCGGCGCGCAGGGCCTCCACCCCGGCGGGCACGTCCGGATGCAGGGGCAGCTCGGGCAGTCCGGCGAGCACGTGCGCCGCGGCCCGTTCCGGGTCGGTGGCGCCCCCTGTGGCGGCCGCCAGGGTCCGCAGTCCGTCCCCGGCGACGGCGGCGAAGGACGCGTGACCCCCGGCGAGGGTCAGCGCCACGCCGTCGCGCAGCACCCCGGCGAACCAGGCGGACAGCAGATGGCCGGGCAGGCCGACCTGCTCCAGACGGCCGGCGAGCGGGGTCATGTCGGTGAGTGTCTCGTTGACGTCGAACACCAAGACCCGGGGTCGGTCACCGCGCAAGGGGGTCACCTCTCGGCGCGGGCAGGGCGACTCCCCGCGCCTCCCGCTCCCGCTCCGCCCGAAACCCCGAATCCTCGCGAGCCTCCCGCTCCTCCCGGTTCACCCAGGACCAGGTGACGGCCGCCGCGGCGATGCCGATGGGCAGCATGCCGACGATCATGGCGAGGCCCTGTGCCGAGTGCCCCGCGGCGACGACCCGCTCGGGCCGGTCGGAGGCCGCGGATCGCCGCCGCAGGAGGACCCGGGCGACCACCCCGAGGATCACCAGGGACACGCAGCCCGCGACGATGGACTCCAGCGTGAAGACGTTCCCGAAGATGTGACGCTGCCTCACCGCGCCGCCGCCTCGGCCCCGGCGCCCCCGACGCTCATGCGATCACTCCCGTCACCTCGTTCGGGACCGAGACCACCGGACATTACGGGCACCCGATACGGTCCGTGCGCCGACACACCGCTGCGGCGGAGTCCCCCGGATCCGCCCCCTCGCACCTTCCGGGTCCGTTTGGCCGCGCCCGGCCGGGGTACTCCGCCGCTCGCCAGGGTGAGGGATGCCCTGGCCGCGCGCATCCTGGAGAAGAGTGCCCCGAGCGGGAGGAGTGGCCGTGGGCGTACGCACCTGGATCGACTCCTGGCCGGTGTACCGCCAGCTGACCGGCACCGATCCGCTGGGCCGGGGCGCCGCGGCGAAGAGCGGGCCCAGCGAGCGCCTACAGCCCCGGGTGGCCACGGCGGACCGGGTGGTGAAGTCCGTCTGCCCGTACTGCGCGGTGGGCTGCGGCCAGAACGTGTACGTCCAGGACGGGAAGGTCACCCAGATCGAGGGCGACCCGGACTCCCCGATCTCCCGCGGGCGGCTGTGCCCCAAGGGCGCGGCGAGCCTGCAGCTGACCACCGGGGACGCCCGCGAGCACCACGTCCTCTACCGGCGCCCGCACGGTACCGAGTGGGAACGCCTGGACCTCGGCACCGCGATGGACATGATCGCCGACCGGGTGATCGAGGCGCGCCGGGCGGGCTGGCAGTGGGAGGTCGACGAGACCCGCACCCGGCGCACCCTCGGCATCGCGAGCCTCGGCGGGGCCACGCTCGACAACGAAGAGAACTACCTGATCAAGAAGTTGTTCACGGCGCTGGGAGCGATCCAGATCGAGAACCAGGCGCGTGTTTGACACTCCTCCACCGTTCCCGGTCTGGGAACCTCGTTCGGACGCGGCGGCGCGACCACCTTCCAGCAGGACCTGCAGAACGCGGACTGCATCGTCATCGAGGGCTCGAACATGGCCGAGTGCCATCCGGTCGGGTTCCAGTGGGTGATGGAGGCCAAGGCGCGGGGTGCGAAGGTGATCCACGTCGACCCGCGGTTCACCCGTACCAGCGCGCTGGCCGACCTGCATGTGCCGCTGCGCGCGGGCACGGACATCGCCTTCCTCGGCGGCATCGTCAACTACGTGCTGGAGCACGAGAAGTACTTCCGCGACTACATCGTGGCGTACAGCAACGCCCCGGTGATCCTCCGGGAGGACTTCCGCGACACCGAGGACCTGGCGGGTGTGTTCTCCGGCCTGGACGCCCGGAACGGCTCCTACGACAACGCCAGTTGGCAGTACGAGGGCACCGAGGTCCAGGCGGCCTCCGGGGAGCGCGACCAGGAGTACGAGAAGCGTACCCGCGGCGGCAGTTCGGTGACCGAGGCGGCACGCGGCGAGGCGCACGGCTCCGGCGGCGCCGTCATCCCCGAGGGCGAGCCCGAGCGCGACGAGACGCTGACCCATCCGCGCTGTGTCTTCCAGGTGCTCAAGCGGCACTACGCCCGCTACACACCGGAGATGGTCGAGGAGGTCTGCGGGGTGCCGCGGGACCTGTTCCGGCGGGTGTGCGAGCTGGTCACCGAGAACTCCGGCCGCGACCGGACCACCGCCTTCGCCTACGCGGTCGGCTGGACCCAGCACACGGTAGGGGTGCAGTACATCCGGGCGGCCTGTGTCCTGCAGACCCTGCTCGGCAACATCGGCCGGCCGGGCGGCGGCATCCTCGCGCTGCGCGGACACGCCTCCATCCAGGGCTCCACGGACATCCCGACCCTGTTCAACCTGCTGCCGGGCTACATCCCGATGCCGCACGCCCACCAGAACCAGGACCTGGACGCCTTCGTGCAGGCCGACGCGGCCCACAAGGGCTACTGGGGCAACATGCGGTCGTACCTGGTGAGCCTGCTCAAGGCGTACTGGGGTGACGCGGCGCGGGCCGACAACGACTTCTGCTTCGACTACCTGCCACGGCTGACCGGCAGCCACTCGGCGTACGAGACGGCCATGGCCCAGCGGGAGGGCATCTGCAAGGGCTACTTCCTGTACGGCGAGAACCCGGCGGTCGGCAACGCCAACTCCAAGCTGATGCGGCTCGGCATGGCGAACCTGGACTGGCTGGTGGTCCGCGACTTCTCGCTGATCGAGTCGGCGACCTGGTGGCAGGACGGGCCCGAGATCGAGACCGGTGAGCTGCGCACCGAGGACATCCGCACCGAGGTGTTCTTCCTGCCGGCCGCCGCGCACACCGAGAAGGACGGCAGCTTCACCAACACCCAGCGGCTGCTGCAGTGGCACCACCAGGCGGTCGAACCGCCCGGCGAGGCGCGCAGCGACCTGTGGTTCACCTACCACCTGGGGCGGATCATCCGCGAGAAGCTCGCCGGGTCCGCCGACGAGATGGACCGGCCGCTGCTCGACCTCACCTGGGACTATCCGACGAAGGGCCGGCACGCCGAGCCGGACGCGGAGGCCGTCCTCGCCGAGATCAACGGCCATGACGCCGAGGGGAACCCGCTGTCCTCCTACGAGGAGCTGAAGCCGGACGGCTCGACGTCCTGCGGCTGCTGGATCTACTGCGGTGTCCGCGCCGACGGCGTCAACCAGGCCGCCCGCCGCAAGCCCGGCCGGGAGCAGGACTGGGTGGCCGCCGAATGGGCGTGGGCCTGGCCCGCCAACCGGCGGATCCTGTACAACCGCGCCTCGGCCGACCCGCGGGGCAGGCCCTGGAGCGAGCGCAAGGCGCTGGTGTGGTGGGACGCGGAGAAGGGCGAGTGGTCCGGGCACGACGTGCCCGATTTCAAGAAGGACAAGTCGCCCGGTCACCAGCCGCCCGAGGACGCGACCGGTCCGGAGGCGCTGTCCGGCACGGACCCGTTCATCATGCAGGCCGACGGCAAGGCCTGGCTGTACGTGCCGTCCGGGCTCACCGACGGCCCGCTGCCGGTCCACTACGAGCCGCAGGACTCGCCGTTCCCGAACCTGCTCTACGGCCAACAGCGCAATCCGGTACGGCAGTTGATGCCGTCGCTGCCCGACAACCGCTACCAGCCGAGCGGTGACGAGCCCGGCTCCGAGGTGTTCCCGTACGTGGCCACCACCTACCGGCTCACCGAGCACCACACGGCGGGCGGCATGTCCCGCTGGCAGCCGTATCTGGCCGAGCTGCAACCGGAGTTCTTCTGCGAGGTCTCCCCGGAGCTGGCGGCCGAGCGGGGCCTGGAACACGCCGGGTGGGCGACGATCGTCAGCGCTCGCGGGGTGATCGAGGCGCGGGTGCTGGTGACGGACCGCATGGCCCCGCTGAGGGTGCACGGGCGCCCGCTGCACCAGGTGGGGCTGCCGTACCACTGGGGTCCCAACGGCTACAGCACCGGGGACGCGGCCAACGAGCTGCTGCACCTGTCACTGGATCCGAACGTCCACATCCAGGAGTCGAAGGCGTTCGCCGCGGACATCCGCCCGGGCCGGCGACCGCGCGGTCCGGCCTCGGTGGAGCTGGTGCGGGCGTACCGGGCCCGGGCGGGCATCGACGAGCACACGGGCACCGAACCCTAAGCCCTACCTGAGCACGATCGAGCGGGCTCCGCGCGGCACCAGTTCTCCCACCACCGGCGCCCCGGGCACCTCGCCGGCGACCAGCAGGCCGCCGGAGGTCTGGGCGTCGGCCAGCAGCAGCCGGGTGTCGGCGTCGGAGCCGCCGAAGTCGGTGTGCGGGGCGACCCATGCGAGGTTGCGCCGGGTGCCGCCGCTGACGTACCCGTCGCGGACGGCCTCCCGGGCCCCGTCCAGGTACGGGACGGCGGCGGTGTCGATCACGGCGGTCACTCCGGAGGCCCGTGCCAGCTTGTGCAGATGGCCGAGGAGGCCGAACCCGGTCACGTCGGTGGCGCAGGTGGCGCCGGCCGCGAGGGCGGCTGCGGCGGCGTCCCGGTTGAGCGCCGTCATGGTGGCGATCGCCTGCTCGAACCGCTCGCCGGTGGCCTTGTGCCGGTTGTTGAGCACCCCCACGCCGAGCGGCTTGGTCAGGCAGAGCGGCTGCCCCGGCCGGCCGGCGTCGTTGCGCAGGAGCCGTTCGGGGTCCGCGAGGCCGGTGACGGCCATGCCGTACTTGGGTTCCGGGTCGTCGACGCTGTGCCCGCCGCCGACATGGCAGCCGGCCTCGGTGGCGATGTCCAGGCCACCGCGCAGCACCTCGCGGGCCAGCTCGAAGGGGAGCCGGTCGCGCGGCCATGCCAGCAGGTTCACGGCGAGCACCGGCCGGCCGCCCATGGCGTACACGTCGGACAGCGCGTTGGCGGCGGCGATGCGTCCCCAGTCGTAGGGGTCGTCCACGACGGGGGTGAAGAAGTCGGCGGTGCAGACGACCGCGGTCCCCCCGTGCCTGACCACGGCGGCGTCGTCACCGGTGGCGAGGCCGACGAGCAGCGGCGTGTCGCCCCCGGCGAGCCGGGGCACGCTCAGCCCTGCCACCACCTCCTCCAGCTCTCCCGGCGGGATCTTGCAGGCGCAGCCGCCGCCGTGCGCGTACTGGGTGAGCCGGACGGGCGCCGGGTGGACCGGTGGGGATGTCGATGTCATGGCGGCGGTCTCCTGGGGCAGTAGCCTGACGAGCGGTGGAGGCGTGTGGGTGCCTGGTGGCCCTCCCGGTCTTCAAAACCGAGGGGCCCGAGGATCTCGGGCCGGCGGGTTCGATTCCCGTCCGCCTCCGTTCACCGCGTCCGCGCGGCAGCGGCGGCGCCGGTCGTCGACGCGCTCGGTGTGCCCCCGGGCGTCCAGGAACTCCAGCAGCGGTACGGCGACCCGCCGGGTGGTGCCGAGCGCACGCCGGGCCTCTTGAACCGTGAAGGGCTGGGGCAGGGTGCGCAGCACGGCGGCGGCCGCGGTGTCGGCGCCGGGCAGCAGCACGATGCCGTCGGCGATCCGCAGCAGCGCACCGGCCGTGACGGCCGCGGCCAACGCCCTGCGGTCCAGGCCGAGTTGGGCGAGCCGGCCGGCCTCGGGGGCACAGAAGGGCGCACCGGCGAGGTCCTCGCGCACGGCGTCCACGGCGGCTCGGACGGGCGGGGGCAGGGCGGGGCGCCGGCCGTCGGAGGCGTACAACCGCCCTTGCCCGCTGCGGAGTCGGGGCGTGGCGTCGGCCAGGGCGTCGACGAGGGCCCGGTCGGGCAGGCCCAGCAGCCGGCGGGCCGCCTCGCCGGGCAGACCCGGGTCCAGCGGGTGTTCCCTCGCATACCGCTCGACCTCGCCGGCCAGCCGCTCCTTCAGGGCGATCCAGTAGGTGCCGTCCGCAAGCCAGTCGCCCGTGACGGGTTCGGTGGGAGCCGGGACGCCCATGGCCAGCAGGTCGGCGCGCCGGATCAGTCTGCGGCGGCGCAGTTCGGCGGCGCCGTCGGGGATTCCGGTCAGGTCGGCGAGTTCGGCGGCGCGGGCCCGGCCGGCGCCGCGCCGGGTCAGCCGGGGTGGCCGTACGTCGAGGACGGTGGCCGCGCAGGGCATGCGGGTGCCGCCCGGTTCGCGCAGCACCGCGCGGTCGCCGACCCGCAGCGGCAGGCCCCGGGCGAGGGTCAGCCGGGTGGTGTCCTCGCCGAGCGGGCGGACGGTGACGGGCACGGCGGCGGTGCCGATGTGCAGGGTGACGCGACGGGGCAGGTCAGCGGCCGGCTCGCCGGTGATCCGTACGTCGAGGACGTCGCTGTGCAGCCAGCGGTCCGGGGTCAGCAGCACCTGCCCCCGGCGCAGGCCGTCGGTGCCCCGGCCGTGCAGATTGACCGCCACACGGGCCACCCCGCTGACCGCCGTACGGTCCTCGTGCAGGGTCTGCAGCGCGCGCACCCGGAGCACGGCGGAGCCGTCCCCGGTGACCAGCCGGTCGCCGACGCGCAGGGTGCCCGCGCCGAGGGTGCCGGTCACCACGGTGCCGTGTCCGCGCACCGAGAAGGCCCGGTCGAGCCACAGCCGTACGTCGGCGTCGGGGTCGGGGTCGGTCAACTCGCCCGCCAGTCGCGCCAGTTCACCGCGCAGTTCGTCCAGTCCCGCACCGGTGACGGCGCTCACCGCGACCGCGGGGACCTTGCCGAGGGAGCTGCGGGCCAGCCGGTCCAGGGACTGGGCGCGTACGGCTTCGGGGTCGGCGAGGTCGCTGCGGGTCACGGCGAGGACGGCGTGCCGGACGCCGAGCGCGTCGAGGACGGCCAGGTGTTCCTCGGACTGCTGCTGCCAGCCCTGGTCGGCGGCGACCACGAACAGCACGGCGGGCACCGGTCCGACCCCGGCCAGCATGGTCGGCACGAAGCGCTCGTGTCCCGGCACGTCGACGAAGGCGAGGTGCTCCCCGTCCGGGCCGAGCCGTGTCCACACGAAGCCCAGGTCAAGGGTGAGCCCCCGGCGGCGCTCCTCCTCGTAGCGGTCGGGTTCCATGCCGGTGAGGGCCCGTACCAGGGCGGACTTGCCGTGGTCGACATGGCCGGCGGTGGCGAGCACCCTCATCACGTCCCCCGCTCCTCGGACGGCCGGGCGGAGCGCACGGCATCGGCCAGCCGTTCGTCGTCCCGCTCGGGCACCGCGCGCAGATCCAGCAGGCAGCGGCCCGCCTCCAGCCGGCCCACCACGGGGACCGGGCCGGTGCGCAGCGCGGCGGCGTACGGTTCGGGCAGGGAGAGTGCCGCGCTGGGCAGGGTGACTCCGGGGGCGCCTCCGCCGCCGACGGTGGCACAGGTGTCGACGGCCCGTACGTCGATGCCGTCGGCGGCGAGACCGCCGGCGAGCCGGTGGGCGCGGGCGCGCAGGCCGTCCGGGTCGGCGGTGAGGGCGAGGGCGGTCGGGGTGGACGGGCCGGTGAGGGTGGCCTCCAGGGCGGCGAGGGTCAGCTTGTCGACGCGAAGGGCGCGGGCCAGCGGGTGCCGGGCGAGGGCGCGGACCAGGTCCCTCTCGCCCAGCAGCAGTCCGCACTGGGGGCCGCCGAGGAGCTTGTCGCCGCTGGCGGTGACGAGGGCGGCGCCCGCCCGGAGTTCGGTGTCGGCGTCGGGTTCCTCGGGCAGCGCCGGATGCGGGGCGAGCAGTCCGGAGCCGATGTCGACGACGACCGGCACACCCAGACCGGTGAGTTCCGCGGTCCCGGCGGAGCGGGTGAAGCCGGTGACACGGAAGTTGGACGGGTGCACCTTGAGCACGAACCCGGTGCCGGGGCCGATCGCGGCCGCGTAGTCGGCCGGGGCGGTGCGGTTGGTCGTGCCCACCTCGCGGAGCCGGGCACCGGTCGTGACCAGCAGGTCGGGCAGCCGGAAGCCGTCGCCGATCTCCACCATCTCGCCCCGGCTGACGACGATCTCCTTGCCGGCCGCGAGGGCGGTGGCGGCGAGCACGAGGGCGGCGGCGCCGTTGTTGACGACGTGCGCGGCCCCGGCGGACGGCACCCGCTCGTGGAGGGCTGCGAGGGCGGAGCGGCCGCGGCGGGCGCGCACCCCGCTCGCCAGGTCCAGTTCGACGTCCGTGGGTCCGGCGGCCTCCTGGACGGCCTGCCGGGCGGCGGGCGACAGCGGGGCCCGGCCGAGGTTGGTGTGCAGCAGCACGCCGGTGGCGTTGATGACCGGGCGCAGTCCGCTCGCGGTGGCGGGCAGCAGGGCCACGGCCGTCTCCGGCACCTGCTCGGGCGGGATGCCGCCCTTCCGGGCCCGTTCCTGCGCCGCGCGCACGGCGGCCTTCACCACACCGGCACCGAGCCGGTCCACCGCCGCCGACAGCCGGGGATCGCGCAGCAGGTCGTCGGTGCGCGGGATGCGGCGGCGGGCGTCGGCGCCGTCCGGGGACCGCACGGCGGGGTCCGTCGGCCGTACGCATGGCTGTGAAGGTCGTGCGGCCGTGTTCTCGCAGCCTTCCGCAGGGCCGGCCAGGGGCCGGGCCGCCCCGGTCCGCTGCTGCGCCGCGTTCGCCGTCCGCCGCTCCATGCCGCGCCTGTCCCTCCGGTCCGGCCCGGGCCCGCCCGGGCTCCCCCATCGTCCCCCAGTGCCCCGGACCGGCCGTTCGACACGCCGGGAGAGTGTTGGCGCGGGCCACGGCCCGGGTACTCGGCGCCGCATGAAGGACAAGGACCACATGCACGACAAAGGCCGTCCGCACGGCGAGGACCGCGGCCGGCAGGACGAGAGCGCGTCGGCCGCCGAGCGGGCCGCACGCCGGCAGCGCGAGAGGGACCGCGAGCGCGCCTCGGCCGAGCCGTTCGACTACCCCTATCAGGAGCGCCGGGCCGGGGTCAGGGCGCGGCGTCATGTGAGCGAGGCAGAGGCCGCCGCGGACATGCCGCCGGGCATCCCGGGCGGTTACGGCACGACCGGCGGCGGCCAGTCCGGCGCCACCGGCACCGCGCACCCGCCGACTCCCACTCCCCGGGACGTCAGGTCGCGCAAGGGCTCCGCCGAGCCGGGCGGGGACGACGAGGGTCCGGTGAACCGGTCCGGCCGGTGACACGGGACGCCATCACGGGGGTGCGGTCGGCCAGGGCCGGTCGTCCGTGCCATGGGTGTCCTCGGTGTGCGGCTGTTCCCGGGGCGGTGGGGCCTCGCCCGCGGTCAGGTGTTCCAGGACCTCGACCAGTTCCTGGCAGGCCCTCTCCACCGAGCTGCGGGTGTTGCGCTGCTCGGTGATCAGGGCGGACAGCAGGAGCGCGGTCAGGGCCATCGCGCCGTTGAACGCCTGGAGCTTCGCCATGATCTCGATCCGGCTCAGCCCCTCGAAGGCCCCGGCACGGTCCGTCGCCGCGACCGTGGCCAGCACGGACGTCAGCAGGGCGCACAGCACGCTGCCCACCAGCTGGAAACGCAGGGCGGCCCAGATGAGCAATGGGTAGACGAGGTAGAGCACGCTGATCGTGCTGTAGATGGCCACGGGCACGACAGCGCAGGTGACGACGGCCAGCGCGGTCGCCTCCCGCCAGCGGCCCAGGGGCGGCGGCCAGCACGCGCGGTGGAGCAACAGCAGCAGCGGGGTGACGAGCAGCACCCCCATGACATCGCCCACCCACCAGGCCAGCCAGACGGGCCAGAAGCTGTCCGGGTTCAGCTTGTCCAGGAGGACGAGGAGGCCGACGCCGATGGTCGAGCTGATCAGCATGGCGGTCAGCGCGGCCAGGAACACCAGGGCGACACCGTCCCTGAGCCGGCCGAGATCGGTGTGGAAGCGGGCCCGGCGCAGCAGGAGTGCCGCGCACACCGGGGCGCCGGTCTGGCCGACCAGGGTGACGAGCACGTCGGGGCCGGGGGTGCTGATGGCCATCACAGCGAAGAAGGCGCCGATCGTGATGCCGGGCCAGCAGCCCAGGCCGAGGATCAGCAGGGCGGCGACGGCGACGCCGGTCGGCGGCCAGACGGGGCTGACGACGGCGCCCTCGACGGAGAGTTCGCGCAGGAGTCCGAGCCGGGCCGCGGCGTAGTAACAGGCCGCGACGGCCAGTACCTCGACGGCGTAGCGGCCGGGCCGGCGCAGATCGTCGATACCCACCACAGCAGCCATCTCACACCGGTGGCCCCGCGTCGGCGACGCGAGCGCCGGTGCGGTCCGGCCCTATGGCTGAATCAACGGGCGTTGCGCGGGGCCGTCCGGGGCGGTGGGTGCCGGATCCGCGTACCGTGTCCCGGCCGTCGTGGCCGGACCGGTGCTCATGGTGGGGGCCCGTCGAGGCCCACGACGAGGACGGCCGCGTCGTCCTCGTGGCCGACGCTCTCGGCGCACTTGATCACGGCGGCGGCCAGGGCATGGGCCTCCAGGCTCGCCACGGCGGCGATGCCGGCGAGGCGGACCACCTGCTCGAGGCCGTCCTCGACGGTGAGCGAGGGGCCCTCCACCACACCGTCGGTGAGCAGCACGAACACGCCGCCCGTGGTGAGCCGGTGCCTGCTCACCGGGAACTCCATGCCCTTGTCGATGCCGAGCGGCGGCCCGCCCTCGTCGTCGGCGACGCCCGACTTGCCGTCGGCCGTGGCCCACACGAACGGGATGTGGCCGGCCCGTGCGCTCTCCAGCACTCCGCTGGCCGGGTCGAGGCGCATGAAGGTGCAGGTGGCGAACAGGTCGCTGCCCAGCGACAGCAGCAGGTCGTTGGTGCGGGCGAGGAGTTCGCCCGGCTCGCCGGTGACGGAGGCGAGGGCGCGGAGCCCGGCCCGTACCTGGCCCATGAAGGCGGCGGCCTCGATGTTGTGCCCCTGGACGTCACCGATGGCGAGCCCGATCCGCCCGTCGGGCAGGGTGAACGCGTCGTACCAGTCACCGCCCACGTTCAGGCCGAGGTTGGCCGGCGTGTAGCGGACGGCGAGGTGCAGGCCCGGTGCGCTGGGCAGGTCACGGGGCAGCATGCCGCGCTGCAGGGCGATGGCCAGCTCGACCTGGGTGCGCTGCAGCACCGCGCGCTCTCGTGCCTGGGCGGTGAGCGAGCCGAGTCTGGCCAGCAGCTCATCGCCTTCGTCCGTGGAGCGGTTGCGGGGCATCGGTCACTTCCGACGGGGCGGTGGCCGTCGAGGACCAGCCGCCTGAATTCTCGGCAAACGTCTAGATTTTACCTATATCGGATGATCGCACCCCGCGAGCGGCCACGGTACGGCTCCCGGTCAGCGCATCTCGGAGTCTCCCGGTCAGCGCACCTCGGAGTCGATGCCGGTGATGACGGCGGATCCCAGCGATGCGCTGCGCTCGTCCAGTCCCGCGTCCCGGAGGGCGGAGCCGGCGAGCCGGTGGGCCTCCTGCTCGGCGTGCGGGCCGGTGTCCGCCTCCACGGTCAGGCGGAGGGTGAAGGTGTTGTCCTCGTTGACGCTGAGCACGTCCAGACCCTCGGCGCTGCCCATCCGGGTGCCGTGCGGATCGGTGGGCCTGAGCGCCGTGGCCAGACGGGTACGGGTGTCCGCCCCGATGTCAGCGGTGAAGGTGCCGGGGACGCTGATCACGTAGGTCGTCATGACGGTCCTTTCCTCGGGCGTCCCCCCGCCTACCCCGATTCCCGGCCTTCGCACCAGGAGCGGCAGCACGCGTCACCAGCCGGCGGAGGCTCACAGCGGGGAGTGGGCCACCACCGTCACGAAGGCGCCGAACAGCAGGGACATGACGGTGAGGCCGCCGTAGACGACCACGGCGTGGGCCGGCCGGACCCGCCACGTCCGGGTCAGCGCCCGGGCCATGGGGATGAGCAGCGGGAAGGCGGGCAGCAGGAACCGCGGCTTGGAGGAGAAGGAGCCGGAGCCGCCGACCACGAGCAGGACCAGGATCCCGGCGAAGACCACCAGGGCGAGCGGGGCGCGCTCCAGGCACAGCAGCGCGAACAGCAGCACACCGGCCGCCACGATCACCAGGGCCGCCGGGTAGACGGCACCGCCCCCGTGCAGCAGCAGGGCCTTCGTGAAGCGTGCCGAGCCGACACCGAAGTCGAAGCGGGAGTCCCAGGCGCTCTGCACCTTGAAGTAGCCGCCGAGGAGGTCTCCCGTCCGGCTGCCCACCCAGAGCACATAGCCGAGCCAGCCCAGCGGGGCCAGCATGGCGCCGGCCCACACGCCCGCCGGGGCTCGGCCGCGCTGCCGCACGACCTCGTACGCGGCCGCGATGCAGACCGCCCCCGCCACCGCGAAGCCGCTGGGCCGGGACAGGCCCGCCAGCGCGGCCAGCGCACCGGCCCACACCCAGCGCCCCTTGAGGACGCAGTACAGGGACCAGACGGCAAGGGCGGCGAACAGCGACTCGGTGTAGGCGATGGTCAGCTCGACGGAGTGCGGCATGACAGCCCACAGGGCGACCAGCGCGGTCGCGACCCCGCGCCCGTAGAGGGTGTGCCCGATGACGTACACGCCGTACGCCGCGACACCCGCGGCGATCCAGGAGATGAGCAGCGCGGCCTGGCCGGGGGTGAAGGGCAGGACCGTGGTCAGCGCCCTGATCAGCCCCGGGTACAGCGGGAAGAACGCCCAGTCGCTCTGGACGGCGCCCTGCGGGGTGATCCAGATCTTGTGGCCGTAGCCCTGGGCGGCGATGTGCAGGTACCAGCGGGAGTCCCAGGAGTGGGCGAGGCTCTTGACCAGCGGATGCCCCCGGACCGCGTTCGTGACGATCACCAGGATGATCCCGGCGACCCGCACGGCCGCGAACAGGGCGAGGGCCGGGAGCGCCCCCTCGGGGATGCCACGCCGGGCGATCCGGGGCAGGGTCGGGGGACGCAGGGGCCGGGACGGGGCGGCCGACTCGGGCCGCGGTACTGAGGAGGTGCTCACTCTCTTGACCTTGGGCACGCCAGGTAAGACGGGCAAACTGCGACCCGGGTTTCTTACACTCTTCCACCCTGATTCAGGAATCGGTCAAGGAATGGGTACAAATCCCTTACTTGGCACCCCCCGAAGGAGCACTTGAGAGGTGTGGTTAGCATATGAGCGCTCCCTAGCTCGAAAGATGGATCCGTGACTGTCAACGACGACTCGTTCACCAACTGGAAGATCCGCGAGGAGATCGCGGAGTCGATGATCCCGCTCATCGGGAAGCTGCACCGCGAGCGGGACGTGACCGTCCTGCTGCACAGCCGCTCCTTGGTGAACAAGTCGGTGGTCAGCATCCTCAAGTCCCACCGCTTCGCCCGGCAGATCGACGGCGCGGAGCTGTCGGTCACCGAGACCATGCCGTTCCTCGAGGCCCTGACCACCCTCGACCTCGGGCCCTCCCAGATCGACCTCGGCATGCTGGCCACCACCTACAAGGCCGACGACCGCGGTCTGAGCGTGGCGGAGTTCACCGCCGAGGCCGTCGCCGGCGCCACCGGCGCCAACAAGATCGAGCGCCGTGAGCCGCGCGACGTCGTCCTGTACGGCTTCGGCCGCATCGGCCGGCTGGTCGCCCGCCTGCTGATCGAGAAGTCCGGCTCCGGCAACGGCCTGCGCCTGCGCGCCATCGTGGTGCGCGGCGGCGGCGCCCAGGACATCGTCAAGCGCGCCTCGCTGCTGCGCCGCGACTCCATCCACGGCCAGTTCCAGGGCACGATCACCGTCGACGAGGACACCAGCACGATCGTCGCCAACGGCAACGCCATCAAGGTGATCTACGCCGACGACCCGTCGGCCGTGGACTACACGGAGTACGGCATCCGGGACGCCATCCTCATCGACAACACCGGCAAGTGGCGCGACCGCGAGGGCCTGTCCAAGCACCTGCGCCCCGGCATCGAGAAGGTCGTGCTGACCGCGCCGGGCAAGGGCGACGTGCCCAACATCGTGCACGGGGTCAACCACGACACCATCAAGCCGGACGAGCAGATCCTGTCGTGCGCCTCCTGCACCACCAACGCCATCGTCCCGCCGCTGAAGGCGATGGACGACGAGTACGGCGTGCTGCGCGGCCACGTGGAGACCGTCCACTCGTTCACCAACGACCAGAACCTGCTGGACAATTACCACAAGTCCGAGCGCCGTGGCCGCTCCGCGCCGCTCAACATGGTGATCACCGAGACCGGTGCCGCCTCCGCCGTCGCCAAGGCGCTGCCGGACCTCAAGGCGAAGATCAGCGGCAGCTCGATCCGCGTCCCCGTGCCGGACGTTTCTATCGCAATTCTCAACCTGCAGCTGGCCCGCGAGACCACCCGTGAGGAGGTCCACGACTACCTGCGCGAGGTCTCCCTGACCTCGCCGCTCAAGCGCCAGATCGACTTCATCACGGCGCCCGACGCGGTCTCCAGCGACTTCATCGGCTCGCGCCACGCCTCGATCGTGGACGCCGGCGCCCTGAAGGTCGACGGCGACAACGCGATCCTCTACCTCTGGTACGACAACGAGTTCGGCTACTCCTGCCAGGTCGTCCGGGTCGTCCAGCACGTCTCGGGCGTGGAGTACCCCACGTACCCCGCGACGGCGGTCTGATCCCTCTCGCCGGCACGCGTACGGCCGCCGACCGGGGTTCCGGTCGGCGGCCGTCCTGCTGGGGCGCGTGCGGTCAGGCCTTGGCGGGCCTGGCGCAGGCGCCCGCGGCACACGCGGTGAGCCACTGGTCGAAGTCGGCGTCGTAGCGGGTGCCGATGCCGTCGTGATAGACGGCGTATCCGCCGGCGTAGTCACCGACGCGGAAGCGGGCCAGCATGCGCTGGATGTCGTCGGGGTGCTGTTCGGCCATGTAGCGCACGGCGAGATAGCCCCACGGGTAGGTGCGGATCACGTCGCTGTTGTCGTAGGTGTTCTCGAACAGCGTGCTCAGCTTGTAGGTGTGCCTGCCCGCCTCCTGGATCGCCTGGTCGTCGGCGATGCCCCGGTAGCTGTAGGACACGTACTCGGCGATGCCCTCGATCCACCACACGTCCGGCACGGTCGTCTCCTGGGCGAAGTCGCCCTTCATGTCGTCGCGACCGTCGAGGAAGTGCGTGTACTCGTGGTTGAGGTTCCAGATGCGGGCGGGGAAACCGTCGTCGGAGGGCTTCTGGTACATGATCGACGTGACGTGGTTGGCCGGGTCGGACGGGTCGCCGTCCAGGGTCATGCCGCCGTTGTCGGTACTGATGCCGTAGATCGGGCCGGCGTAGGTCTGGTAGTCGGCGCGGCTGGCGAAGACCACGAGCCGGATCGTGGACACGTACTGGCCGGGTATCGCTCCGTCGGCCTTGACCAGACCGCGGAAGTACGCGCTCTGGTCCAGCACGCTGGCGCAGGCGGCGTCGAGGTCTGCGGCGGTGAGCGACTGGGCGAGGACGGAGACGTTCGCGTCGCACTGGCGGCCGACCGGCAGGACGGCCCTGGTCAGCTTGGCGGGCAGGTCGCAGACGTCGTAGTAGGCGCAGTCGGCGCTGTCGTAGGCGTTCGCCTGGGTGGCCACGGCGACCCAGAGCCCGGCCGTGGGGCCGGTCATCGCGGTCTCGTCCAGCAGCTCCCTGGTCAACGGGCGGACCGTGTCCTGCAGTTCGGGGTGCTCGACGTAACGGGCCAGGTTCATCCCGGCGTTGGAGTCCAGGAAGGCCTGATCGGTGCCGAGCAGGTCGGTGTTGGCGAGCGCGAAGTCGTGCAGGGTGTCGATGATGGCCGGGTGGGCCTCGACCGCCTTGACGTAGTCGGGGTTCCAGTTGCCGCGCCACAGCGGCGTGTAGACGTCGTTGACGGCCCTGACCATGCTGTCCACGGAGTCGTACGAGCTGTCGTAGTCGTTCAGCAGCCGCCGGTAGACGGGGAGATAGCGGCCCTGCTGGTCGGCGCTGTCGGTGAGGACGACGCTCTCGCCGAGGATGTCGCCGTTGACCGCCGTCACGTCGCGCGAGTGGGACCGGGCGAAGAAGGCGTCCAGGCCGGACGTGACGGCCGTGGTGAGGCGGGAGGTGTACGGGCCGACGTCCGCGGAGTGGTTGAACTGCACGTAGTAGCCGGCCCGCAGGAAGAGGACCAGCTGTTCCAGGCCACCGGAGTCGTCGCCGCGGTACAGCTTGGCAGTGCGGCTGTAGGCGGCCGCGACGCTGAGCATCTGGGCCTCGCGGAAGACGTCGTGCGCGTCCTTGCCGGTCACCGAAAAGAGCGTGTTGACGCAGTCGGTGGACGAGGCCTTCACGAGGGCGACGAGGGCGGAGCCGCTGCGGCTGCCGAAGTCGGCCGGGGTGCAGGAGGCCGCCGTGGCCGCCCTTCGGGCCGGACGGGGCGAGAGGGGCTGCAGAGGTGGGAGCCGGTCAGGGCTGAGCCGCCGGGCCTGGGTCGCGGGCCGCTCGGTGACGGCGGTGGTCGCGCCGGCCGGCGACGGCTCGGGCGCGTGCTGCCGGGACGCGGTGGCGGCGCGGGTGTGCGGCTGCTGCGGGGCCGCCGACACCGGCGTGGACAGCAGTCCGGCCACGGTCACGCAGACGACCGCGGCGCCGGCCACGCCTGCGGCCGTACGGGGGTGGCCGCGGCCGGGCATGCGTCTGGGCAGCGCGAAGCGATAGCGCATCTGGATTCCTCCACGAAGGGATGCGCCTCGGTGGGGTGTTGAGGCGTGTGAGGCACTGTCTCAGCGGGGCACCCGCCCCAACAATGCCGTGTGACATAGCACATGACACTGTCGGCGCATAACATCGCGGGGTGCCTTTGACCGGCCGCTACGCCCCGGTGCCGCTCCAGGTGTGCGAGGCCCACGCGCGCAGATGGGGTGCCTGCGCGACCAGGTCGCGGTAGGCGGCGTGGGCGGACTGGGACAGTGCCTCCACGGCCTCGCCGGTGACGGTGTCGGGCCGCCAGGCCAGCACATAGCGGCACCACAGCGGGGAGCCGGCCAAGGGCTTGACCACGACATGCGGGATCGGCCGCAGCGTCGGCTGTACGAGGGACACCCCGAGGCCGTCGGCGATCATGCTCTGCAGCTGGCTCTGGTCACCGAGGAACTCGTGCACGGTGACCGGTGTGAACCCGGCCGCCGCACAGGCGTCGTAGAACACCCCCGGCCAGCCGGCACCGTCGTCCGGCGTCACGAACCACGCGTCCTCGGCCAGGTCGGCGAGCTGGACCTGGGCGCACTGGCGCAGCCGGTGCCGGGAGGGCAGGGCCACGAACGTCGGCTCGGTGACGATCCCGCGGTGCCGCACCGCGCCCGAGTGGCGCAGCTCCATGCCCGGATAGTCGGCGGCGATGGCCGCGTCCACCGCGCCCTCCTCCAGCAGTTCCACGATCCGGGAGGAGGCGTAGACGCTGGTGACGGCGAGGGACACCTCCGGCAGCCGGGTGCGAACGCGGGAGACCGTCCCGGACAGCATGGGCGAGTTCGTCGCCGCCACGCGCAGGGTACGGCGGGCCCGCGACGCGGCCCGGCGATGGCCGATGGCGTCGGCGCGGGTCAGCACGTCACGGGCCTGGGCGACGACCTCCGCGCCGTAGCGGGTGGGCCGCACTCCGCTCGTGCCGCGCTCGAACAGCGGCTCGCCGAGGTGCCGCTCGATGCGCCGCAGCTGGGTGCTCACGGCGGGCTGCGAGTAGCCGAGCTGTGTCGCGGCCCGGCCCACGCTGCCGGCGTCGGCGATCGCGCACAGCACCCGCAGGTGCCGCAGCTCCAGCTCCATCGCGCCACTCCCCGTCTCCGGCCCAGGGAGATCCTTCCGCCTCGCCCGGGAAAACCAGTGCTCACAGCCATGGCCGGCCGTGGTCGCGACCGGCGGACCGAAGCGTCGCACTGCGCCGCGCCCCGCACAAGTCGCAGGTCCGCCGACCTGGGGCAGCCGGGTTTCCGGCCGGGCGGCTCCCGTGCGTCGTCCTGGGGACAGCCGTCCATGCCGGGCGGGTGCGGGGCGGCAGGCAGCGTGGCGGGCTGGGCCACTCCGCGCCGACCGTCCCGACCGTCGCGACCGTCCCTGCGCACCCGACCAGGCCCTGTCCGCCTCACCCCCCTGAATCCCCACCGGCCCAGACCACCTCAGTGCCGGCCCAGCACCTCCGCGACCCGGATGAAACCGTCCGTGCCGTGGCCGAGTCCGATGGTGCGCCGGGCCAGACCTTCCACGGCGCGCATCACGCTCGCGTCGATGCCATGGGCATCGGAGACGGCGACGACATGGGCCATGGTCGAAGCGGCGGAGGTGAGCGGGTTGATGGCCCCGGAGTAGGAGCCTTCGTCGGCGTCCTGCGCGAACTCGGCGAAGAGCGGCGGCAGGACGGCGCCGATGCCCTGCGCGAAGGGCGCGAGCTCACCGGCCGTGACGCCCTCGGCCCGGGCGATGGCCACGGCGTGGGCGTAGCCGGCCATCGCCGTCCAGAAGAGGTCGAGCAGGGCGATGTCGAAGGTGGCGGCGCGTCCGATCTCCTCGCCGAGGTGGGTGTGTGTGCCACCCAGTGCCTCCAGCACGGGCCGGTGCTCCTCGTACAGGTCCCGCGGTCCGCTGTGCAGGATGACCGCCTGGGGTGTGCCGATGCTGGGGGCGGGGGTCATGATCGCGCCGTCCAGGTAGCGGATGGCGTGGTCGGCCGCCCAGTGCGCCGTCTCGCGGGCCCGGCCCGGGGTGTCGGCGGTCAGGTTCACGACCGTACGGCCCTTGAGCACCTCGGTGACGGGCTCGGGCCGCAGAAGGGCGTCGACCGCGTCGTAGTCGACCACGCAGACCACGGTCAGGTCGCCGGCCGCCACGGCCTCCTCGGCCGATCCGGCGCCGGCCGCCCCCTGTTCGATCAGCTCCCGGTCCTTGCCCGGTGTGCGGTTCCAGACCGTGGTCCGCAGCCCCGCCCGCAGGAAGGCTCCGGCCAGCGAGCGGCCCATCGGGCCGAGACCGAGCACGGTGACGGCGGGAAGAGTCGTGGACGTGGACATGTTTCAACTCCTGTAAGCGCAAAGGAAAACGGCCCGACGGCCGAAAACGGGGAACAGAATGAGGTCGCCGATGACACGCAGCCGCGCCCAGGATCCGGACGTCTGTGGCGTGACCGCCGCGATCGCCGTGATCGACGGCAAGTGGAAGACGTCCCTGCTGTGGCTGCTGGAGTCCGGCCCGCACCGGCCCGCCGAACTGCGCCGCCGACTGCCCGGGTTGAGCGAGAAGGTGCTGACTCAGGCGCTGCGCGAGATGGAGGAGGACGGCCTGGTGCACCGGGAGGTGTACGACGTGCTGCCGCCGAAGACCGTGTACACGCTGACCGGTTTCGGCCGAGACCTGTCCGACGCCCTCGGCCCCGTGTCCGACTGGGGACACCGCCGCCTGGAGCGACTCCGCGACCGCGCAACGGCGTCCCGACACACCACCACTACACCTCCTCCCGTCCTTCCGCCCCGCCCCTGACCTCGAAACAGCCTCTCCCGACCGGGCGCGGGCTGCCAAGTACGCACAAAAAAGTGGGTATGCGCGGACGCCGCCTCCCAACGGGGGTCGGCGGCCCCGTCGCTACAGGCAGGGATACGGGTACGGGCGCCTTCACCGGCCGGCCACAGGTGACAGCCGGGCACCACTCGGGCGGAGGAGCGCGCGTCCCCGCGTCCCGTACCGCAGGGCGTTGCGCGCCGCACCCGTCCGCGGGCGCCCCGCTCCTGTCAGTAGGCCCGCGCCACCACCGCCACGTTTCCCGGCTGGTCCTCGCTCTCCGGCACCGAACCGTCCACGGCGACCAGGCACCGTACGGACAGGCCCCGCTCGGCGAGCCGGGACTCGCCGTCCGGGCCCAGCGCGGCCCAGGGGATGCGGGCCCAGCCGGTGGTGGCGGCCTCCGCGGCCCCCTCGATCGTGCTCGCGTCGGCCGTGCGGTCCTCGCGGCGCCGGCGGGACTGTTCCAGCAGCAGCGCCTGGTCGTCCTCCAGCGCCCCGGGCAGGAGTGCGGACAGCGCCTCGGCCGCGACCGGCTCCTTGGTGCCGGGGATGCGGCGGACCAGCACGGCGGTGCCGTGTGCCAGATCGCGGGGCCCCACCTCGATCCGTACCGGCACGCCCTTGAGCTCCCAGTCGACGGCGCGCCGGCCGAACGGCACGTCCGTGCGGTCGTCCACGTGGACGCGTACGCCCGCCTCCCTCAGCCGGTCGCCGATCGCGCGGACGCCCGAGAGCACCTCCTCGTCGCCCTTGACGGCGAGGACCACGGCCTGGACGGGGGCCAGCCGGGGCGGGACGCGCAGCCCGGCGTCGTCGCCGTGCGCCATCACCAGCGCGCCGACCATGCGGGTGGTGGAGCCCCAGGAGGTCTGCCACACGTAGTCCTGCCGGCCGTCCCGCGTCACGAACCGTGTGCGGAAGGCCCGGGCGAAGTTCTGGCCCAGTTCATGGCTGGTGACCATCTGGAGGGCCTTGCCGTCGCCCATCATGCTCTCCAGCGTGAGCGTGTTGACCGCCCCGGCGAAGCGTTCCCCGGCCGTCTTGCGTCCGGACACGAAGTCCATCGCGAGGACGTCACGCAGGAACGCGCCGTAGACCTCGCTCTGCACGTGTGCCGCGAAGGCGCGCGCCTCCTCGTACGTGGCGTGCGCGGTGTGCCCCTCCTGCCACAGGAACTCGGTCGTGCGCAGGAACAGGCGCGGGCGCAGCTCCCAGCGCACCACGTTGGCCCACTGGTTGATGAGCAGGGGCAGATCGCGGTAGCTCTGCACCCACTTGGCGAAGTACTCGTTGACGATCGTCTCGGAGGTGGGGCGGACCACGACGGGCTCCTCCAGCTCCTTGCCACCCGCATGGGTGACGACCGCGAGCTCGGGCGCGAAGCCCTCGACGTGCTCGGCCTCCCTCGTCAGATAGGACTCCGGGATGAACAGCGGGAAGTAGGCGTTCCGGGTGCCGGTTGCCTTGATCCGGGCGTCCATGTCCTGCTGCATCCGCTCCCACAGGCCGTACCCGTACGGTCGGATGACCATGGTGCCCCGCACCGGGCCGTTGTCGGCCAGCTCCGCCTTGGTGATCAGCTCCTGGTACCAGCGCGGGAAGTCTTCCGCCCGGGGGGTGAGAACGGGTGCCTTTGCCATGCCCGGCAGGGTAGGTCCCGGTTCCTGCCGTCTGCGAACCGATTTCGGCCCACGGCACCCCCTGACCGCCCCCTGGCCGCCCTCTTGACCCGCCTCTGCGGCGATGCCACTTTTATCGATACAAACGATCTCGGATCGGAGTACGTCCGTGCCCACCGCCACCGCGATCATCCCCAACCTGCGCCGGCCCGGCGGCTGTTCCGCCGACGAGTACCACTGGAGGGACGGCCTCGGACCGCGCGCACGGCGACCCCGTATGGCCCCACGCGTCCAGCACCAGGCCGACGGCGACGGCGTTCGGGTCACGGACCGGGGGCTCGAGCTGACCCTGCCCCCGCACTCCTTCGTGACCGTCCAGGCGCCCATGACCGTGGCGGACTGAGCGATGGCGATGGTGGACCGGCCCCTTCCGGACCGGCGGCTGCGTCCCCCGATGGGCTGGAACAGCTGGGACTGCTACGGCACGACCGTCACCGAGGACGAGGTGCTCGGCAACGCGCGCTTCATGGCCGGCCACCTGCTCGCCCACGGCTGGGACACGGTGGTGGTGGACATCCAGTGGTACGAGCCGACGGCCCGCGCCCACGGCTACAACGCGGACGCGCCGCTGGTCCTGGACGCGTACGGCCGCCAGCTCCCGGCGCCGAACCGGTTTCCTTCGGCCGCCGGCGGGGCCGGCTTCGCCCCGCTGGCCCGGCGGGTGCACGACCTGGGGCTGCGCTTCGGCCTGCACATCATGCGGGGTGTCCCGCGCCGCGCCGTCGCCGCCCGGCTCCCGGTCCTCGGGACGGAGTTCACCGCCGACGAGATCGCGGACACCGGTTCGGTGTGCCCCTGGAACTCCGACAACTTCGGCCTGGACCACGACCACCCGGGCGCCCAGGCCTACTACGACTCCCAGGTCGCCCAATTCGCGGCGTGGGGCGTGGACTTCGTGAAGGCCGACGACATGCTCTTCCCGTACCACGAGCGGGAGATCGCCGCCTACGCACGGGCGGTCGAGCGCTGCGGCCGGCCGATCGAGCTGAGCCTGTCCCCCGGCACCGACGTGTCCCTGGCCCGGCTGGACCACCTGCGCGAGCACGCCACGATGTGGCGGGTCTGCGACGACCTGTGGGACCGGTGGGAGGACGTCGAGGCCCAGTTCGCCCGGATGGCGCGATGGGCGCCTTGGCAGGGCCGGGGCGGCTGGGCGGACGCCGACATGCTGCCGCTCGGCCGCATCGGCATCCGTGCCGAACGCGGCGAGGACCGGCTGTCCCGGCTCACCCGGCCCGAGCAGATCAGTCTGCTCACCCTGTGGCTGGTCTCCCGTTCCCCGCTGATGATGGGCGGCGACCTGCCGACCAGCCCGCCGGAGACCGTCGAACTCCTCACCAACGACGAGGCGTTGGCCGTCCTCATGCACAGTACCGGCAACCGCGAGGTGCTGCGCGAGGGCGACCTGGTGCTGTGGACCGCCCGCGACACCGACGGCCGTACCCGGTACGCCGCCGTGTTCTCCCTGGCCGACCGGCCCCGGCGGTACGAGGTGCCGCTCGGCTCGATCGGTGCCCGCCCGGCCGATCGCGTCCGGGAGCTGTGGACCCGCACCGCGGTGGCGCACGACGGCCGGCACCTGGCGGTGGACCTGCCCGCGCATGGCGGCGCGCTCTGTCGTCTGGCGCAGGACGGCTGACGGGCGGGCACCGGCGGCGTTCCGCGCAGGACACCGGTCAGGAGTGAGCGTGGCGACGATCCAGGACGTGGCGAAGGCGGCCGGCGTGTCGGCCATGACGGTCTCCCACGTCATCAACGACCGTCCCCACGTCCGGCCCGCCACCCGCGAGCGCGTCCTCGCGGCGATGGCCCGGCTCGACTACCGGGTCAACGTGGCGGCCCGCAACCTCCGCAAGGGCCGCACCGGCACCATCAGGCTCGCGGTGCCCGAGGTGAACCGCCCGTACTACGGCCGGCTGGCCGGGGCCGTCATCGCCGCGGCGGGCCGGCACGGGCTGCGGGTGAGCATCGAGCAGACCGAGGCCCGCCGGGAGAACGAGCTGGCGGCGCTGCCCCAGTCCCGCAAACGGCTCTGCGACGGGCTGATCCTGAGCACCGTCGGCATGGGCCCGGCCGACGTGGAGGCGCTCAGGGTGGACCACCCGGTGGTGATCCTCGGCGAGCGGATCTTCGGTGGGCCCGTGGACCATGTCGCCATGCCCGACGTCGAGGCGTCGGCGGCCGCCACCGGGCATCTGATCGAGCGGGGCTGCCGGCGCGTGGCCGTCGTGTGCGGGGAACTGCGGGACGAGGTCGACGTGTCGAGCCCGCGGCACAGCGGCTACCGGCAGGCGGTGGCCGCGGCCGGTCTGCCCGGGGACCCGGAGCTGGTGCGGAGCGTGCCCGCGCTCACCATGGCGGCGGGGCCCGGCAGGCGCGGTCGATGGTCGCGGACGGGCTGGAATTCGACGGTGTGTTCTGTGTGACGGACACCGTGGCCATGGGCGTGCTGCGCGGTCTCGCGGACGCGGGGGTGCGGGTGCCCGAGCGGGTCAAGGTGATCGGCTTCGACAACGTCGACGAGAGCGCGTTTCTCGTCCCCCTCGCTGTCCACGGTGGATCCGGATCACGACCTGATGGCGAGGCGGACCGTCGCCCTGCTCGTTGCGCGGCTCGGGAGTGCGGGTCCGCCGGTGGCTCGGGAGGAGTTCGTCGGCCCGTTCTCCCTGCTGATCCGCGAGTCGACAGGCGGGAGTCGACGGGCGGCTGATCCCTTCACCACTCCCCCATTTGCCTAAAGCCTTTAGGAAGCTCCATAATCTCTTACGGCAGGAGGGAGAGACGTCATGGTGCGCGCCGGGCTGACCACCGAGCGCCTCGTCCACGCGGGTGCGGAACTCGCCGACGAGGTCGGCTTCGACCAGGTGACCGTGTCCGCGCTGGCCCGGCGGTTCGACGTCAAGGTCGCGAGTCTGTACTCGCACCTGAAGAACTCCCAGGACCTCAAGACCCGGATCGCACTGCTCGCCCTGGAGGAACTGGCCGACCGCGCCGCCGACGCGCTCGCCGGCCGGGCCGGCAAGGACGCCCTCGTCGCGTTCGCCGACGTGTACCGCGACTACGCCCGCGCACACCCCGGCCGCTATACGGCGGCCCGACACCCGCTGGATCCCGAGGCGGCGGCCGCGAGCGCGGGGGGCCGGCACGCGCAGATGACCCGGGCGATCCTGCGCGGCTACGACCTGGCCGAGCCCGACCAGACCCACGCGGTCCGGCTCCTCGGCAGCGTCTTCCACGGCTTCGTCGCCCTGGAGACGGCCGGCGGATTCAGCCACAGCACCCCCGACTCGGAGGAGTCCTGGAACCGGATCCTTCAGGCCCTCGACTCCCTGCTGCGCAACTGGCCCACCCCATGACCCCGGAGACACAGGCCGACACCATGCACACCACCCCGCTCACCGCCGAACTCGTCCGCGGCGCCCTCGATCTGGAACGCACCGCCCACGGACTGCTGCCGCACCGGCTGCCCGCCCGCGCCCGCGCGCAGTGCGCCGATCCCCAGCTGGCCATGGCGGAGTCCCAGCCCTCGGGTGTACGGCTGGTCTTCCGCACGCGTGCGACCACCGTCGAGCTGGACACCCTGCCGACCAAGCGGGTCTACGTCGGCGCACCGCCGCGCCCGGACGGCGTGTACGAGGTGCTCGTCGACGGACGTCCGGCGGGCAGCGGCCGGGTCACCGGCGGCAGCACTCTCACCATCGACATGACCACCGGCACGACCGAGCACCGGCCGGGCCCGGTCGGCACCGTGCGGTTCTCCGGGCTGCCCGGCACCGAGAAGGTCGTGGAGATCTGGCTGCCGCACGACGAGACGACGGAACTCGTCGCCCTGCGCACCGACGCTCCCCTCGAGGCCGTACCGGATCAGGGGCGCAAGATCTGGCTGCATCACGGCAGTTCCATCAGCCACGGCTCGGACGCCGCGAGCCCGACCACCACCTGGCCGGCGCTCGCCGCGTCCCTCGGCGGGGTGGACCTGATCAATCTGGGGCTGAGCGGCAGCGCCCTGCTCGACCCGTTCACCGCTCGCGCCCTGCGCGACACCCCGGCCGACCTGATCAGCGTCAAGCTCGGCATCAACGTGGTCAACGCCGATCTGATGCGGCTGCGGGCATTCGGTCCCGCCGTCCACGGCTTCCTCGACACCATCCGCGACGGGCACCCCGACACGCCGCTGCTCGTCGTCTCGCCGATCCTGTGCCCCATCCATGAGGACACGCCGGGCCCCAGTCTCCCGGACTTCACCACCGTGAGCGAGGGACGGCTGCGGTTCCGGGCCGCCGGGGACCCGGCGGAGAAGGCGAGCGGAAAACTCACCCTGCAGGTCGTCCGGGAGGAGCTGGCCCGGATCGTGCGCGAGCGGTCGGCCGAGGACCCGCGGCTGTCCTACCTGGACGGCCGCGAGCTGTACGGCGAGGCCGACTTCGGTGAACTGCCGCTGCCGGACGGCCTGCACCCGGACGCCGCCGCGCACCGCCGGATCGGCGAACGGTTCGCGGCGCTGGCGTTCGCGCCGGGCGGCCCCTTCGGGGACGGCACCGCCTGATCCGCACGGTGCGGGCTCACACGAGGTGGCCGAAGACGACGAGATTGTCGGTGTAGTCCTTCGCGTCGTGGTCGTACTCCCCCGCACAGGTGATCAGCCGCACCTCGGGGCGCTCGGCGTCGGCGTAGACCCGCTCGCTGGGGAAGGCGTCCTTGGCGAAGGTCTCCTTGTCGTCCACGACGAAGTCGGCGTCGCGCCCGTCGGCGCGTTCCACGGTGAAGCGGTCGCCGGGCTGCAGCTCGTTCAGGTTGGCGAAGACGGCCGCGGAGGTCTTCGTGTCGACGTGCCCTGCGATGATCGCGGTGCCCTTCTCGCCGGGGGAGGCGCCCTTGGCGTACCAGCCGACGAGGTTGGTGTCCCCCGCCGGTGGCGGCTCGAGCTGTCCCGAGGCGCCGATGTTCAGGGTGGTGAAGGGGGCGTCCACGGCGATCTTCGGAATGAGCAGACGGGTCGGTGTGGATCGGGGCAGCTCCGTGTCGTCCTGGTGCGGGTCGGCCTGCTGCGGATCCGTGCGCTGCGGTTCGATCTGCTTCGGGTCGGACTTCAGCGGGTCCGTCTGTTGCGGATCGGCCTGGGCGGCGGCGCTCGAGCCCGCGGCACGGGACGCCTGCGCGGAGCCGTCCGAGGTGTGGTGGCCGCCGAACAGGCTGACGGCGAGGACGACGATCGCCACGCCCCACAGCGTCAGCCGCCGCCCGCCACGGCCGGAACTCCGCCCGTCCGCCCGCGATTCCGCGGAGGTCGGGGAGGAGGGATCTGCTGCCATCGGACACCACCTCACTCGGGCACGGCAGCACGGGGATCTGGACAAGGGCGCCGGAACATCTCCCGGCGCACGGGGAGGGACGTACAGGGGCGCCTGCGCATGGGAAACCGATGTGCGCGCAGCCGTCGGGGAGGGCCAGCGGGTGCGGGCCGCCGACACGGTGGGGCATCGGCGGCGGCCGCAGCCTCTGGAACGAGTCGTGCGGTCAGGACGCCGGCTGGCCGGCCTTCTTGCGGCGCAGCAGGTACATTCCGCCGGCACCTACGGCCAGCACGCCCAGGCCGCCCGCGGTGACGCCCGGCGTGGCGAGCGCGCCGCCACCGGTGTGCATGCCACCGTGCGGCCTCTCGTGGTCGCCGCGCTCGTCGTGGTCGCGGCCACCCTCGCCCCCACCTTCACGCCCACCTTCACGGCCCCCGTCCCGGCCGCCTTCACGACCGCCGTCCCGGCCGCCGTCCTCGTGACCCGAGCCCCAGTCGTCACCGCGCAGAGTGGCGAGCGCACCGCCACCCGTGTGCACGCCGCCATGCGGCCCGCGGCCCTTGTCGTGCCCGCCGCGGCCCTTGTCGTGATCGCCCCCACCGTGCTCGTCGCCGCCGTGCTCGTCACCCCCACCGTGCTCGTCACCCCCACCGTGCTCCTCGCCCCCGCCGTGGTCGTCGTCACGGCCCTCTTGCTGACCGTGCTCGTCGTCGCCCCGGTCGTCACCGTGGCCGTCACCTCGCACCGCGGCCAGCGCTCCGCCACCCGTGTGCATTCCACCGCGCGGCTCGCCGTGTCCACGGCCCCTGCCGTGGCTGTCGCCGTGATCATTGTCGTGGTCGCGGCCGGAGTCGTCGTCGCGGCCGTGGTTCTCGTCGGAACCCCGGTCGTGGTCCTGGCTGTAAGAGGAGTCGTCTCGGCCTCCGTCGTCACCCGCGGGAACGGCGAAGGCGGCACTGGGCGCGCCGAAGGTCAGTGCGGCGGTCGCTGCCGCCGTGGCCAGAAGCATGCGGGCAGAACGCATAGCTATGTCCTTCCGCCGTGGCCGGGCAGCGGAATCCTCATCAGCTGGACAGACCCGGCCTCGACATGAACCACCGTCAGCGAGTGCGCAAGCTCCCACCATCCGAGCCACCCAGCCGGGTCATCGCGCCACCCGTATGTCCCAGCGATCCGGTCTGCACGGCCCCTCGTCCGGGCGAATCACCCGGCGCGCCGCGCGGCCCTCGGCCGGTCGAGTGCCGCATGCCCCGCCCTCGCCCACACACCGAAGGGTCGCTTCGTCGGTCCGCCCCCTACGACCCGAAGAACCGCGGAGCCGTCCCTGCGGGCAACAGCAGCCAGCGGGTGGTCGACCGCCGGACCCCCGTGCTTCCGCGCGGGCACACCCTTGTTATGACTGCCGTCATAACGCAGTCTGGTGTCGACGGCATGCGGTAGGTCCTGAGTGGCGGGGAGGCAACGGTGGCGGACGCGATGGCGCGGGCCCTGTGGGAACGGTACGAACCGGTGCAC
The DNA here is from genome assembly GCF_006715785.1 of Streptomyces puniciscabiei. NCBI lineage: Bacteria > Bacillati > Actinomycetota > Actinomycetes > Kitasatosporales > Streptomycetaceae > Streptomyces > Streptomyces puniciscabiei. The sequence continues at coordinate 718,740 of NZ_VFNX01000002.1, forward strand.
GATCTCGTGTACTTCACCCCGGAGGTGCGCCGGACGGCGGACGCGCTCGGGATGCGCGGATTCTGGATGGGCTACTTCGCGCTGCGCGCCGCACCGCTCGGCGCGGTTCCCCCGTCCGTCGTGACGAGCTGCTTCTACGTCTTCCACCCGGCCAGAGTGGCCCGGGCCCTGCCGGACGCCTGGACGTACGCGGCTCCCGCCGATGTGCTGGTCGCCCGACAGGACGCCCTCCACGCGGCGATGACCCGCCTGTTCGGACCGGACACCGTCGGCTCGGCCGAGTTCACGGAGGCCGCCGACCTCGCCTGGGAAGCGGCTGCCGCGGCGGACACCACGGGCCGCGTGCTGGCCGCGGCCAACCAGGCACTGGAACGCCCGGACCGCCCCACCGCGCGGCTGTGGCAGGGCCTGACGACCCTGCGCGAACACCGGGGTGACGGGCACGTCGCGGTACTGGTGAGTCAGGGAATCGGGCCGGTCGAGGCCATGGTGCTCAAGGCGGCCGCAGGCGAATCCGACGGCGCGTTCCTGCGGGAGACACGCAAGTGGGACGAGGCGGACTGGGAGGCGGCGGGGGTACGCCTGCGTGAGCGGAGCCTGCTCGCGGCCGACGGGTCGCTCACGCCGGCCGGCGCGGCCGTCCGCGCGGAGGTGGAGGCGCTCACGGACGCGGCGGCGGAGCAGGCCTGGGCCGCCCTCGGCACCGACCGCAGCGCCCGCCTGGCCGGCCTGCTGGATCCCCTGGCCCACATGGTCGAGGCCTCGGGGCTGCTGCCGCCGGGCAATCCGGTGGGGCTGACGCGGCGGAGCCACCCGGCCGGCCGCTGACCGAGTCCCGAACCACCCGGGTGGACCCGCCGGCGCCCCCTTCCCGGGATGCCGGGTCGGGGACACCGTACGGACGGCCGGGTGTGTGCCGGTTACCAGGTCACCGGCAGCCGTTCGGGGATGCGCTTCATGAAGCCGGTGCGCCACACCAGTTGGCCCGGGGGCACGGCGAGGGCGAGGTCCGGCAGGCGGTCGAGGAGGACCTCCAGGGCGATCCGGGCGTGTGCGCGGCCGAGTGCGGTCGCGGGGCAGTAGTGGGCGCCGCCGCCGAAGGAGAGGTGGTCGGCGGTGTTGTCGCGGTGGACGTCGAAGCGGTGCGGGTCGGGGAACTTCTCCGGGTCCAGATTGGCGCCCTCGACCAGGACCAGGACCAGTTCGCCGGCCCGTATGTCGACATCGCCCAGCCGGACGTCCTCCAGGGCCAGGCGGGGCAGGGCATCGCCGATGGAGAGGTTGACCCGCAGCAGCTCCTCGACGCCGGGGCCGATCAGGTCCGGCCGGTCGCGCAGGAGGTCACGGGCGATGGGGTGGGTGAGCAGGTAGACCAGGGCCATCGCGAGGAATCCGGAGGTGGAGATCACGCCGGCGCCGAACATGGTGACCCCGACGGTGGCCAGCATCTCGTCGGTGAGGTGGGCGTAGTCGGGGTCGTCGCGCAGCGCGGCGAGTTCGCCCATCAGGCCACATGTCGCCGGGTCGTCGAGCAGGGCCGTCATCCGGGCGATGTCCCGGTCCCAGTTGATCCTCGCGCCGGTGACCGGGCACGGCGAGTTCATGAAGGCGATGTCGAGGCTGCGCAGAAAGGGCGGGGCCTCGGTCTGCGGGATGCCGAGGATGCGGCAGTGCATCCCGGCGGAGTACGGCTCACAGAAGGCGCCGCGCAGGTCGGCCGTCGGTCCGTCCTCGACCATCCGGTCCACCAGGCGGTGCGCCTCCTCGCGCAGCCACTCCAGCAGGCCCGGCGACTTCGGGTTGAGCGCCTTCAGCACCGCCCTGCGCAGCCCGGCCCCCGTGATGTTGCCCATGTTGTTCACGACCTCGGGCGGGATCGTGAGCGCGTACTGCCGGGGGACTCCGGGGGCGGAGGTGTCCTTGAGGGAGAAGCGGTCGTCCTTCAGGACCTGCGCGCACAGGTCGTACGACGACACGAGCCAGGCCTCGTCGCCGGCGATGGTCCGCACGCGCCGCACGGGGGTGGTGGCGCGCAGCTCGGCGACCTCGGCGGGAACCTTGGTGCCGTCCCAGGAGAACGGGAAGTCGAGCAGGGGCGGGTGGTCGGCGCGGACGCCGGGGGCGGTGGTCATGCGGCGGTTCCTTCGAGGGCGGCGGGGGTGACGATGGCGTGGCCCTGGTTGCGGGAGGCGCGCAGTCCGGCGCCCCGGGAGTACAACAGCTCGGCCATCGGCAGCAGTTGGTGGTAGCAGTTGAGCGAGGAGGGCACCTTGAGGATGGCGGGGGTGTCCAGGAACAGCGGCGCCTCGGCGCACACGTACTCCAGGCACACGGCCCGCTGCCGTTCGGTCGGCGTCTCGCCACGCGCGCTGAGGAAACGATTCACCAGGGCGTCACAGACGGCCCGGAACGCCCCGTCGGAGGCCAGACGCGCCTTGAGGTGCTGGTGGATGTCCTGGTAGGCGGGGTTGGTGCGGAACTCGGACATCGGGTGCCAGTCCATCCGCAGCCCCTCCGGGTCGGCGGCCGACACCGCGTCCCGGACCTTGGCGCGCACGCCCCGCAGGTTCTTCACCGCCTTGCGCCGGGCCTCGTCCGGTGGATAGCCGGACGCCTCGTACATCTCGGCGACGTACAGGTCGGTGTAGACGAAGTCGACCCTGTCGAAGTGGTCCAGTCCCCAGCGGGCGAGGTCGTGCAGGCGGCGGGCGGAGAAATAGCTGTTGCCCGGGGACACGCCGATCACGGCATGCGCGCCCTCGCCGAGGATGACCTCGCAGTGGGAGGTGTAGGGCTGGACTTCGAAGACGTCGGCCATCAGCACGGATGCTGTGGTCAAAGGGGAAATCCTCCGCCGCGCGCTAGTCCCGGCGGGGCCCTGTGCCCCTGGTGTGGCGACGCGGCGCCCTCACGCTAGCGGTACGGAATCAGTACGTGCAGTTACTGCTTGGTTTTGGCTGAAAACAGTCGTATCAATGGTCGAAGTCGCCTACCGCACAGCTCCGTTGCGCGACCTAGGCTGGGGCCGTGGTCAAGGGATACGAGGATCGCGAGGATCCGGTGCGGGCGGCGTCCCGGCTCACCGGACGCCCGGTCACCGGCGCTGCGACGGGCTCCGGATCGCCGGCCGAGGTCACCCTGGACAGTGGCGCTCCGGTCATGGTCAAGCGGGGGCACGCTCCCGGGGCCGTACGCGCGGAGGTGGCGGGGCTGCGGTGGCTGGCCGCGGCGGACGCGGTCCGGGTGCCCGCGGTGCTCGGTCACGACGAACGCTGGATGGTGACGGAGCGGGTGGCGACCGGACGGCCGGACCCTGAGGCGGCGCATCATTTCGGCCAGGCCCTGGCCGCCCTGCACGCCTCGGGCGCTTCGGATTTCGGAGCTCCGCCGCCCGGCGGCCCCGAGGACGCCTTCATCGGCCTCGCCCCCATGCGCAACACGCCGGGCCGTGACTGGCCCGGCTGGTACGCCGAGCACCGCGTGCTGCCGTATGTGCGCAGCGCGGTCGACCGCGGCACGCTCGGCCCCGGCGAGGCCGCGCTGTTCGAGCGCGTCTGCGCACGACTGCCGGATCTCGCGGGACCCGCCGAGCCGCCCGCGCGCCTGCACGGTGACCTGTGGAACGGAAACGTGCTGTGGGGCGCCGACGGCGAGGTCCGCCTCATCGACCCGGCCGCGCACGGCGGACACCGGGAGACGGACCTGGCGATGCTCCAGCTCTTCGGCTGCCCCCATCTGGACCGGGTGCTCGCGGGGTACGAGGAGACGGCACCACTCGCGCCCGGCCGGCGCGACCGGGTGGGCGTGCACCAGCTGTTCCCGCTGCTGGTCCACGCCGTGCTGTTCGGACGCGGGTACACGGAACAGGCCTTGACGGTGGCACGGAGCGCGCTGTCGCTCGCGGAGTGACACGCTTTTCCGTCGCGGCAGCGCAACGCCCCGGGCTTCATCGGCGTCATCGGCCATGCAGGCACGCCGTGCTGCCAGGTTTTTCGACACCCCTCGGCCTGCGGTTACTCAGCGTGAGGAAACCAATCACCCGTTCGATTCGTATAAGGACGTGAAAGCCTAATCAGGGAGAGACCATGCAACCGTTCACGCTCAACTACGCGCGCCCCGCTGTGCAGTTGGACGTCACCATTCCGTATGCGTACGACTCCGGACTGCAGTTGAACGTCCTCCCGGACGGGCGGATCGCCGCCACCGACCACGCGACGCTGACGGCTCTGGGAACCACGACCTCGACGGCCGGTTCCAAGACGCACTTCGACGACTGAACGCGGGTCCCGGAAGATGACCGTGCTCATCCTGACCAGTGAAGAGGACGTGACGGCGGACATGGTGGTCCTCCGGCTGGGCGAGACCGGCGTGCCCGTCGTCCGGCTCGACCCCGCCGATCTGACCAACGGGGTGGCGCTGTCGGGCGAGTACGTGCAGGGCGCCTGCCGGGGACACCTGTCCGTCGGCGGGCGCCTGGTGAGCATGGGCGGCCTGCGCTCCGTCTGGGTGCGCAGGCCCGGCGACGCCGCCGCCCGCGCCCCCCAGCCGTCCGCCTGGCTGACCGAGGAGTCGGCACAGGCGCTCTACGGCATGCTGCGCACGACCGACGCGCGCTGGATGAACCATCCGGACGCGGCCCGCCGCGCGCGCCACAAGCCCTGGCAGCTGCGCCTGGCCCAGGACAGCGGACTCGCGGTGCCCGCCACGCTGATCACCACGTTCCCGCAGGCGGCCCGGGAGTTCGCCGAGCGCTTCCCGGATCTGGTGGTCAAGCCGGTGTCCGGCGCGCATCCGCAGGAGCCGCCGCGTGCCGTGCCGACCAGCCGGGTCGCCCCGGACACCGACTTCTCGGCGGTGGCCTACGGCCCGACGCTGCTGCAGCGCCGGATCGCCAAACGGGCCGACATCCGGCTCACCGTCGTCGGCGACACCCTGCTGGCCGCCCGCAAACCGGCCGACCCGGACGCCCACCCGGACGACGTGGACGTCCGCTTCGCCCCGTCGGTCTCTCCCTGGCTCCCCGCGGACGTGCCCCCACGCGTCGCCGAGGGCGTACGGCGGTACATGAGGGGCGCGGAACTGGCTTACGGCGCATTCGACTTCGCCGAGGACGCCGACGGGATCTGGTGGTTCCTGGAGTGCAACCAGTCGGGTCAGTTCGGGTTCGTCGAGATGGACACAGGTCAGCCCATCGCCGCGACGATCGCCAAGTGGCTCGCCGCGGACGGGGATCCGGACGGCAGGTGTGCGCGGGGCACCCGGAGCGCAGGCTGAAGACGGTGCGGGGATCGGCTCGGAGAAAGGAACGCCACATGCGTATCGGACTGCTGGGGACGGGCCCGTGGGCCCGGGCGGCGTACGCCCCCGCCCTCGCCGGGCACCCCGGCGTGGAGTTCGCCGGGGTGTGGGGCCGCCGGCCGGAGGCCGCCACCACGCTGGCCGAGCGGTACGACGTAACGGCATATGACGACGTGGACGCGCTGCTGGCCGGCGTGGACGCCGTCGCCGTGGCCCTGCCACCGTCCGTACAGGCCGAGTTCGCGGTGCGGGCCGCTCGGGCGGGCCGTCATCTGCTGCTGGACAAGCCGCTCGCGGTGTCGGTGGCCGACGGGCGGGCCGTCGTGGCCGCCGTCGAGCGGGCCGGGGTGGCCTCGGTCGTCTTCTTCACCGCCCGCTTCCAGAAGGAGCCGGACGCCTGGATCGAGGAACAGGCCGCAGTGGCGGGCTGGTTCACGGCCCGCGCGCAGTGGCTGGGGGCCGTGTTCACCACCGACAGCCCGTTCGCCGCCTCGCCGTGGCGACGGGAGAAGGGCGCGCTGTGGGACGTGGGTCCGCACGCGCTGTCGGTGCTGCTGCCGGTCCTCGGCGACGTACGGCAGGTCGTGGCGGCGGCGCACGGTCCGGCGGACACCGTGCATCTTGTCCTCGACCATGCCACCGGTGCGTCGAGCGCCCTCACCCTCAGCCTGACGGCGCCGCCGGCGGCGGCCGGGGCCGATGTGGAACTGCGGGGTGAGGCGGGCGTGGCGCTGATGCCGGGGAGTTCCGAAGGAGCGATCCCGGCGCTCTCCCGCGCCACCGACGCCCTGCTCACGGCCGCCCGCACGGGCCGCCCCCACGCCTGCGACGCCGCGTTCGGCCTCCGCGTCACCGAGATCCTGGCAACGGCGCAGGCACGCCTGACGGACGACAGGGACCTGGTCCCGGCCGACTGACCGGTGACCGGGCCGGCGGGCCCCTGGTGGCCGTGGACGCCGGCGCTCGGGGTGAGACGAAGCCGCTCCGGCTCACCCCGAGGCCGGGCCCCGGAACTCAGTAGCCGATGACGTCCGTGAAGCCGTGCCCGGATATGGCCTCTCCCGCGAGTGTGCCGGTCACCTGACAGGCGCCGGTGTAGGCGCCCTGCGTGGCGAACAGCTCGCGACGGGTGATGTCGAGGGACGCGTCGAGGCTCGGAACGGTCAGCACCCCGTGCCCGTCCCGGTCGGTTCGCCGAGCTCGGGTGATCAGGTGTGAGCCGTCGGGCTTGAGCTCGGTGAGCCAGGAGGTGCCGTCTCCCCCTGTGTCCCAGACGCTCAGGTACCGGCCCGCGCCGAGGTCGAGTCCGAGCCAGGTGAAGCGCGGTGCCTCGGTGGTCCCGGAGACCCACTGCCGGTCGAACCAGGTGCGTCCGCCGACCTGATGCGTGACCCCGTCCACGGTGATGGTCCCCGACGTGGTCAGGCCGGGCAGCGCGTACTGGCCCGTCGTCCCGCCGAAGAAGGGGAACACTCCGGCGCCGCCGTTGTAGAGCACGGGGCCCTCGCGTCGCAGGGTGAGCCGGATCGAGGCGGTGTCCGTGGCACCGGACACCGCCAGCTCGTCCAGGTCCCCGCTCAGGGTCAGGATCGACGTCTTCACCTCGAGCGAGTCCGCGGACACCATCGCGCCGGCCTCGGTGTCGATCGCATGCCCGGCGCCGGTCTGGCCGTCCGGTTCCCGGAGCAGCGCGACCGTGCTGAGACAGGCGCCGTTCATCTCCATCGCGTGGATCTTCACCCAGAAGACCTTCTCGTCGTCGTGCAACCTGGCGCCGAACCACCAGGAGTCGGCGTCGACGGCGGAGTTCGCCGCGAGCGCGCGGGCGGCGTCGATCAGCGTGGGACGGGGCGTGGTCATCAACTCTCCTGTCACGGGCGGCCGTTGACGGCCGGGCTTCATGATCAAGCGTAGGTCTCCGGCCGCACGGCGCCCGCGCCCGCGTCAGCCCCCCGCCCGTCCCTCCCCTGACGGCTCCTCGATCGGCTCGTCGCTCCAGCGGAACCACGCCCGGTCGCCCTCGATGTGCAGCAGGAACGCAGAGACCGGACCGTCCGGCGACGACAGGGAGACTCGGCGCGCTATCTCGTCGTACGCCCTCTCCCATGCCTCCCAGCCATGTTCGTCCTCGTCGGCCCGTTCCAGCAAAGCCAGTTCACCGGCGAAGAGGTCCCGCACGGTGGCGAAGCCGGGGCCCGCGGCGAAGGTGCCCGACAGCCACGGGAAGTCGGCCTCGTCGATCAGGATGTCGCCGACCGCCTCCTGCCCCGCGCACACCCGCCACACCTCGCCGACGAATCCCATGGTCCCTCCCCCACCGCACTGCCGATCACCACTGGCGCCCAGCATGTCACCCGCCACTGACAACACGGTCGGACCAGAAGTTGATGCGCTCCCGTACGACGGGGTAGCCGGCCCTGGTGAAGTGTGCGGCCATGGGGAAGTTGGACCGATCGGTGGCGGCGGCGATGAAGCCGGCGCCCTGGGCCGCCAGGAAGTGGGTGCACTCGGTCAGCAGGTCGAAGGCGTAGCCGTGACCCCGCTGTTCCGGCACGACGCCGATGAAGCCGACGCAGGGTCCGGACGGATTGCGTGCGGGGATGTGGATGCCGACCGGCTCGCCCTCGGGCGTGCGGGCGATCCGCCACCAGTCGCGCGGGGACGCAAGCCAGTGAAAGACGTCCAGTTCCCGCTGCGCGGCCAGGTCCGGCCCGCCCTCTTCGAGCGCCCGGCGGGCGTGGGCGTCGAGGGTGACCGAGTGGATGCGGCGCAGCAGGTCGTGGAAGACGGCGTCGTCCGGCTCGGCGGCGAAGACGAGGCGGCCGGGGCGCTCGGGCAGGCCCCGGTCCGGGGTCCAGCGGTACAGGTAGCGCTCCACCAGCGGCGTGTAGCCGGCCGCCCGCGCGGCGGCGGTCCGGATGTCCACGGCGGTCCGCAGCCGGGGGTCGGTCCGCCAGCCGGCGGGCGCGTCGAGTTCGAGTTCGTCGGTCTGCCAGGGCGCCGTCCGCAGGAGTTCAGCTCCTGCCTCCTCCTCGCCCTCGGCCACGTCGAACCAGTTGATCAGGAGCGGCTCGGGGTCCTCGGGCCGGCCCCACCAGGCGGCGCGGGCCACGGTGCGGCCGTCGCGTACGGCGATGCGCTGCCAGTCGGGGCGGTAGCGGGTGTTGCGGTGCTTGTCACGCAGCGCCAGCGGGTCGGGCATGGTGTCGAAAAGGTGCGCGGTGCTCTCGTCGAGCGCGCGGATGACCGGGGTGGTCATGGATTCCTCCGGGATGCGTGCCGCGGTACGGCGGCGGGGACGCGCTCCCGGTCAGGCGTGGCACACCCGGGTGACGGTGAGGCGGGAGCGCGGGATGACAGTGGCCATGACGCTCGCCTCCTTCCGGTCCGTCTCGGGCATGCCGCGCACAGGCTATGCGGGGCGCACGCGGGCGTCCACCGCTTTTCGCGGGCCACGGCCGGGACGGGAGCTCGCGGGCCGCAGCCGGGACGAGGGCCCGGTGCCATCGAGGGGGAGGCCCTGGTGCGCGGGGCGGCGTAGCTTGGGGATGTGAGATCGATGCGCGGCGGGTCGTCGCATCGGGACCTGGAAGATCGCGGCTGGTTGCGGGGCGCGCCGCCGCCGTGGTGGGTACGGGTGCTGCCTGTGCTGCTGCTCGTGGCGATCACCGTGGCCACGGTGATCACTCCGGCCGCGCGGGACGCCGGCTTCCTCCTGGGCGCTATTCCGCCGCTGGCGGTCCTGTCGTACGGCCCGCTGGCGACCGCGGTCCTCGGTCTCGGGGTGGTCGCGGTGCTGAATATCCCCGCCACCCATCTCAACCGCCCCGGCAACACCGATCTGCTCAGCATCGTGTTCGTGGCCGCGCTGAGTGTGTTCGTGTCCTACGTGCGCAGTCGCCGGGACGCCCAGCTGGACACGGAACGGGCGATCGCCGAGGCGGTGCAGCGGGCCGTGATGCCGCCGCTGCCGGAGCGCGTCGGGCAAGTGGGCTGCGCGGGCTTCTACCGGGCCGCGCAGGACGGGACGCTGGTGGGCGGGGACTTCTTCGACGTACGGGACGGCCCGTACGGGGTGCGCGCGGTGATGGGCGATGTGCAGGGGCACGGGCTGTCGGCGGTCGCGACGGTGGTGTCGCTGCTGGGCGCCTTCCGCGAGGCGGCGCTGGAGCAGCCGGACCTGGAGTCGGTCGCCGCGCGGATGGACCGCAGGCTGGCGGTGGACTCGGCGGGCGTGCGCCACGCGGAGCTGTTCGCCACCGGGGTGCTGCTGGAGTTCTCCGCCGACGGCCGTGCCGTGCGGGTGGTCGCCTGTGGTCATCCGGCGCCCGTGCTGCTGCACGAGGAGGACGCCCTGGAGGTGACGGTCGCGCCGGGACCGCCACTGGGGCTCGGGCTGGTCGGCGCCGGCCCGCCGAAGGAGGTCACCGTGACGCTCGGGCCGGGCGACCGGCTCTTCCTGGCCTCCGACGGGGTGTGGGAGGCCCGGGACGCCCACGACGCCTTCTATCCGCTGTCCGCGCGGCTGGCCGCCCTGACGGGAACGGCGTCCGCCGAGCTGCCCGGGACGGTGTGGACGGACCTCGTCGAGCGGGGCTACGAGGTCCGGGACGACGTCACCATGCTGGTGCTGGCGCCCGCACCACCGGTCGCGTGACAGCCATGCCGGTCAGCCCACGTCCCACAGGAAGCGGTGGGTGTGGATGCCGAAGTACGGGAACGACTGGATCTCGCGGACGCCCTCCAGGGGCCGTACCACGTCGTTGACGAAGTCCAGCAGGGCCTTCGGGCCGGGGGCGACCACCTCGGCGAAGAGATCGAATCCGCCCGAGGTCAGCACCGCGTAGACGACCTCCGGGCGTTCGGCGAGGGCGTCGGCGACGGCGCGGGGATCGCCGTCGGCACCGATGCCGAGCAGGGCCATGGCCTGTCCGCCCATGGCCATCGGATCGGTGACCCCGACCACCTGGACGGCCCTGGAGTCCAGCAGCCGCTGCAGCCGCTGCCGCGCCGCCGAGGCGGACAGGCCGACCTTCGGGCCGAGGTCGGCGTAGGCGATACGGCCGTCGGTCTGCAGCTCGCGCAGGATGGCCCGGTCGATCTCGTCCACGTGTGTCCTCTCGGGTAGGGGTGGCCGGGGCTTCAGTCCGCGAGCTCGGCGAGCGCGGCGGCGAAGACCTCGGTGTGGGTGTCGACGTCCTGCTCGGTGGTGTCCGGGCACATGAGCGCCATGTTGTGGAACGGGGTCAGCAGGATGCCCCGGTTGGCGAGGTAGAGGTGCAGGAAGTCCTCCAGCTCCGGGTCGGAGACGGCCGCGGACTCGGTGCCGGTGCGCGGCGCCGGGGTGGTGAAGCGGTACTCGGTGCGGGCGCCGAGCCGGCTCACCGACCAGGGCAGTCGGTAGGCGTCGATGCCGGCCCGGACACCCGCCTCGAAGCGCTCGGAGAGCTTGGTCATCCGGGTGAACGCCCCGTCGGTGAGGACGTGTTCGAGGGTGGCCCGCATCGCGGCGACCGAGAGCGCGTTGCCGGCGAGGGTGCCGCCGACGCCGCCCATGTCGACGAGGTCCAGGTCGGTGCGGGCCAGCAGCCGGTCGGCGAGTTCGGCGGACAGCCCGTAGGCGCCGGCCGGGATGCCGCCGCCGATGGCCTTGCCGATGGTCAGCAGGTCGGGTTCCAGGTCCCACGCGGCGGTGCAGCCGCCCGGTCCGGCGGAGAAGGTGTGGGTCTCGTCGTTGATGAGCAGGCTGCCGTAGCGCCTGGTCAGCTCGCGGACGCCGGTGAGGTAGGCGGGCTCCGGCAGGACGATGCCGATGTTGGTGAGGGCGGGCTCCATCAGGACGGCGGCGACGTCACCGTGGGCCAGCTCGCGCTCCAGGCCGGCGAGGTCGTTGAACTCGGCCACCCGGCTGGTCAGGGTCACGTCGCACGGCGCGCCGACGTTGCCGGGGCGGGCGGTGCCCGCGCCGTCCGGGCCGACGACGATCAGGGACTCGTCGACGCTGCCGTGGTAGCAGTAGCTGTTCACAAGGATCTTGGGGCGCCCGGTGACGGCCCGGGCCAGCCGGATCGCCCAGCGGTTGGCGTCGGTCGCGGTGAGCGAGAAACTCCAGCGCGCCAGGCCGAACCTGCGGGTCAGCTCGGCGCCGACCCACTCCGCGTCCTCCGTCGGCAGCATGGCCGTGGCCCCGCCCAGCTCGGCGAACCGGCGCTGCACGGCCTCGGTGACCGGGGCGGGCGAGTGGCCGGCCATGGCACCGGTGTCGCCGAGGCAGAAGTCGATGTACTCGTGCCCGTCCACATCGGTGACCCGTGCGCCGCGCGCACCGGCCAGGTAGCGGGGAAAGGCACCGGCCGTCTTGTTCATCCAGGTCATCGGCACCCGGCCGAAGAGGTGGCCGGCCCCCGCATAGGCCGCGCACGAGCGCGGGCCCAGGCGCTCGGCCTCGGCGCTCTCGCGGGCCAGGAGGGCGTGCAGGCGCGTGCGGTCCATGGAGTACCTCGCTGGAGAAGGAGATGATTTGGGCGACTCTACGATCGAAATAGCAGCTCACTCAACATCTGACGCATGAATCAACTGTCAGCACGCTCGAATCGAGCGAGGAGTCGATGTCCGACCACTGTGCGGGTGACGCGCCCCCTACGCCCAACTGACGAACCCGCAGCCGGAGTTCGAACGTTCCGCCGCAAACGCCAGGGTTCGCCACCCCTTCCGTCGCGTAGAAATATCTACGAGCATGCATATGCCGAGGGCAGGCGGACGAAGACACCCGGAGCGGTGCATGACGAACACGATGTGGACGCGGGGCGTGGAGTGGCTGGCCGCGGCGGCGGCGGACCCGCGCTCGTGCAAATGGGAGTGGGATCACGGCGAGGGCATCGCCCTGCTGGAGGCGGGCCGCTTCTGGGACGTGCTGAGCGTCCCCGAGCGGCTGGGCCTGCTCACCCTCGACCTGCTGTTCCGGCCCGGAATGCCCGTGCCGGGGCCGACGCTCGTCGACACCGCGGCGGGCCGGGTCGGGTTCTTCCTGCCGCCGGACCCCTCCGGGGGCTGGGTGGGCGCGGGTCTGCGCCACGCGACCAGGGGAGCCTGGGTCGCCGTACCGCCGCCGTACCGGCCCGCGCGTTTCCTGGAGTGGCTCGTGCCGCCGGACGGCTCCGGCGTGCTGCACGCGCCCGGTGTCCTGGAGGAGTCGCTGCGCCAGGCCAACGGGACCCTCGCCGTCCTCGCGCCGGTGTGCGGGCAGTGACGGTTCAGGCGCGTTCGGGCGTGGGCCGCGCACCCGGGCCGGCTCCGGGGAGGGCGGCCGAGAGCGCGCCGGTTTCCGCGGGCACGGTCCGTCCCTGCGCCCGCCACTCGGCGACGAGTCCGGCGTAGATCGGCTCACGCGCCCGGTCCACCTGCGCCGGCCGGCCCGCCCGGCGAATCCGGTCCAGACGGTCGAGCCAATCCAAGCGGTGCGCCGGATCGAAGCGGTTCATGCCGGGGCAACGCCCGGGGCCCGTGACCGGTACGGCCCGGCCCAGAGGCTCACCGGGTCGGGTGAGGCCGTCGCCGGAACGGGGCCTTCCGCCAGTCGGACAAGCATCCCTTCGGCAGGCGTCGCAGGGGGGCGGCCGCCGCTACCGCCCGGCGGGCGCGGCGGGGGGTGCGCTCCTATGCTGGGTGGGTCAGGGCTCCGACGTCCCGCTCAGCGCACGCTCGCCTCCCCCGTGCTTGGAGTCAGCCCATGTCGATGTCCGCACGCCTGAGGGGGGCCGCGGTCGCCGTCGCGGTGGGGACGCTGCCGGCGCCGGTCGCCAGCGGGCCGGTATGGGCGTCCCCGGCCGCCGTGCCGGCCGCCCTCACCGCCGACTCGCCCGGCCCGAGCCCCTTGGGCACCGCCGTCCGCGACCTCACCCCCGGCGTGGCACGCCAACTGGACGCCGCCGTGCGCACGGTGATGCGGGAAGCGGACATCCCCGGGGTGACAGTGGGCATCTGGACGCCGGGGCAGCCGAGTTACGTCCGCTCCTTCGGGGTCGCCGACAAGGCCACCGGCCGGCGGATGGCGCCCGACCTGTACCTGCGCATCGGCAGTGAGACCAAGACGTTCACCGTGACCGCGCTGCTGCAGCTGGTGGACCGGAAGAAGGTGGGCCTCGACGACCCGATCGGCACGTACGTCGACGGCGTGCCGAACGGCGACAGGATCACGCTGCGTCAGCTCGCCGACATGCGCAGTGGGCTGTTCAACTACTCCGAGGATCCGGGCTTCGACAAGGCGCTCACCTCGCACCCGCAACGGCCCTTCACGCCGCAGCAGTTGCTCGCCTACTCCTTCAAGCACCCGGTGCTGTTCCAGCCGGGGCAGAGGTTCTCCTACTGCAACACCAACCTGATCCTGCTCGGCCTGGTGGTGGAGAAGGAGAGCGGCCAGCGGCTCGGGGACTACATCAGGCAGCACGTCCTCGATCCGGCCGGCATGGATCACACGCTCTTCCCGGCCGGCAACGAGTTCCCCGCCCCGCACGCGCAGGGCTACACCGTGCAGACGGCGAACGGCGAGGAAGCCGACGCGGCCGACTGGAATCCGTCCTGGGGCTGGGCGGCCGGCGCGATGATCTCGGACCTGCGGGACCTGCACACCTGGGCGCCCACCGTCGCCACGGGCCGGTTCCCGGACGGCAGGCGGATGGTGAGTGCCGCCACCCAGAGGCAGCGGCTGATCACTCCGGGAACCGGCACGATCAAGGGTGCCGGATACGGTCTGGGCATCTTCGACGTCCAGGGCTGGATCGGCCACAACGGCTCCCTGCCGGGCTACGAGTCGCTGACCGTCTACCTGCCCGAGACCGAGACGACGCTCGTGGTGCTGCTCGACACGGACACCGACTACCTGTCCCAGGAGCCCAGTACGGTGCTGGGCAGGGCCATCACGAAGATCATCTCGCCGGGCCACGTGTACGACCTCCCCGTCACGCGGACCGGATGAGCCGGGCAGGCACGCGGGGCCGCGACCGGTCCCCCGTTCCGGTCGTGCCCCGCGGACTGCCGAAGCTACGTGCGCTGCCGGACCCGGGGTAGTGCATCCATGCCCGGCAGGGCCCGCACGGGGCTCACCGCTGCACAGACGCGTCCGGTTGGTCCGCCTTCGCCGCGCCCGGGCCGGGTACGCCGAGGCCGGGCACGGGCAGTTCGCCGGTGACGAGCTGGGCGAGGACGACCTCGTACAGGTCGGTGCCGCCGGCCGTCAGCCGGCGTTCCAGGATCCCTTCGGCGGCTCGCACGTGTTCGCGCACGGTCTGGGCGTGTACGCCGAGGGCCCGGGCGGCGTGTTCGGCGTGCGCGTCGGCCCGGGACCAGGCGCGCAGGGTGCCCCGCAGATCCCGGCCGTCCTCGTCGAGGCGGCCGAGCAGCCCCTCCGCCCAGGAGCGCAGCGCGCCGGTCGCGAGCAGCTCGGCGAGCCGGATCCGGGCCGGCGGACCGGATGCGCCGCCGGCCGGGTCGTACGGGCCTTGTGCGGCCTCGGTGTTGAGGGCGGCGTGGACGACGGCGCGGACGGGCAGCCGGGAGAGGTCGGCGCCGAGCAGGGCGGCGACCCGGTCCATCCGGGCGCGGACCGTGTTGCGGCTGACCCCGAGCACCTTGGCCGCGTTCACGGCGGTGAACTCCAGGCCCAGCCGGGTGGTGGCGAGCAGTTCGGCGCGCACGTGGTGCGCCAGCGCATCGAGCGGGCGCAGCACGGCGGCGGCCCAGATCCGCAGCGCCTCGGGGTCCATGAGCTGTGCGGGGCGGGTGCGGGCGGCGTAGACGGCGTACCGGTCGGGCCGGAAGCGGGCCACGGCGAGGGCGGTGACGGCCTGTCCGTAGGCGGTGGCGGTCAGGGCGAGGCGCTGCCGGGGGCTGCCGCCGAGGAAGGTGCCGGGCCGGTCGCCGACGAGGGACCGCAGCCGCTCCCCCACCTCGGCGGACGGGCCGACGACGATGACGTGTTCGTCCACGGCGGGGCAGCGCACGACGAGCGCCCGGCCCTCGGTGGCGTCCACGCACGCGTCGGCGAGCCGGTCGCGTTCCTCGGCCGTGTCCTCCAGGACGTAGACACGGGCGGTGTCCTGCTCCAGCAGGCCCGGCCACAGCCCGGCGGCGACCCGGCGGGCGGAGACGGTGTCCTCCACCATGAGCAGTTGCAGGATCGCCAGCCGCAGATCGGTCGTGGCCCGCCGCAGCCGCCGCGCGGACTCCGCCGACTCCCGCTCCCTGAGCAGCAGTTCCACTACGCCGGCGGTGTGGCCGAGGATCTCGGTGGTGCGCCGGTCGAAGGGCTCCGTGCGGGCCACGGCGAGGACGGCTCCCGCCGCCGGGCCGGGCCCCGGCTGCCGTATCCCGACCAGCCGCACGTGCCGTGCTCCGTCGCCCAGGGAGGCGGCGGAGACCCGGCCGGCGGCGACGCCGGCGACGACGACGGGGTCGAGCGGCAGCCGCTCACCGGCGAGCAGTCCACCTCGGTCGTCCTGGAGGCACACCGACGCGCTCACGGTCCGGGCGAGCCAGTCGACGAGCCGGCGCGGATCGCGTCCGGTGGGCCGCAGCTGGTCCAGCAACTCCCGCGCCCAGGCGCCGTCCCCGCCGTACGGCTGCTGGAACGCCGGGCCCTCGTCCGGTCGGCCGGCCACCTGCCGCTCTCCTCGCTCCGTGTTGACCTGGACTGACGCATCCGCACGTTACCCGACGCGGTCGTGCACCCACGCCGGACAGGGCTCCGCCGGCGGCCCGGGGGGGGGTGGGCCGCCGGCGGAGACCACGAGTCCGGAGCCGGGGGGAGGGCCTCGGACTGCTCACGGGTCGGATGCCCCGAAATCCGGGAAGTACGCGAACGGCGTCGAGCGGGCCGTGCGGAGCATCCGTATGAAGCCATGGCTGTGGCGCGGTGCCCACGGAACCGCGGTGCGCGCCCGCCGCCCGCCTCACGGCATAAGCTCGATGAATGGCGAAGTACTTCGACGTGCACCCCGAGAACCCGCAGCCGCGCAGCATCACCCAGATCGCCGACGCGGTCCGCTCGGAGGCACTCATCGCATACCCGACCGACTCCTGTTACGCGCTGGGCTGCCGGCTGGGCAGCCGGGACGGCATGGACCGGATCCGTTCCATCCGCCACCTGGACGACCGGCACCACTTCACCCTGATGTGCCGGGACTTCGCCCAGCTCGGCCAGTTCGTACGGGTGGACAACGACGTCTTCCGGGCCGTGAAGGCGTCCACGCCCGGCAGCTACACCTTCATCCTCCCGGCCACCCGCGAGGTGCCGCGCAAGCTGCTGCACCCGAAGAAGAAGACCGTGGGCGTCCGCATCCCCGACCATGTCGTCACCCAGGCGCTGCTGGCGGAGCTGGGCGAGCCGCTGCTGTCCAGCACGCTGCTGCTGCCGGACGAGGAGGAGCCGCTGACGCAGGGCTGGGAGATCAAGGACCGGCTCGACCACGCGGTGGACGCGGTGGTCGACTCGGGCGACTGCGGCACCGAGCCGACGACGGTCGTGGACTTCTCCGGCGGCGAGGCGGAGATCGTGCGGCGGGGCGCCGGGGACACCAGCCGTTTCGAGTGAGCGCGCGGCACTCCCGGTGCGGGGACATGGATCTTGCATGACAGCATGGGCGCAGCCGAGGCGTCGAGGGGCCGTCGCCGCCCGACGCCCATGTTCCCCAGGGAGGTCCGCCCCACCATGACCGATGTCCAGGCGACCGATCTCGACATCACGACCGAGGACGGCGTCGCCGACGCCTACCTCGCCCATCCCGCCGACGGCCGTCCCCGTCCGGGCGTGCTGGTCTACCAGGACGCCTACGGCCTGCGGCCGCATCTGCGGTCGATGGCCGGCCGGCTGGCCGCGGCCGGCTACACCGTGCTGGTGCCGAACGTCTTCTACCGCATCCGCCGCACCCCGGTGGTCGAGCTGCCCGAGTTCATCGACCCGGCCGCCGATCCGACCATCTGGGAGCGGCTCGGCCCGGTCGTGGCCTCGCTGACTCCGGAGCTGATCGCCCGGGACGCGGGCGCCTATCTGCAGTGGCTGGCCGACAGCCCGCTGGTCGCCGACGGGCCGGTCGCGGTGGTCGGCTACTGCATGGGTGCCCGCCTGACCCTGTGGACGGCGGGCGCGCACCCCGACCGGGTCGCGGCGGCGGCCGGCTTCCACGGCGGCGGCCTCGCCACCGACGAGCCGACCAGCCCGCACCTGTCCGCCCCGGACATCACCGCGGAGCTGTACTTCGGACACGCCGACAACGACCGGTCGCTGCCCCCGGAGCAGATCGAGCGCTTCGAGAAGGCCCTGACCGATGCCGGGGTCCGCCACACCTGCGAGGTCTACCCGGGCGCCCCGCACAGCTACACGCAGGCGGACACCCCGGCGTACCGCAAGGAGGCCGACGAGCGGCACTGGGCGGCCCTGCTCGGCCTGCTCGAGCGGACCTTCTGACACCGGCTCACGGCGCCTGCCACTCGGCGGGCGCCGTATGCGGATCTGTTCCTTGCATTGACATGGACGCGTGTCAGTACGAGTCTGAGAGCGCTCTCAGAACAGGTACGGACCAATACCCGTACGACCCCGACCCCACACGGAGGCAAGAGAGTGCCACATCAACTCACCCGACCCATGCTGCCCTTGGCCGCCGCCGCGGCCCTGGTCGGCGGAGTGCTCGCCCTGGGCGCCCCCGACCGCGCCGGGGCCGCCGTACCGGACACCATCCCGCTGAGGATCACCAACAACTCGGGCCGCTCCGAACCCGTCTACGTCTACGACCTCGGCACCCAGCTGTCCTCCGGGCAGCAGGGCTGGGCCGACGCGAACGGCGGCTTCCACGCCTGGCCGGCCGGCGGCAATCCGCCGACGCCCGCACCGGACGCGGCGATCGCCGGCCCGGCCCCCGGGCAGTCGAAGACCATCCGCATACCGAAGTTCTCCGGCCGTATCTACTTCTCCTACGGCCAGAAGCTCGACTTCCGGCTGACCACCGGCGGTCTGGTGCAGCCCGCCGTGCAGAACCCCTCCGACCCCAACCGGAACATCCTGTTCAACTGGTCCGAGTACACCCTCAACGACTCCGGACTGTGGCTGAACAGCACCCAGGTGGACATGTTCTCCGCCCCGTACGCGGTCGGCGTGCAGCGCTCCGACGGCAGTGTGAGCAGCACCGGGCACCTGAAGTCCGGAGGGTACAACGGCTTCTTCAACGCGCTGCGCAGCCGGTCGGACGGCTGGTCCGGCCTGATCCAGACCCGCTCCGACGGCACGGTGCTGCGCGCCCTGTCACCGCTGTACGGCGTGGAGACCGGGGCTCTCCCGGCGAGCGTGATGGACGACTACGTCAACCGGGTCTGGCAGAAGTACTCGACATCGACGCTGACCGTCACGCCGTTCGCCGACCAGCCGAACACCAAGTACTACGGCCGGGTCTCGGGCAACGTCATCAACTTCACCAACGCCTCGGGCGCGGTCGTCACCAGCTTCCAGAAGCCGGACGCGGACAGCGTCTTCGGCTGCCACAAGCTGCTCGACGCGCCGAACGACACCGTGCGCGGTCCCATCTCCCGTACGCTCTGCGCCGGTTTCAACCGCTCGACGCTGCTGGTCAACGCGAACCAGCCGGACACCTCGACGGCCGCCTTCTACCAGGACGCGGTGACGAACCAGTACGCGCGCGCGGTGCATGCGCAGATGGCCGACGGCAAGGCCTACGCCTTCGCGTTCGACGACGTCGGCAACCAGGAGTCGCTGGTCCACGACGGCAGCCCGCAGCAGGCGTATCTCACGCTGGATCCGCTCAGCTGACATGCCGCGGCCCCGCACCGCGCGGGTGCGGGGCCGCGAGGGGTGACTCAGCCGGTCGTCAGGGCGGTGTCGTCCACGACGAAGCTGGTCTGCAGCGAGGAGTCCTCCACGCCGTTGAACTTCAGGGTGACCGTCTGGCCCGCCAGCGAGGACAGGTCGAAGGTCTTCTGGCCGTACCCGGAGGCCGCGTTGAGGTTCGAGTAGGTCGCGAGGGTCTTCGAACCCGCGGTCACCGTCAGCTTGTCGTACTGGGTGCTGGTGGTGGTCTCCGAGGTGTCGATGTGCAGGTAGAAGGTCAGGGTCGCCTTGCAGCCCGCGGGGATGGTCACCGACTGGGACAGCGTGTCGGTGTGCGAGGAGCCGTAGCCGTCGAGCCAGGCCTTGTAGGAGCCGCCGTGGGCCGCCTCACCGGTGTCGGTGGTGATGACACCGCTGGTCGCGCTCCAGCCGCTGCCTCCGGACTCGAAGCCCGGGTTGCTCAGCAGCTGGGTCGAGGTGCAACCGCCGCCGCCGCTGGAGTTGACCGTCCAGGTGAAGGTCGCCGTACCGGTGGCGCCGGTGGAGTCGGTCACCGTCACCGTGGTGTTGTAGGTGCCCGCCGTGGTGGGCGTGCCGGTGATCAGGCCGGTGGAGCTGTTGATCGACAGGCCCGCGGGCAGGCCGGAGGCGCTGTAGGACAGCGCTCCGCTGTTGGTGCTGCTCGCCTGGACCTGCAGGCTCACTGCGGTGCCGACGGTCGAGGTCTGGTTGCCCGGGTTGGTGACCGTCACTCCGCTGCTCGGCGGTGTGATGTGGCTGCCCACGTTGATGCCGGCGAAGGCGTTGCCGACGCCCGCGTACTGCGTGGAGTTGGCGCCGTACAGGGCGGCTGCCGCGTTCAGGGCGGCGGTGCGGGCGCCCGCGTAGTCGGTGCTCGACGTCATGTACGTCGTCAGCGCCTTGTACCAGATCTTCAGGGCGGCGTCGCGTCCGATGCCGGTGACGGCGACGCCGTCGGAGGTCGGGCTGTTGTAGGTCACACCATTGATGACCTTGGTGCCGCTGCCCTCGGAGAGCAGGTAGAACATGTGGTTCGCCGGGCCCGAGGAGTAGTGCACGTCCAGACCGCCGACGCCGGAGTACCAGCTGTCGGCGGAGCTGCCGTCCTTGCTGGGCTTGTCCATGTAGCGCAGCGGGGTGCCGTCGCCGTTGATGTTGATCTTCTCGCCGATGAGGTAGTCACCGGGGTCGGCGGAGTTGTTCGCGTAGAACTCCACGCCGGTGCCCATGATGTCGCTGGTGGCCTCGTTCAGGCCGCCGGACTCACCGCTGTAGTCCAGGCCCGCGGTGTTGGCGGTGACACCGTGGCTCATCTCGTGGCCGGCCACGTCGAGCGAGGTCAGCGGGTCGTTGTTGTTCGAGCCGTCGCCATAGGTCATGCAGAAGCAGCTGTCGTCCCAGAAGGCGTTGACGTAGTTGCTGCTGTAGTGGACGCGGCTGTAGGCCGCGACACCGTCGTTGCGGATGCCGCTGCGGCCGAAGGTGTTCTTGTAGAAGTCCCAGGTCTCCTGCGCCCCGTAGTGGGCGTCCGCGCCCGCGGTGGCGGCGTTGGAGTTGGTGCCGTCGCCCCAGGTGTCGTTGCTCTGCGAGAACAGCGTCCCGGTGCCCGAGGTGCCGTGGTTCAGGTTGTACGTCTTGTGGCCGCCGCGCGTGGTGTCGTTGAGCGTGTACGTCGAGCCCGACTGGGTCGTGGTCAGCGTGACCTGCCCGCTGTAGTGGGTGTTGCCGACGCCGGTCTCGATCGCCTGGAAGCGGTACAGCTCCTTGCCGGTGGTGGCGTCGGTGATGACGTGCAGCCGGCTGGGCGTGCCGTCGTCCTGGAAGCCGCTGACGACCGTCTCCCAGGCGAGCCTCGGGGTGCCGGTACCGGCCCAGATCACCTTGCGGGCGCTGTCGGTGGCGGGCTTCTTCGCGTCGAGGGCCTTGGCGGTCCTCAACGCCTTGGCCTCGGCGGCCGACTTGGCGAAGGTCGCGGTGGTGGAGGCGACCTGGATCCTGTGCTTGTTGTTGAAGGTGGTGGTCACGGCGCCCGCGGCGAGGGAGGCCGGCGGGGTGTGCACGACGAGGTCGCCGCCGAGGACGGGAAGTCCGGCGTAGGTGCGCTCGTAGCGGGTGTGCAGGGTGCCGTCGTTGTCCTTGACGACGTCCTTGACGACCAGCTTCTCCTTCGCCCCGAGCCCCAGGGTGCGGGCGGTCGCGGCGGTCTTCTGCTGGGCGCTGCTGATCAGCGCCTGGTGCTCGGCCGGGCTGAGCCTGGCCTCCAGGCCGCCGGTGCGCAGCGGGCCGGGGTGGGGAGCGGCCGGCTTGGCGACGGCCGGGGCGGCCTGCACGCCGAGGGCGAGGAAGGCCGCGGCGGAGACCAGGGCGGCTCCTGCCGTGGCACGCTTGTGGGGAAGGCGTCTGTGGGGTCTCACTCGTACTCCTCCTGCTGCGGCCGCCGGGTCGCGACCGGTGACAGACGGGCAGCCGGGTCTGCTGCCCGGGTGAGCTGAGCTGTGCGGACCGTGGATCCGTGTGCGGGTTGTGAAGGATCGACGTGCGCACGCGGAGGATGACAGGGTTGACCAGGCCATGTCATCACCGTTGCGGTCAATCGAGGGATTTCCCTATGAGGCGGCTCGGGGCCGGACGAGGCGGCTCGGGGCCGGGCGGCACCCAGATGCCGGCGCAGGAACCGCGCTCGGTGCCTCAGCAGATCGTGGGTGACGTCGGTGCCGATGGGCCGGCGGCCCGCCAGGGCAGGAGCAGCACCTGGAGAGACACGACCAACCGGCGTACGGCCCGGGCCGGGGCCGAGGGCCCGGGTTCGGATGCAAAGGCGCCGTGACAGGATTCCCGATCATGAGAATGGAACGAGGAGACCGGCCCGTCGCCCTGGTCACCGGGTCCACGTCGGGGATCGGGGAAGCGGTCGCACGGCGGCTGGCGGCGGACGGCATGCGGGTGGTCGTGCACTCGCGGAGCAGTACCGCGGCCGGGGAGGCGCTGGCCCGCGAGCTCGGCGGGGTGTACGTGCGCGCGGACCTGGCGGCGGAGGAGGAGGCCCGCGGGCTGGTGGCGGCGGCGCTCGACCGGCACGGGCGGCTGGACGTGCTGGTGAACAACGCCGGCATCAGCCGGCAGATCCCCCACGACGACCTGGCCGCGGCCGCCCCGGCGGACTGGCGGCAGCTGCTGGAGGTCAACCTGATCGCGCCATGGGTGCTGTGCACCGCGGCTCTTCCGGCACTCCGCGAGTCCCCTGCGGGTGGCAGCATCGTGAACGTCACGAGCCACGCCGGCGTGCGCCCCAAGGGCGCCTCCGTGCCGTACGCGGCGAGCAAGGCGGCGCTGAACCATGTCACCCGGCTGCTCGCGGCCGCGCTCGCGCCCGGCGTGCGGGTCAACGCGGTGGCGCCGGGGCTCGTGGACACGCCCATGACCAAGGACTGGACCCAGGCACACGAACTGTGGCACGAGCGCGCACCCATGCGCCGCCCGGCCCAGCCCGCCGACGTCGCCGACCTCGTGGCATCCGTGATCGCCAGTACCTATCTGACAGGCGAAGTCATCCTGCTCGACGGCGGATTGAACCTGACCTGATCACGAGCGGCGGCGTCACGATGCCCGGGCGGGTCCCCGGCGGGCGACAGCCGGCCCGCCCGCTGGAATGCGCATGACACCTGGGCGTCGCGCCTCCCGTCTCGCCGCGGGTCTCACAGACGTACCGTCATCGCGACGGTCACCTCGTCACCCGGCGCGAGGCCCTCCGGCCGGCGCACGGCGCTCTTGAGCGGCAGCAGGTATCCGCCGTCCTTGGGGAAGAGGGACGTGGTGAAGTCCGTGCCGCCGATTCTGGCCTCGACCGGGATCACGCCCCAGCCGTAACTGGCCGGCGCGGCCACGTCACGGATGTCGGCGGACTCCGCGTCCGGCACGGCGACGAAGTAGTACGGCGCCGGCCCCCGCCACTCCACGACCCGTCCGGCGAAGGCGAGTTCCATGGCCTGCCTGCCCCTCTCCCGAAGCGGCCTCCCAGCGTACCGGCCGCGGCCCCGCCAAGCGCCCCTGACCGGCGCGTTGTACCGTGCACGGTGTGTCTGACTCCTCGCGCGATACCGCACAGGGCGCCGGCTGGGGCCCGGCCGAGCCCGGCGCCTACAAGCAGCTGATGCCGGACCACGTGGAGAAGCTGTCGTGGCTGAATCCACGGACGCTGTGGGCCGCCCGCAACGGCGTGCTGGCCTCCTGGTTCGGCGACCCCACGGGTCGCACCCGCAGCCGCTGGGTGGCGCGCCGGCAGGCGGCCGGGGCACCCGCCGACAAGGTGATCGAGCAGCAGACCGGCGACCGGTTCTCCTTCATGGTCATCGGCGACACCGGCGAGGGGGACGACCCGCAGTACGCCGTGGTGCCCGGGTTCCTGAAAGCGAGTCAGGGCACGGACTTCGCGGTGATCGCGAGCGATGTGATCTATCCCGTCGGCAGCACCGAAGACTACGGCAGCAAGTTCTTCCGCCCCTACCAGGACTATCCGGCCCCGATCTATGCGATTCCGGGCAACCACGACTGGTACGAGGATCTCGGCGCCTTCATGCGCGTCTTCTGCGCCGACACCCCGCCGCTCGACCCCGAGCCCCGGCCTCGCCCGCTCGGCCGCGCCTGGTGGCGGTCCCTGCTGTGGCACCGGCCCCGGCCGGCCGACGAGCAGCGGCTCGCCGCCGCCCGGGAGTTGCGGTCCGCACCCGCCCAGCAGGCCGTGCAGCCGGGACCGTACTGGGCGATCGACGCGGGTCCGGTGCGGATCGTCGGCATCGACACCGGTCTGCTCGGTACGATCGACGCCGAACAGGGCGCCTGGCTGCGCGAGGTGTCCCGGGGCCCCAGACCGAAGATCCTGATCACCGGTTCGCCGCTGTACGTCGACGGCGAGCACCACCCGTGCGCGATCGAGGGCGGCGGGACGGTCGACGCCATCGTCCGGGACCCGGAGCACCGCTATGTGGCCGCGATCGGCGGCGACATCCACAACTACCAGCGCTATCCGGTCGACGTGGACGGCCGCACCGTCCAGTACGTCGTCGCGGGCGGCGGCGGGGCGTTCATGCACGCCACGCACACCATCCCGCGGATCTCGGTCGCGGGTGTCACCGAGCGGGACTTCCGCTGCTACCCCCTGCGCGGCGATTCCCTGGCCTTCTACAGCCGCCTGTACGGCCGCCGGCTGCTGTTGCGCCGCTTGTTCACCCTGACCGAGGCGGAGGCCACGGCGGTCGTCGCCGACCGCCTCGGCATCGAGCCGGGCCGCAAGCCCGCCCCCGACGCCCGGGTCACCCGGCGCACCCGGCTGGTCGCGAGCCTCCTCGGCGCCGGTGGCCGCCCCGACCGTACGTCCCGGGTCCGGCTGCCCGTGCGCAAGGCCTACACCCAGCTGTTCTCGCCCGGCTCGGCGACCTACAGCCCGCCGTTCTTCAAGTGCTTCCTGCGGCTGGACGTGGCCCCGGACGCGGTCCGGCTGCGCTGCTTCGCCGCGACCGGCAACCGGGCACAGGAGCTCGATCCGCCGGTCGAGGACGAGGTCGTCATTCCCCTGAAGTGATCACACGGTTGTCACACCAGCCTGCCAGAATCGAAGGGCGAAGCGCCCTACGACCGCTGGAGGAGCCATGCCGCCCACGCCCCGCCCGCTGCGCAAGCTGGGCTTCCTCACCATCGGCCTGTTCGACCCGGCGGATCCGGCCCTGGGGCACCAGTCCACGCTGGAGATCATCGAGCTGGGTGAGCGGCTCGGCTTCGACAGCGCCTGGCTGCGCCACCGCCACCTGCAGTACGGCATCTCCTCCCCGGTCGCCGTCCTCGCCGCCGCCTCCCAGCGCACCCGCCGCATCGAGCTGGGCACCGCGGTGATCCCGCTGGGCTGGGAGAACCCACTGCGTCTCGCCGAGGACCTGGCGACGGTGGACGTCCTGTCCGGGGGCCGGCTGAACCCGGGCGTCAGCGTGGGCCCGCCGATGCACTTCGAACAGGTCAAGGACGCCCTGTACCCGGACACCGCCGACACCGAGGACTTCTCCTACGAGCGGGTGCGGCGGCTGCTGGACCTGGTGCGGGGCAAGCCCGCGACCGACTTCAGCGGGGTCGAGGGCTTCGAGGTGTTCTCCGATGTGGTCCAGCCGCATTCCCCGGGACTCGGCCGGCGGCTGTGGTACGGCGGCGGGAGCCTGGGCTCGGCGCGCTGGGCGGGCGAGCACGGCATGAACTTCCTGACCAGCAGCGTGGTCAAGGCGGAACAGCCGGACGGGCCATGGGACTTCGCCGAGATCCAGCTCTCCCTCATCCGGGAGTTCCGCGACCGTCACCCCGACGGCGAGGCGGCCCGGGTCTCGCAGGGCCTGGTCGTGATACCCACTGACTCGGCGAGCGACGAGCAGCGCGCCAAGTACGAGGCGTACGTGGCCAAGCGGCTGCCCCGGACGGCCTCACCGCAGGGCCCGGGCCGGCTGCTGTTCGCCCCGGACCTGGTCGGCACCTCCGAGGAGATCGCCGAACGGCTGCACGCACACGCCGCGTTCCGGGAGGTGGACGAGGTGGCCTTCGCACTGCCGTTCACCTTCGACCACGAGGACTACGTACAGATCCTCACGGACATGGCGACGAAGCTGGGCCCCGCGCTGGGGTGGAAGCCGGCCGGCTGAGCGCCGGTTCCCGTCAGTCCACGAGCAGCACGAGCTTGCCGCGCACCGTCCCGGCTTCGCCGACGCGGTGGGCGTGGGCCACCTCGGTCAAGGGGAAGGTCCGGCCGACCTGGACGGAGAATCGTCCCGTTTCCGCCATGTGGGCGACCTGGGCCAGCGCGTAGGTGGCGCGGCCGGTGTCGCCGCGGCTGAAGCGGATGCCCGTCTGCCGCGCGCCGCGCAAGTCGGCGACCGTGATCACACGCTCGGGCGCGCCCGCGAGTTCCGCGAGTTCGGGAAGGACGCCGCTGCCGGCGACGTCCAGTGCGAAATCGACACCCGACGGCATGATCTGCCGGACTCGTTCCGGCATCCCGTCGCCGTATGCCACCGGCTCGGCCCCGAGCGAGCGGAGGGCATCGTGCGTGCCCGGACTACCCGTGCCGATGACGCGCGCACCGCGCTCCACGGCGAGTTGGACTGCGGCACTCCCGACGCTGCCGGATGCCCCGTTGATGAGCACGGTGCTGCCCGCTGTGACACCGAGCTGGTCGAGCGAGCGCGCCGCGGTCTCGGCTGCCGCGGGGATCGCCGCGGACCTCGCACAGTCGAGCGAGGCCGGGACCGGCGCCCAATCGGACAGCACGGCCGACTCCGCTTGGGCGGCTCCGTACGGTGAGGCTCCGAAGACCCGGTCGCCAACCGCGACACCCGAGACATCGTCGCCGATCTCGTCGACGATGCCCGCGGCCTCATGGCCCAGGGTCTGTGGCAGTTCCCGGTCCATCAGGCCCTGACGCTTTTTCCAGTCGCTGGCGTTGATCCCCGCGGCACAGACCTTGATCCGTATCTCTCCGGCGCCGGGACGGGGATCGGGGAGGTCGACGATCTCAAGAACCTCCGGGCCGCCGAACCGGCTGAACCGTACTGCCCTCACGACACACTCCTTCCGCGGAAGGAGTGGCGGATCGTCCGACACCGCGTGTGCGCGTACTCCCTGTCCGGCCATCCGTCCGGCCCAGAGCACGTTTCTACTCCGATGCACCGACCCTATGTCATGGCCGCCCACCGTGGCGAGCCGCCTCCGGAGCCACCTCGACCCACACGGCCGGGACCGGACCAGCTCCGGGCGGTCCGAGGTGAGGCCGCCGGGCAGCGCGCGAACGACACGCACGGACGGGAGGAGCTGTCGGCCGCTCACGGGCGCCCTGCCCGGTTACCGCGCCGGGCCGGTTCACCAGCGGCCCGGTTCCGTGCCCACCACCGCCTCCGACCGCCTCCCGTCCACCCCCACCGGCACCTCCCCCGCGAGCATCACCCGGTGCATGATGCGGGCGGAGCCGACGTGGGCGTGGTCGCTCGGAGCCAGGTGGATGGTGGCCCGGTTGTCCCAGAAGGCGACGCTGCCCCGCTCCCAGCGGAAGCGGACGGTGTACTCGGGGCGGACGGCCTGCTCCAGCAGCATCTCCAGCAGTGCCGCGCTCTCCGGGCGGGAGACGTCGGTGATCTGTTCCAGGTAGTAGCCGTTGACGAACAGCACCCGCTCCCCCGTCTCCGGATGCACCCGGACCAGCGGGTGCACCGAGGCCACCTGGTGGTCGAGGAGATGACGAAGGTAGGCGTCGTCGCCGGGCCGGGGCTGGTAGCCCACGCCGAGCCGGTGCTCGGCGCGCAGCCCGTCCACGAAGGCGCGGACCGGTGCGGACAGGCCGGCGTAGGCGGCGGCCAGGTTGGCCCAGGTGGTGTCGCCGCCGTACGGCGGGACGGTCTCGGCGCGCAGGATGGTCGCGGCGGGCGGGTCGATCCGGGCGCCGTGGTCGCAGTGCCAGCCGCGCAGCAGGGTGTGCCGGCGGCGCCGCAGCCACTCCTCGTGCTCCATGCCGAACCGCCCGCCCAGCTCCAGCCGGTCGGCGGTGGTCTCCACCTCGGGGAAGCCGGCCGGTGAGGCGCTGCCCCGCCGGCCGAGCACGACGGGTTCGCCGAACCGGCGGGCGAAGGCGACGTGCCCGGCGTGGTCGAGGTCCTGTCCGCGGAAGAACACCACCTTCCAGCGCAGCAGGGTCCGCCGGATCAGGGCCACCACGGCGTCGTCCAGCGGCCCGGCGAGGTCGACGCCGGTGATCTCGGCGCCGATGTGCCCGGCGGCCGGCGTCACCGCCACGCCTGGAACCTTCGGCTCCACGCCCTCGGCCCGCTCCGTCTGATCCGCGGTGGCCCTGTGCGTCGTCATTGCGCGCTCCCGTGCTCGTCCGAACCGGCTCCACCGAAGATCGTGGCACCCCTGGCCCTCACACGGCGAACTCCCGGACGACCGTGTTCCGGAACACCGCCGTGCCGCCGGCCGCGAAGAGGGCCAGCCGGTCGTCCACCAGATACGGGAACACCTCGCTGGAGTGCACGTACCGGCCGTCGTCCACGAACATCTCGACCGAGGTGCGGTCCACCAGGATGCGCAGCCTGACCCGGCCCGCGCCGGGGTCGAAGGGCGTACGGCTCTCCTGCCGGTTGCCACTCGTGTCGGGGCCCACGGTGCCGCGCCGGTTGAGGAAGGCGTAGTCGCTCCACACCCCCGCGTCGACGTGCCGGCCGCCGTCGGGTGAGCGGCGCAACTGCACGCCCGCTCCGGTGAGTCGGGACCAGGTGATCTCCGTCGTCAGCTCGTAGGAGATGCCCGAGTAGTCGAGGAGGCGGGTGCCGTCGACGGTGAGGTCGCCGAGGTTCACGGTGCGCGAGACGTAGGAGTCGAGCGCGGGGACGGGGCGGGAGGCCAGGTAGTAGGAGCCGGAGGCGGACTTCACCAGCGTGATCTCGCGGACGATCGAGTCGGTGCCGTTGAATCCGTCCGCGTCGATCGTGGGTGTGGTGTGGGCGTACGCCCAGTTGTTGAGCCAGCCGAGGGCGTAGCGCGCGGCCGGGTCCGGTGAGCCGTCCGCCCGCCGTTTTTCGAAGGTGACCGCCGCGTACCAGTCCCAGCCGTGGTCGAGCCACTGCGGGTCGGGGGAGTCGGGGGTGAACGAACCGCCGTCGAAGGAGCCGGTCCAGTAGGCGTACGTGGCCGGCTGCCCGGACCCGGTGCCGTCCGCGCTCGCCCCCAGCACCCACTTCGCCGTGCCGTCGTCGGCGGTGATCCTGAACAGGTCGGGGCATTCGAGCACACCGATGCCGTCCTTGACGTAACCGCCCGCGTGGGTCCAGGACTTGAGGTCGGCCGAATGGTAGAAACCGACCCTGTCGCCCTGGGCGAGGACCATCACCCAGCGGTCGTGGTCCTCGTCGCGGATCACCTTCGGATCGCGGAAGTCGGCGCCCACACCCGGACTGGCCAGTACGGGGCCGGTGCCGTAGTTCGTGAACGTCCGGCCGCCGTCCGTGGAGTGGTACAGGAACTGCTCCTGGTGGTCGGTGCCGCCGCCGGGTGACATCGTGACGACGGCGACCACCGCACCCGCGCCGAAGCCGGCCGTGTCGCCGCTGTCGACCACGGCCGAGCCCGACCAGACGTCGCCGTTGACGGTGGTGTCCTTGGGCACGGCGATCCCCCGGTCGGTGAAGGAGACCAGGTCGGTGCTGGTGGCCAGGCGCCAGGCGGTGCCCACCTCGCCGCCGTCGAGGTAGTCGGCGTTGTAGAGGTAGTAGTAGTGGTACTCGCCGTCGATCCACACCGGGCGCTGGGGGTCGTTCTTCCACTGGTCGGGAACCGTGAAGTGGTAGCCCGCGCGGTAACTCAGGCAGCTCCGCGCCGACTTGGGTCTCGGATGCGGCCCGGCGCCGGCGGGTGCCGCGGGCAGCAGTGCCGCGCCGGCTCCGGCGGCGGTCGCGGCGAAGAGGGATCTTCTGGTCGGGCCACGCATCACGCATCGGTCCTCTCGTGACGGTCCATGGCACCAGGACTGTGGGACCTAACTCGTTAAAGGTCAAGCGTTCCCACGCCTTGACAGGGACGTAACACGCTTCTCATCATCTGGGTCGTCTCACTTTTGCTAACACGAGTTAGGCACCTGGATGACCGACTCGCACCTCTCCCGCCGCGCACTGCTGCGCTACGGCGCCTACGGCGCGGGGGCCGCGGCCCTCGCCGGCACCGCCGCGAGCTGGGACCGCCTCACCGGAGCGGACATACCGGGTCGCGACGACGGCTCCCTGGTCGTCGCGACCCTGGGTTCCGCGTTCTCCCCGGACGGAATCCGCGCGCTGGTCACCGGCTTCCGCAGGCTGCACCCCGACATCAAGGTCCGCATCAACGCCGTGCAGGCCGTGGACTGGTCGGACTTCTTCGCCAAGATCCTCACGCAGATCGCGGCGGGCACCGCGCCCGACCTGGTCTATGTGGCCACCGAGGGGGTGCAGTTGTTCGCCCGGCACCTGGGCGTGGCGCTGGACCGCTGGGTGCAGCGGGACGCGGCGGAGCTGACGGAGTACTTCGCCGACGTCCATCCCTCGCTGGTGGAGTCGATGATGTACGAGGGCAGCCTCTACCAGCTGCCGATCGAGTTCAACGCGGCCGACATGTACCTCAACACCCGGGTGGTGCGACGAGCGGGCGCGGACCTCCCGGCGGACGGCTGGACCCGGGACGACTTCACCGCGCTGCTGCGCCGGATGAAGAAGGCCAACGACGCGCACTTCACGCCGTACTTCTGGACGAACCGGCTCTGGGGCGGGGTGGTGCCGTGGCTGTTCGCGAACGGCACCAACCTGCTCGCCGAGTCCAAGGCCCCCGGCGGCCGCTGGCTGTGGGACGCCTTCTATCCGGCGGCGCAGCGGCAGGGCCGCGGCGGCGGCTTCCGCTGGACGACCCCGCAGGCCACCGGCGCCCGGGTCGAGGAGGCGTACGACTATCTCGCCGCCCTGATCGAGGAGGGGCTGTGCACCCGGCCCGAGGGCGGCAACGGCCAGAACCTCATCGGGGTGTTCTCCACCGGCCGGGTCGGCGTGACGCCCGCCGGCGGCTTCTGGGCGGGCGGTCTGCATCTGGCCGGCATGCCCGACGACGCCTTCGACGTGCGGTACTTCCCGCGCTGGCGCACCCAGCGGCACCAGTTCGGCGCGGCCGGATACGCGCTGCTGCGCACGTCGAAGAAGCAGGACGCGGCCTGGGAGTTCATCAAGTACTCGGCCCGGCTGGACACCCTGACCGAGCTGTTCTCGACCAACCAGACCACCCCGGCCCGCCGTTCGATGCTGACCACGGCCCGCTACCGGGAGACCGGCCCGGCGCACTGGCGGGTCTTCTACGACACCCTCGACAAGTTCCCCGACACCGGCCCCATTCCGGCCCCGCCGCAGGTCGCCGAGGTGGCTCAGGTACTGCTCAAGCACACCGGGACGGCTCTGGCGAGCCCGCGCTCGGTCGGGCCGGCGCTGCGGCGGATGCAGGGCGATCTGGAGAAGGCCATGGAGCGTGACGTATGACGGACACGACCAACGCGACGGACGCGGCGGACGCCCGGATCGCCGCCGTACCGACCCGGGCAGCGGGCCCGCGCACGGTGGCCGGACGGCGCTCGGCGCGCGAGCGGGGCACGCGGCTGCTGGCGGCGCTGTTCCTGGCCCCGACCGTGGTCGGGATCGTGGTCTTCACGGTCGTACCGATCATCGGCTCGGTCGTGTTGAGCCTGTTCCACTGGAACGTGATCGACTCGCCCGGCTTCGCCGGAACGGCCAACTACCGTGAGGTGTTCACCGATTCGACCGTGTTGGTGTCGTTCCGCAACACGCTCGTCTTCATGGTGTTCGCGGTCGCCGCACAGCTGCTGATCGCGCTGTCGCTCGCGCTCACCCTGCAGGGTCGGATGCCCACGTGGCTGCGCTCGGTCTTCCGCTCGGCGTTCTTCTTCCCGCTCGTACTGTCGGCCGCGTCCATCTCGGTCGTGATGAAGTACCTGTTCAACCAGGACTTCGGAGTGGTCAACTGGCTGATCGGGTTGATCGGGATGGCTCCCGTGCCCTGGCTGACCTCCGAGCACGGAGCGATGGCCACGGTGATCATCGTGTACGTCTGGCAGCAGTTCGGCTTCTCGTTCCTGCTGTTCGTGGGCGGCCTGAACAACATCCCGAAGGAGATCCACGAGGCGGCCTCGCTGGACGGCGCGACGGGGCTGCGCAAGCACCTCGCCATCACCCTCCCGCTGCTCTCCCCCACCCTGCTGGTGGCCTCGGTGGTCGGCATCATCAACGCCCTGCAGGTCTTCGAGCAGCCGTACGTGCTCACCGACGGCGGGCCCGGCGACTCCACCCGCACGGTCGTGATGGTCATCTACGAGAAGGCCTTCGAGCAGCTGCGCTTCGGCGAGGCGTCCGCGGTGGGCGTGCTGCTGTTCGTGCTGATCATGGCGGTGACCGCCGTCCAGTTCCGGCTCAGCCGGCGTTTCGTCCACTACCAGTGAGCCGGGTGATCCCCTTGAGCCGAGCAACCCTGTCCCCCCGTCAGGCCCCCCTGGCCGTCGGCCGCGCCCGGCACGTGCTCGGGCCGTGGGCGCGGATCGCCGGGCTGACCTTGTGCGCCCTGCTCACGCTCGGCCCGGTCGTGTGGACCGTCTCCACCTCGCTGCGCACTCCGGCGGACTCGTTCAATCTGCCCCCGCAGATCATTCCGGCCCATCCGAGCACGGCCGCCTATCGCGGTGTCTTCGACCAGATCGACGTGTGGCTCCTGGCGCTCAACTCGACCCTCGTGACCGCTTTGATCGCGGTGGGTCAGATGATCACGGCGGGGCTCGCCGGTTACGCGTTCGCCCGGCTCGAGTTCCGGTTCAAGAAGCCGCTGTTCGCTCTGGTCCTGGCGACCATGATGGTCCCGCTCCAGGTCACGATCGTGCCGGTGTTCCTGGTGCTCAAGTCGATGGGTCTGGCCGACACGCTCCTCGGGCTGATCGTCCCGGCGTTCCCGACCGCGTTCGGCACCTTCCTGATGCGCCAGTACTTCCTCGGCATGCCGAAGGACCTGGGCGAGGCCGCGATGCTGGACGGCGCAGGGCCCTGGCGGATCTTCCGTTCGGTGTATGCCCCACTGGCCACCCCAGGCCTGGCGATCGTCGGCGTCCTTGCCTTCAACTACCACTGGAACGAGTTCTTCCGCCCCCTGATCCTGGAGACCTCGGCCCAGAACTACACCCTCCCGCTGGGCCTGGTCTCCCTGCAGGGCAACCTCGGCACCGGCTCCATCTCCGTCGTCCTCGCCGGTGTCGTCCTCTCGATGATCCCCGCCGTCGCCGTGTTCGTCGTCGGTCAGCGCCCTCTCCGCGAGGGCATCACCTCCGCAGGAGTCAACCGTTGAGCCTCGCACGCCCCACCCCGGACCCGGCCGCGCCCCGCTTCCGGGTCCGCCCGCCCGCGGGCTGGATCAACGACCCCAACGGCCCCTTCCGCTGGCGTGGCCGCCATCACCTCTTCTACCAGCACAACCCGGCGGCGCCGGTGCACGCGAACGTCCACTGGGGGCACGTCTCCAGCCCCGACCTGGTGCACTGGGAGCACCACCCGATCGCCCTGACCCCGACCCCGGGCGGCCCCGACGAGGCGGGCTGCTGGTCGGGCTGTGTGGTGGACGACGCCGGCGTTCCCACGGCCGTGTACACGGGCGTCGGCCACACCCACACCGGTCTCGGCACCATCTGTCTGGCCCGGGCGGCGGACCCCGACGACGATCGGCTCGTCGAGTGGCGTCCCCTGCCCGAGCCCGTGGTCACGGCACCGCCGGCCGGACTGGACGTGGTGATGTTCCGCGACCCGTTCCTGTTCCGGCACGCCGGGCGGCGCTGGGCGCTGGTCGGCGCGGGCCACGCGGACGGCACCCCGTCGGTCCTGCTGTACGACTGCGAGGAACTGACCGCGTGGCGGTTCGCCGGCGTCCTGCTGGACGGCCACGACCCGGTCGCCGCCGACGCGTTCGGCGACAAGGCGGTCGGCTGGGAGTGCCCGCAGCTGTTCGGGACGGGCGGCGGCGAGCACGTGCTGGTGGTGTCCCTGTGGGACGGAGCTCCCCGCTCGACCGCGTATCTGACCGGCCGTCTGGAGGCGGACGTGCAGGGCGGATTGAGGTTCACGACCGGTGCCTGCGGCCCGCTCGACCTGGGCCGGGACTTCTACGCGCCCGCCGTTCGCCAGGAGCCCGGCCGGGTGCTGATGTGGGGCTGGTCGTGGGAGGCGCGGGAGACGGCGGAGGTGCTGGCGGCGGGCTGGGCCGGCACGCTCACCGCGCCGCGGGTCGTCGACGCGCACCCGGACGGCACCCTACGGGTCGGGCCGGCGCCGGAGCTGGAACTCCTGCGCGCCGCGGAGCCGTTCGCGACGGCGCCGGGCCGGGCGGTGCCGCTCCCGGCGTCGTACGACCTCACCGTCACCGCACACGGCCCCACGACCGTCACCCTGCTGCGGTCGGCGGACCTGACGCTCACGATCCGGCTGGATCCGGCGGCGGGCACCGTCGTCCTGGACCGCGGCGCTCGGCCGCACACCGGAGCCGAGGGCTCGGCCCCGGTCACGGTGCGCGTGCCGCCCGGCCCGGCCCTCGGCGTCCGGGTGCTGGTGGACGGCTC
The DNA here is from genome assembly GCF_006715785.1 of Streptomyces puniciscabiei. Lineage (NCBI taxonomy): Bacteria > Bacillati > Actinomycetota > Actinomycetes > Kitasatosporales > Streptomycetaceae > Streptomyces > Streptomyces puniciscabiei. The sequence goes on from NZ_VFNX01000002.1 coordinate 753,080, forward strand.
GCTGCTCGAACTCTTCGTCGCGGACCGGGCGACGGTGACCGAGCGGGTCTACCGCCGCCCGGACGACGTCGCGGAGCTGGAGGTCACCGGGGACGCCGAGGTCAGCGCGTGGGAGCAGGTCCCACCGAGGCGCGGCTGACCACGGGGCAGGCCAGCCGCCGTACCGTGGCGGGCGGGGTGCGGCCGGTGTCGATGGCGTCCAGCAGCAGCCGGGCCGCCGCCTCGCCCATCGCCCGGTGCGGCAGCGCGACCGTGGTCAGGGCAGGGGTGAGGTAGGCCGCCATGTGTTCCTGGTCGTCGTAGCCGACCACCGACAACTCGCCGGGTACGGCGATCCCGAGCCGGGTCGCGGCATGCAGCACGCCTGCCGCGACCCGGTCGTTGTAGCAGAAGATCCCGGTGGGCCTGCGGTGCGGGCCGGTGCCCTCGAGCAGCCCGGTCGCGCCCTGGTAGCCGCCGGCGATCTCGCCCCCGGTGCGCACGACCCACTCCTCGGGCACGGTGACGCCCTCGGCGCGCAGGGCGTCCCGGAAGCCGCGCAGCCGCTCCACGGAGGCGATGTCGTCCTGCCCGCCGACCACGGCGAGCCTGCGGTGCCCCGCTTCCAGCAGCAGACGCGCGGCCGTGCGCCCGCCGGCCCGCTCGGCCGGGATGACGGCGGGCAGCGAGTCGTCCTCGGGCAGACAGTTGGCGAGCACCGAGTGGGTGCGGTGCAGGCCCTCGGGGACCCGGAGCCGGCGCAGGGACATGGCCGCGTAGATGATGCCGTCGACACGCCGGTCGAGGAGTTCGGCGACGGCCGCGTCCTCCTTGGCCGGGTCACCGCCGGAATCCACGGTGAGCACCAGGTGGTCGCTCGCCCAGGCGGTCTCCATCGCGCCGCGCAGCAGCCGCCCGGCGAACGGGGACGAGGCGATCTCGTCGGTGACCAGCCCGATCACGGCAGTACGGCGGCGGCGCAGACCGCGGGCGACCGGGTCGGGCCGGTAACCGAGCTGGGCGGCGGCCTGCCGGATGCGTTCCTGGGTGGCGGGCGAGAGATTGCCCTCGGCGCGGCCGTTGAAGACGAAGGACACGGCGGTGTGCGACACCCCTGCGAGCCGTGCGACATCCCGTGACGTGGGCCGTCCGCCGCCCGTGCCGTTGCTGTCCGCACCGCCGCCCATGCCGTCCGCTGCCCTCTCCCCCACCCGTCCGGTTGATCACGCTCACCCTATCCGTGAGGCTGTAGGGACGACACTGTCGAGGGAAGGTCCCATCGTGAACGGCATTCCGGTGCACACGCTCAACGACGGTACGACGCTCCCCGCCATCGGCCTGGGCACCTGGCCGCTGGACGACGCGGCGGCCGAGCGGGCCGTACGCTCCGCGCTCGGCCTCGGCTACCGGCTGGTGGACACCGCGGTGAACTACCGCAACGAGACCGGTGTCGGGCGGGCCGTGGCGGCCGGCGGCGTGCCCCGCGACGAGGTGGCCGTCACCACCAAGCTGCCGGGCCGCCACCACGGCTACGAGGAGACGCTCGCCTCGTTCGAGGAGTCCCGGCGGCGGCTGGGCCTGGAGTACGTGGACCTGTATCTGATCCACTGGCCCAATCCCCGGGTCGGCAAGTACGTCGACTCCTGGAAGGCCATGATCAAGCTGCGGGAGGACGGGCTGGTCCGCTCGATCGGTGTCTCGAACTTCACGCCGGAGCAGATCATGCGGCTGGAGAAGGCGACCGGCGTGCTGCCGTCGGTGAACCAGATCGAGCTGCACCCGCTGTTCCCGCAGGAGGAGCTGCGCGCCTTCCACGCGGACCAGGGCATCGTCACCGAGAGCTGGAGCCCGCTGGGCCGGGGCAGCGGTCTGCTGGCGGATCCCGCGGTGGCTCAGGTCGCCGCGGCGCACGGGGTGACACCGGCGCAGGTGCTGCTGCGCTGGCACCTGCAGGTCGGCGCGCTGCCCGTTCCGAAGTCGGCCGACCCGGGCCGGCAGCGCGCCAACCTTGACGTCTTCGGCTTCGAGCTGGACTCGGACCAGCTGGCGGTGATCGGCCGCCGCTCCCCTCGGCGGCTCGGCGGCGACCCCGAGAAGCACGAGGAGTTCTGAAGGGGCCGGGGCGCTACTGCTCCTCGATCCGCTCCTGCGCACCGCCGGGCCGGGTGCCGTCACCGGCCGGCGCTGCGAGGCTGCCGAGGATGTCGAGCAGTTCGGCGCTGCGGCTGCCGGGCTCGGCGTGGAAGACGACCAGGGTGAGTCCGTCGGTGCCGTCCACGGACAGCTTGGTCGACTGCAGGTCGAGCTCGCCGATCTGCGGGTGGGTCAGGTGGCTCACCCGGCCGCGGCGGGGCCGTACCTCGTGCCGGGCCCACAGGGTGCGGAAGCGTTCGCTGCGCAGGGACAGCTCGCCGACCAGGTCGCGCAGCCGCGGGTCGTCCGCGTCCGCCCCCGCCTCGGAGCGCAGTGCGGCCACGCCCTCCTCGGTGAGGTCCGCCCAGTCCCGGCGCAGCTCGCGCTCGGCCGGGTCGAGGAGGACGGCCCGCAGGAGGTTGACGCCGGGCCGGTAGTTCGGGGTGAGCGCGGTGGCGAGGGGGTTGGCGGCCAGGCAGTCGGTGTAGCGGTTCTGGACGTAGGCGGGGTTGCGGGGCCAGCCGTCGATGAGCTGGAGCAGGCTCGCCGGGACCTGACGCGCAGGGTGCCCGGAACGCGGCGACGGGCGGGGCCGGTCCTGTGCGAGGCCGACGAGGTGGGCGGTGGCGTCGGCGTCGAGCCGCAGCACACCGGCGATGGCCTGGAGGACCTGCACGGACGGGTTGCGGTCACGGCCCTGCTCCAGCCGCAGGTAGTAGTCGGAGCTGATGCCGGCCAGCATTGCGACCTCCTCGCGGCGCAGCCCCGGCACCCGGCGCAGCCCGCCACCGGGCAGCCCCACGTCCTGGGGCCGTACCAGCGCCCGGCGGGCGCGCAGGAACTCGCCGAGCGCGTTCGTTCGGTCCATGGCCCCACCGTACGGCGGCCCGGCCGGCCGTGACTGGCCCTGTCAGTCCCAGGATCGACGGGGTACTGCAACGGCGGCCGCGGCGGGCGCAGGGTGGAGAGCGTGGCCGCCGACGGGAACCGGGTGGCCCGGACATCGCAAGCATCATCCGAAGAGGTACGACATGACTGCACAGCTCGGCGGCACCCTCACCCCGGCCGACGGCCTGACCCTGACCCGCGTCGGCTACGGCGCCATGCAGCTGGCCGGGCCGCACGTCTTCGGCCCCCCGAAGGACCGGGACCGGGCGGTGGCGGTGCTCCGCGCCGTGGTGGAGGCGGGCATCACGCACATCGACACCGCCGACTTCTACGGGCCGGTGGTGGTCAACGAGCTCATCCGGGAGGCCCTGCACCCCTACCCCGAGGACCTGCACATCGTGACCAAGGTCGGCGCCCGCCGGGGAGCCGACGGCAGCTGGATGCTGTCCCGGCACCCCGAGGACCTGAAGGCGCAGGTGTACGACAACCTGCGCAGCCTCGGTGTGGAGTCGCTGGACGTCGTCAACCTGCGGGTGGGCGATGTGGACTCCCCGAACGACGACTCCCTGGCCGAGCAGTTCGGCGCGCTGGCCGAGCTGCGGGAGCGGGGTCTGATCCGGCACCTGGGGCTGAGCACGGTGACCGCGGCGCAGCTGGACGAGGCCCTGGCGATCGCGCCCGTGGTGACCGTGCAGAACCTGTACAACCTGGCCAACCGGCAGGACGACGCCCTGGTGGAGCGCACGGCGGCCGAGAACGTCGCCTTCGTGCCGTACTTCCCGCTCGGCGGGTTCTCCCCGCTGCAGTCCGAGACGCTGGCGAAGGTCGCCGGCCGGCTTCAGGCCTCGCCGCAGCAGGTGGCGCTGGCCTGGCTGCTGCGCCGGTCGCCGAACATCGCGCTCATCCCCGGCACCTCCTCGCCGGAGCACCTGCGGGAGAACATCGCCGCCGCGTCCCTGGCGCTGCCGGACGACGCGGTGGCCGAGCTGGACGGCATCGCGGGCTGAAACGGCCCGGTCCTGGGCGCCGGGCTGAACGGCCCGGGCCTGGGTACCCGGGGCCGGTGAGGCGGTCGTACGGAAGGAGCCGCAGGTGGCAGCGGAGGACCGGCTGCGGACGTACCGCGGCAGGCGTGACTTCGAGCGGACCCGCGAGCCGTCGGGGCAGGAGCCCCGGCCCGGGGGTGACGAACCCCATTTCGTGGTGCAGATCCACGACGCGAGCCGGATGCACTTCGACTTCCGGCTCCAGGTGGACGACGTCCTGAAGTCGTGGTCGATACCCAAGGGTCCGTCCACGGATCCCGCGGACAAGCGGATGGCCGTGCCCACCGAGGACCATCCGCTGGATTACGAGGAGTTCGAGGGCGTGATCCCGAAGGGCGAGTACGGCGGCGGGACGGTGATCGTCTGGGACCGGGGCACGTACGAGCCGCTCAGTCACGACCGCAGGGGGCGCCCGGTGGACTTCGCGCAGTCGCTGGAGCGCGGGCACGCCACCTTCCGGCTGCACGGCAGCAAACTGCGCGGCGAGTACGCCCTGACCCGCTTCCGCGGGGACGAGGGTGAGCAGGAGGCCTGGCTGCTGGTGCGCAAGGGGTCGGCGCGGTCGGCCGGGCACGGCACCCCGGATCCCCGGCGGGCCCGCTCGGTGCGCACCGGACGCACCCTCGCCCAGGTCGCGGCCGCCGGCGAGGAGTGAGGGGCGGTGCCGGGGCTGCTGGACGGGCTGCCGGCCTACGTGCGGGAGCTGCTGCGCCCTGCCGGGCCGGGCACGGAGCTCGCCGCGGCCCCGATGCTCGCCACGCTCAGCGACCGTCGTGACTTCGGCGAGGGCCGGCTGTTCGAACGGAAGCTGGACGGCGTCCGGCTGCCGGCGGTGCGCGAGGGCGACCGGGTGCAGCTGCTGTCGCGCACGGGTCAGCGGCTGAACGACACCTACCCGGAGATCGTGACGGCGCTCGCGGCGCAGGGGTGCACCGACTTCACGGTGGACGGCGAGGTCGTCGCGTTCAGCGGCGGCCGTACCGACTTCGCGCGGCTGCAGCGGCGGTTGGGGCTGACCCGGCGCCGGGACATCGAGGCGTCCGGGGTCGCGGTCACGTACTACCTCTTCGACCTGCTGCGCCTGGAGGGCGCCGACACCCGTCAACTCCCCCTGCGCCTCCGCAAGTCGCTGCTGCGGCGGGCGCTCTCCTTTCGCGCCCCGCTGCGGCTGACCCCGCATCGCAACGCGGGTGGCGCCGAGTTGCCGGCCGAGGCCTGCGGCCGGGGCTGGGAGGGGCTCATCGCCAAGCGGGCGGACGGACCGTACCGGACCCGCAGGTCGCCGGACTGGCTGAAGCTCAAGTGCGCCCAGGGGCAGGAGTTCGTGATCGGCGGCTTCACCGAACCGGCGGGCAGCCGCGTCGGGCTGGGGGCGCTGCTGCTCGGCCACTACGACGGTGACCGGCTCCGCTACGCCGGGAAGGTCGGTACCGGCTTCGACCGGCGGACCCTGCTGGATCTGCGCGAGCGGCTGGACGCGTTGTGCCGGGAGGCCTCGCCCTTCACCGGCGCGGTGCGCGAGGCCCGCGCCCGCTGGGTGGAACCGGAGCTGGTCGCGCAGATCGCGTTCACCGAGTGGACCCGGGACGGGATGCTGCGGCATCCCCGCTACCTGGGACTGCGCGAGGACAAACGGCCACGGGACGTGGTCCGCGAGCGCGCGGCGGCCTGACACCCGCGCCCACGCACGCATACGGATCACCGGGTTCCGCCCCCAACTTCCCTGTGGTGCCTCTATGTTCACGGCGACACCCTGCTCGCCTGTCGAAAGGTCCCGCATGCGTACCGCGCTTCGTGCCGCCGTCACCGGCGCGCTGACCCTCGCCACCGTTCTGGCCTGCGGCTCCGCGCAGGCGACCCCGCCGGGACCGGGGGTGACGGCCCGGATCATCGGCCGGACCACCGTCGGCGGCACCGACTACACCCTGCGGGAGATCACCGTCCCGCCCGGCCAGAGCACAGGCTGGCACTATCACGACGGGCCGCTGTACGGCGTGGTGAAGCAGGGCACGCTCAGCCACTTCGACTCCACCTGTGCCGCCGACGGCGTGTACCGGGCGGGCGCGACGATCCAGGAGCCGGCCGGTGCGGACCATGTGCACATCGGGCGGAACCTCGGCGACACCCCGCTCGTGCTCGACGTGCTGTACGTGCTGCCGCACGGCGCCCCGTTCTCGGAGGACGCGCCGAATCCGGGCTGCCCCTTCCAGTGATCAGGTGCAGGGAGGCCGGTCAGGTGCCGGGCAGCGCCTGTTCGGCCCAGATCGTCTTGCCCCGGCCCGTCTGCCTGCTGCCCCAGCGCTGGGTGAGCTGCGCGACCAGCAGCAGTCCGCGGCCGCCCTCGTCGTAGACCTGCGCCCGGCGCAGGTGCGGTGAGGTGGAACTGGCGTCGGAGACCTCGCAGATGAGCGCGCGGTCGCGGATCAGCCGGAGCTGGATGGGCGGTTCGCCGTAGCGGATGGCGTTGGTGACGAGTTCGCTGACGACGAGTTCGGTGATGAAGGCGGCCTCGTCGAGCCCCCACACCGCCAGCTGTTCGCCGGCCGCCTGCCGGAAGGCGGCGACCTCGGCCGGGTCCGGCGGGACGTCCCAGGTGGCGACCCGGTCGGCGCCGAGGGCGCGGGTGCGCACGAGCAGCAGGGCGACGTCGTCGCCGGGCTGGTCCGACAGGACGGCCTTCAGGACGCCGTCGCACAGGGCCTCCAGGGAGTCGGCGGGGGCGCCGAGGGCTCGGCACAGGTCCTCGGTGGCACCGTCGACGTCCCGGCCGCGGTCCTCGACCAGGCCGTCGGTGTAGAACGCGACGACAGAGCCCTCGGGCAGCTCCAGCTCCGTCGCCTCGAACGGCAGCCCGCCGACGCCGAGCGGTGGTCCGGCGCTCATGGTGACGGACTCGGCGGTGCCGCCCGGCAGGACGACGACCGGGGCCGGATGGCCGGCGGCGGCCACCCCGAGCCGCCGGGAGACGGGGTCGTACACGGCGTACAGGCAGGTGGCGCCCAGTTCGGCGACCTCTTCGCGGCTGTTCTCGGCGGCCAGGTGGGTGACCAGGTCGTCCAGATGGGTGAGGAGTTCGTCGGGCGGCAGGTCGACGTCGGCCAGCGTGCGTACGGCCGTCCGCAGCCGGCCCATGGTGGCCGAGGACTGGATGCCGTGGCCGACCACGTCGCCGACGACCAGGCCCACCCGGCCGCCGGAGAGCGGGATGACGTCGAACCAGTCGCCGCCGATGCCGGCCACCGATCCGCAGGGGAGATACCGGTGGGCCACCTCGACCGCCGCCTGCCGGGGCAGGCCGCTCGGCAGCAGGCTGTGCTGGAGGGCGAGGGCGGTGCTGCGTTCGCGGGCGAACCGGCGGGCGTTGTCGATACAGACGGCGGCGCGGCTACCGAGTTCCTCGGCGAAGACGGTGTCGTCGGGGCCGTAGTCGTCGGGGTGGGCGATGCGGACGCAGACGGCGACGCCCAGGGTGGTGCCGCGGGCCCGCAGCGGCACCGCGATCAGGGAGTGGGCGCCGTGCCGGTAGCGGCGGCCCTGGGGCGCGCGTGCGTTGCGCTCGGCGAGCCACTCGGCGAACTCGGGCTCGCCGGCCTGGCTGAGCACCGCGCGGCCCTCGCGCAGGGCGCGGATGGGCGGGGAGTCCGGTGCGTAGACGTCGGTCTCGCCGATGCGGACGGCCGCGCCGGGGTCGCCCTCGAAGGTCGAGCCGTGGGCGATGCGGTGCAGGACGACACCGCCCTGCGGGATCATCGGCGGCTCGTCCGCGCCGAGCACCCAGTCGAGCAGGTCGACGCTGGCGAAGTCGGCGTGGTGCGGGACGAGGACCTCGATCAGTTCCTCGGCCGTGCGCACCACGTCCAGGGTGGTGCCGATGCGGGTCGACGCCTCGTTGAGCAGGGCCAGGCGGCGCCGGGCCCAGTACTGCTCGCTGCTGTCGAAGGCCGCCATGGCGACGCCGGTCAGCTCGCCGGAGCCGGCGCGCAGCGGCCACATCTCGATGCTCCACAGATGTTCCCGGTTCAGTGCCGGGGTGCCGGCGAAGCTCTCGTAGCGGACGGGCCGGCCGGTCTCGGCGACCTCCTTGAGGTGGCGCAGAAAGCCCGCGTTGTATTCGGCGTCCTCCACGGTGTCCGGGAAGAACCGGCCGGTGAGCGCGGCCTCGGGTACGCCCATCACCTTGCAGGCGGCGTCGTTGAGCCGCAGATAGCGCTGGTCGAGGTCGAAGACCGACATGGACATGGAGGCCTGCTCGAAGGCCTCGGCCGCCAGTGTGCGGCCGGGTGGGTCGGAGGTGACGACGAAGCAGGCGGGCTTCCCGTCGGCTCCGGCGACGGCACAGGCGGTGAGGGTCACGTCGATGCGGTGGCCGTCACGGTGGCGCAGCGCGACGGTGCCGGTCCGCGCGGTGAGTGTCTCGTCCGGGATGTCCCCGGCGAGCAGCCCGGCCGCGGGCCGGCCCACGACATGCTCGGCCGAGTGGCCGGTGAGCCGCCGCGCGCCCTCGCTCCACCCGGTCACCGTACCCAGGGCGTCGATGATCGCCACGGCGGCGCCATGCTTCATATGCCCAAGGATGTTCCGATTGCCCGAGCACATCAAGCGCGCGGGCCCGCCGGTCCGCCGGTGCGAGCGGTGACCTTCAGCCCCGGTGGGCGTGCAGGGCGGCGAGCGCCCGGTCGGCGTGGGTGTTCATGCGCAGCTCGCTGCGGACGACCTCCAGCACCGTGCGGTCCTGGGCGATCACGAAGGTGACGCGCTTGGTGGGGGCGAGGGAGAAGCCGCGCTTGACGCCGAACCGCTCGCGGACCGCGCCGTCGGCGTCGGAGAGCAGCGGCATGCCGAGGCCATGCCGGCCGGCGAACTCCTGCTGCTTGTCGACGCTGTCACCGCTGATGCCGACCGGCTGGGCACCGACGGCGGCGAACTCGGCGGCGAGGTCGCGGAAGTGGCAGGCCTCGGCGGTGCAGCCGGGAGTGAGGGCGGCCGGGTAGAAGAAGAGGACCACGGGCCCTTCGGCCAGCAGCTCGGTGAGCCGGCGAGTGGTGCCGGTCTCGTCGGGCAGGGCGAAGTCCTCGGCCTTGTCGCCGGCCTCGACGCGTTCCGTCATGACCGCCCCTCCTCGTTCCGGGCGACCGACCGGGCCCACAGCACCAGCGGCACCTGCAGCGGCAGCCGCGCGAGGGCGGCCGTCCGCAGCGGCTTGGGCCGGTGCCGCCAGTCCACGGCCATCTGCACGTTCGCCGGGAACACGCCGACGAAGAAGGCCGCGGCCGCCTTCGCTGCGACCGCGCGGGTGCGGGGTGCGGCTATCCCGGCGGCCAGGGCGAGCTCCGCGACACCACTGCCGTACGTCCATGCCCTGGGTGAGCCCGGCAGGGCGCGCGGTACGACCGCGTCGAAGGGACGCGGGGTGGCGAAGTGGGCGACCCCGGCCGCGGCCAGCAGGCCGGCGAGCAGCAGGGGTGAGCGTTCGGACCGGGGCACGGTTCCTCCTCTGATGACCTGCCGCCGGATATTACTGGACGGTAGGCGCCGGGGTGGCCCGTTGCCGCAGAACGCCGGCCGTCACGCGGTGGTGACCGCGTCGTCCGCGTCCCGGTCGGAGTCCTCGTCGGTGGTGTACGCGAGGAAGTCGTCGACCATGCGGTGGTACAGGGTCGCCATCTGCCGCAGGTCCTCGGCCCGCCGGCCGGCGAGGGCGAGCTGCATGCCCCGGGCCCCGGCCTCACGGACCCGGTCGACGGCCTCCCGGCCCGCGTCGGTCAGCCGGATCCGCTGGGCGCGCCGGTCGACGGGGTCCGGGACCCGCGTGACGTATCCGGCCTCTGCAGTTGCTGCACGGTCCGTGTGACATGGGAGGCCTCCACGCCCAGGCGCTGTGCCGGCTCCCCCCGGACGCAGCGGTTCGCTGTCGGCGACCTGCCGCAGCAGGGCCACCGCCGCCCGGTCCAGCGGCACCCCGGCCAGCGCCATCAGCCGCTCGTTCTGCCGGGCCCGGGTGCCGAGGTAGGTGATGCGCGTCAGGGCGCGCTCGATCTCGCACCGTGATCGGTCGGCCGTGGGGCGCGTGTCGCACCGGCCACCCCTCGGCGAAGCTGCTGGAATCGGCGAGTCCACCGCCGCCCGGAAACCCGGAGGAACCCCATGGCCTTCGCCGTCGTCGCCCAGTACCAGTGCGCCCCCGCCGACGCGGACGCCGTGCGCGAAGCGCTGCGCAAGATGCGCGAACTGGTCCCGTCGGAACCCGCGAACCTCGCCTACGAGGCCCACGAGGTCGTCGACCGGCCGGGGGCCTTCGTGCTGTACGAGCGCTACACGGACCGCGCCGGCTTCGAGGCGCACAAGGAGACCGGCCACTTCGCGGAGCTGATCCGGGGAACGGTGTTCCCGCTGCTGAAGGAGCGGACCGTCACCTTCGCCGAGAGCCTCTGACCGCACGGAGGCCGCGGGCGCCCGTCCGGGACACGTCACCCGTCGGCGGGCGCCCGTCCCCCGGGACGTCCCGGGCGTCCCGGGGGACGCCGGAACGGCATTCCGGCGGCCTGCCACGGAAACCCTGGCTGTCGTGATCACGGCTCGTGGTCACGAGAACGACAGCCGGAGGCTTCCATGATCCGACGGACTCTCCAGAGCGGGCTGCTGGCCGCGGTGGCGGTGCTCGCGCTCCTGCCCACGGCGGCGGGCGCCGCCACGGCGGACGCCGCCACACAGCGCCCGGTTCCCGGCACCACCGCACAGCACCAGGTCCACCGCGCCCACCGCACCGCAGGGCGCGTCCACCACCGCAGGTACGTCACCCACCACCGGCACCACCGCGCCCACCTCCGCACGCATCACGCCCGCCGGGCGCACCGGATCCACCGTCTCCCGGCGCGTCGGGCGGCGTACTTCATGCCGCGGACGGCGGCCTACCGTCTCGCCATGCACCGGCTGCAGTACCGGCTCGCGGTGCAGTGGATGACGCACCGTCACATCCAGCCGCTCACGGGCCGCGTCGCCACGCGTCACACCGTGCTCAACGTCCGCTCCGGACCCGGCACGGGCTACCGGGTGATCGGCCACCGGCAGCGGGGCCGGGTCCTGACGCTCACCTGCCGGACGCGGGGCTCCTGGGTGCACGGGAACCGCACCTGGTACCGGCTGCCGCACCACGCGGGATACGTCTCCGCCCACTACATCCGCCCCGCCCGCTCCGTCCCCTGGTGCTGACGGCACGCCGCCGCAGCACCACCCAGCCGCCGAAGGCCCGTTCGACGACCCCCGAACGGGCCTTCGGTTCGCCCGCACCTCACCCACCTCCTACCTCACCGCGTGTTGCAGTCGCCGTCCTCCCGGGCATCCATTCCGACAACAGGGGCGAACCCGCCCATACTGGAAAGGGAGTCGAGGACGCACGATGCGGCACCCCCAAGCATCGACCACGCCGGACGAGGCACTGGTGGTGGAACTGCGCGAGCTGAAGGACCGTACGGGGCTGAGCCTGGCGGCGCTGGCCGCGCGCACCCCGTACAGCAAGTCCGCGTGGCACCGCTATCTGTCCGGCGGCACACCGCCCCCCAGACAGGCCGTGGAAGCGCTCTGCCGGCTCGCCGGCGCCGCCCCCGAGGCCGTACTGGCGCTGTGGGAGGCGACCGGGACTCCCGCGACCGCGGCCGACGCACCCGACGCCGGGCCCGGGGAGCCCGGCCGAGCTCGCCGGCTCGCGCCCCGGCTGCCGGGGCGGTTCCCGTCGTGGTTTCCGCTGTCCGTGTTCGCGCTGTGCGGTACGGCCACGGCGGTGGCCGCCGTCACCGTCGCCCTGTCCGCGCGGCCGGGTACCGCGCCCGCCGCGCAGGCCCTGCCCTCGGCGCCCCACTGTCACGGGCGGTCCTGTCAGGGCGAGTTGCCCGACGCCACGGCGTGCGCCCGGGACGCGCGGACCACGAGCACGGTCAGCGGCCGCGCCTACACCGTCCGGCTGCGCTGGTCGCCGGCCTGCGGGACCGCCTGGTCCGAGGTGCGGCTGCGGGCTCCCGGGGCCCGTGAGGTGTCGGTGCGCGCGGGCCAGGACGTGATGTCGGCCGGATATCCGGCCGACGACTCCACCCGGGACAGCAGTCCCATGCTTTCGGTGTCCTCGCCCCGAGGCGTGGAGGCCTGCGCCGAGGTGGCCGGGGAACTGGCCTGCACGGGCCTGGACGTGGAGCCCGGCGCGCCGGGGTGACACCGTGGCACGCGCACGGCGCCCGTACGCCTGGGCAGGGTGCCCCGCCGTGCGCGCGGGGAGCGGGTCAGCCGGCGGTGACGAGCTGCTGCCCGGTGCCGCTGCGTTCGGGGCGGCGCGAGGAGCGCAGGGCGGCGACGCCGATCGGGCTCGGTGCGCCGCAGCGGTGTGTGCGCGGCACCCTCGCCCCGGTGGACAGGTGCGCGCCCGCCCCGGTGCCCCGCGTGCTCAGTCCTGAAGTGCCTCGATCACGCCGGCCAGGTGGGCGCGGACGGCCGCTTCGGCCGCCTGCGGATCCCTGGCCCTGATCGCCTCGATCACCGCCAGGTGCTCGTTCAGGGACTGCTGCGGACGCCCCGGCCGGAGCGCCAACTGGAAGCGGTGGCGTACCAGTTGGGCGTTCAGCCGCTCCAGCAGCTCCACCGCGGTCCGCTGCCCGGAGATGACCCGGATCCGGTCGTGGAGCCGGTGGTTGAGGTCGGAGTACGTCACCGGCTCACCGTCGGCGACGGCCTTCTCCATCGCCGCGCCGAGGTCGGCCAGCTCGGTCAGCTGCTCGTCACTGGCGGCGACGGCGGCCTTGGCCGCACACAGTCCCTCCAGGACCATGCGGCACTCCGTGATGGCGACCGCTTCCTCCACGGTCACCACCCGCACCCGCGAGCCGCGGTTGCGGATCCTCTCGACCAGTCCCTGCGCCTCCAGATCGATCAACGCCGCACGGATGCCGGCCCGCGTCACACCGAACTTCTCGGCGAGTTCGTTCTCCACCAGCCGCTGGGCCGGTGCCATCCCGCCGTGCAGGATCGCCTGCCGCAGCTGTGCGAGCGCATGCTGTTTGGCCTGCTCTCCAGTGGTCGGACGGGCTTCCTTCGGCATCGTGCTCTCCCTGAGTGAGTGCCTGTGCAAACTGAATCTGGCCAGACAAGATTGTCAACAATTTTGTTCGCGACTTACGGGCCGGGCCCTCAGCCCGTCCGGTACAGCTCACCGATCAGTTCGAGGACCGCCTGGAGCGCCGGGTGCGGGTCGTCGCGCCACCAGGCGAGCCGTACGGCGACGGGTTCGGCGTCGCGCACCGGCCGGTAGACGACGCCGGGCCTCGGGTACTGGTGCGCGGTCGACTCCGCGGTGACACCGATGCCGCGTCCGGCGGCGATGACGGTGAGCCAGTCGTCGACGTCGTGCGTCTCCGCGACGGCGGGGCGGGAGCCCTCCGGCCACAGCTCGGGGGTGGTGGTGCCGGTGCGCCGGTCCACCCACAGGGTCCGGCCGGTGAGGTCTGCGAGCCGTACGGACCGGCGGCGGGCCAGCGGATCGTCGGCGGCCACCGCGCACAGGCGCCGCTCCAGGCCCACGATGGCCGTGTCGAACCGCCGGTCCTCCAGCGGCCGGCGCACCACCGCGAGGTCACAGGCCCCTTCGGCGAGACCGGCGGACGCCGTGTTCACGCGGACGAGATGCAGCTCGGTCCCGGGGTGGTCGGCGGCCCAGCGCCGCTGGAAGGCGACGGTGTGGCGGCCGACGGCCGACCAGGCGTAGCCGATCCGCACCCGGGTGTGTCCCGAGGTGGCCTCCTGGACCAGGGCGGCGGCGTCCGCCAGTACCCGGCGGGCCTGCGCCACCACCCGCAGCCCGGTCGCCGTCGGGGTCACCTCGCGCGAGGTCCGCCTCAACAGCCTTACCCCCAGCGCACGTTCGAGACCGGCCAGGGTACGGGAGACGGCCGCCTGGGACACCCCGAGGGCGATCGCCGCGTCGGTGAAGGTGCCCTCGTCGACGATGGCGACGAGACAGCGCAGCTGCCGGAGCTCGAGCTCATCCATGCATTCAGCGTATAGATCGCGAAGCGCATGCATTTTGCGCAAGCACCGGGCCGGGCGGACGCTCCTGCCATGCGACGAGCTCTCGAACATCCCGCGGCGACGGCGTCCCCTGCGGTCCCGGACCCGGCGCCGGGACAACTGGCCGGCGTGGCGGCCATGTTCGGCAGCGGCCTGTCCAACCAGACCGGAGCGGCGATCGGCGCGCTGGCCTTCCCGGTCCTCGGCCCGCTCGGCGTCGTGGCGGTACGCCAGTACGTCGCCGCGCTCGTCCTGGTGGCCGTCGGCCGGCCGCGCCTGCGCGCCTTCACCCGGCGCCAGTGGTGGCCGGTACTGCTGCTGGCCGGGGTCTTCGGCACCATGAACCTGAGCCTGTACAGCGCGATCGACCGGATCGGGCTGGGGCTGGCGGTGACCCTGGAGTTCCTGGGGCCGCTCGGCATCGCGCTGGCCGCCACGCGCCGGCGGCTGGACGCGGGGTGCGCGGCGCTGGCCGGGGCCGGAGTGGTGGTGCTGATGCGCCCCCGGCCGTCCACCGACTACCTCGGCCTGGGCCTGGGCCTGGTGGCGGCCTGCTGCTGGGCCGCGTACATCCTGCTCAACCGGATCGTCGGGCGGCGCGTCCCGGGCGCCCAGGGGCCGGCCGCGGCCGCGTGCGTGTCGGCGCTGACCTTCCTGCCGATCGGCGCCGTCGTCGCCGTACGGCATCCCCTGACGGCCGGAGCGGTGCTGTGCGCGGTGGCGGCGGGCGTGCTGTCGTCCGCCGTGCCGTACCTCGCCGACCTGCTCACGCTGCGCAGGGTGCCGGCCCGGACGTTCGGCCTGTTCATGAGCGTCAACCCGGTGCTGGCGGCGGTGGTCGGCTGGGCGGTCCTCGGGCAGAGCCTCGGTCTGCCCGAGTGGGCGGGGATCGGGGCCGTGGTCGCCGCGAACGCGGTCAGCCTCGCGACCGCGCACCGCTGAGAACGACCGGCACGCCCGCTCCCGCCTTCGCCGCGGACGCCGCCATCCCGCTCCGCCCCCCGGGCTGCGCGCCCTCGCGGGCCAGACCCCCCGCCTGCAGCGGCTGCCCTTCGCGGTCCGAGACCAGCTGCTGCTCTACACCGACGGGGTCACGGAGGCCCGCGATCACGCACGCGCCTTCCATCCGCTGGCCGAAGGGGTGGCCCGCCATGTGTGCGACGAGCCGGCGCGGACGCTCACCGCGCTCCATGACGAACTGCCGGCGCATGTCGGCGGCCGGCTGCACGACGACGCCGCCCTGCTCCTGCTCCGGAAGCAGGCCGCGGACGAGCCGGCGTGTGTGCCGTCATGGGGCGAGGCCGCCGCAGGTCAGCACACCTAGGGCGCGACGAGTTCGGCCCACCGGGTGACCGCGTCGAGGTGGGTGCGTATGCCATGGCGGGTGGCCAGGGCGCGGACGATCGCCTCGCCCCTGCCGTGCTCGTCGGGGTCGATCCCGATGAGGGGCCGGCCCACCGGCAGGGCGGGTCCGGCGTCGGTGACCTCGATCCGCAGCGTGCGGCCGCCGTCGCCGCCCACCCACGACAGCCGGAGCACGGCCGGGGGCCGGGCGTGCACGATCGCGTTGGTGACGAGCTCCGACACCACGAGCAGGGCGTCCTCGACGAGATGCGGACACACACTCCAGTCCGCGAGGACCGCCTCCGCACGACGGCGTACGGCCGAGACGGCGCCGGCGACGGGAGGCACCGGGCACACGTGTTCGCATGCCGCCTGTACCAGCGTCTTGAGCTGTGCCGTCATGGTCTCTCCCGGTGGTGTGTACGGCCGGTCCGGCGCCGCCTCAACGACGCGTTCGGGCTCGCATGCACGCTATGGAGACAAATCAGGCGGGTCAATGAACGGCGGTCGGCATTACCGAACGCCCTCCCGCGGGCACGGCGTCCGTACGGGTAATAGGCTCGCTTCATGGCCGGACCGGTCCAGTCGATCGAGCGGGCGGCGGCGATTCTGCGTCTGCTCGCCGGCGGGCCCCGCCGACTCGGTCTCGGCGAGGTGGCGGCCTCGCTCGGGCTGGCGAAGGGCACCGCCCACGGCATCCTGCGCACGCTCCAGCACGTGGACTTCGTGGAACAGGACGCGGCGACCGGGAAGTACCAGCTCGGCGCCGCCCTCTTGCACCTCGGCACCAGTTACCTCGACGTCAACGAACTGCGCTCGCGCTCGCTCAACTGGGCCGATGCCCTGGCCGCCCGCAGCGGGGAGGCGGTACGGCTCGGCACCCCCCTGGAGGGCAGAGTGCTCGTCGTCCACCATGTGTTCCGGCCGGACGACACCTTCCAGACCCTGGACGTGGGCTCCCTGCTGCCCCTGCACGCCTCCTCGCTCGGCAAGGTACTGCTGGCGTTCGGGACCGCGAGCGTCGAGCCGGCCCAGGGGCGGGGGCTGGAGGCGTACACCCGGCACACCCTGGTGGATCCCGAGCGGCTCGCCCGGGCGCTCGCGGAGGTCAGGGAACTCGGATGGGCAGCCGAGATCCAGGAAATGAGCATGGGCGAGGCCGGGATCGCCGCACCGATCCGCGGGCACGGCGGCCTCGTCGTCGGCGCCATCGGGCTGTCCGGGCCGATCGAGCGGATCTGCGACAGCCAGGGCCACCCCCGCCCGAGTCTGGTCACGCTGCTCCGCGAAGCCGCACGGGCGATCTCCAGAGACCTCGGAGCCGCCCGCTGGTAGAGCAGGACAGCCGCCCCTCGATCCGTCGGAAGGCAGACCCGATCATGGCCGAACGGTACGTAATGTCCATCGATCAGGGCACCAACTCCACCCGATGCATCCTGTTCGACCACCGTGGGCGGCTGGTCTCGGTCGCGCAGAAGGAGCACCAGCAGCACTTCCCCCGGCCCGGCTGGGTGGAGCACGACGCCATGGAGATCTGGCAGAACCTGCGGCACATCGTGCCCGAGGCGCTCTCCGACACCGGTGCCGGCAGGGGGCAGATCACCGCCATCGGCCTGGCCAACCAGCGCGAGACGACCGTTCTCTGGGACCGGCGGACCGGCGCCCCGCTGAGCCGGGCGATCGTCTGGCAGGACACGCGTACGGCACCGCTCGTCGAGGACCTCGGACGGCACCCCGGGGAGGAGTTCTTCCTTCAGCGGTGCGCCCTGCCGCCCTCGACCTACTTCTCCGCGCTGCGGATCCGGTGGCTGTTCGACCACGTCAAGGGGATCGAGCAACGCGCCAAGGACGGCGAGGTGCTGTTCGGCACGATGGAGAGCTGGCTGATCTGGAATCTCACCGGGGGCGCCGCGGGCGGCCTGCACATCACCGACGTCACCAACGCCAGCCGCACCATGCTGATGAACATCCGCACGCTCACCTGGGACGACGAACTGCTGGCCTTCTTCGGGGTGCCCCGTGCGATGCTGCCCGAGATCCGGCCCTCCGCGGAGACCTACGGCGAAGCCCGCGCGCTGCTGCCCGGGGTCGCGATCACGGCCGCCCTCGGCGACCAGCAGGCCGCCCTCTTCGGCCAGACCTGCTTCTCCCCCGGCGAGGCCAAGTGCACCTACGGAACGGGCAGCTTCCTGCTGCTCAACACCGGCAGCGAGCTGGTGCGGTCCCGGCACGGACTGCTCACCACCGTCGCGTACCGGATCGGGGACCAGCCGCCGATGTACGCCCTGGAAGGGTCGATCGCCATCACCGGCGCGCTCGTCCAGTGGTTCCGGGACCGCCTGGGGCTGATCAACAGCGCCCCGGAGATCGAGACCCTCGCGCGGACGGTCGAGGACAACGGCGGCTGCTACATCGTCCCCGCGTTCTCGGGCCTCTTCGCTCCGCGCTGGCGCAGCGACGCGCGCGGGGTCATCGTCGGCCTCACCTCGTACATCACCAAGGGGCACCTGGCGCGTGCCGTCCTGGAAGCCACCGGATGGCAGACCCGGGAGGTCGTCGACGCCATGAACGCCGACTCCTCGGTGTCCCTCCAGCAACTCAAGGTGGATGGCGGCATGACCGCGGACAACCTGCTCATGCAGTTCGTCGCCGATGTGCTCGACGTGCCCGTCGTGCGCCCCATGGTCGCCGAGACGGTCTCGCTGGGCGCCGCCTACGCGGCCGGGCTCGCCGCGGGCTACTGGCCCGATCTGGAGGTGCTGCGCCGCAACTGGCACCGGGCCGCCCAGTGGCTGCCCGCGATGGACCCCGAACTGCGGGAGTCGGAGTACGACAACTGGCAGCGGGCCGTGGAGCGGTCCTTGGGCTGGGTCAGGCCACCACGCTCCGGCTGACGCCGGCCGCCCTGGAGACCGAGGGCCCGACCGGGCCAATTTTCGGGGGCCGAAGATCACGCTGATGCTGGGAGCGGTGATCGTCGCCGCCGGATACGGGCTCAACACCGTGCTGATGAGCGAGGTCTGGCAGCTGATCCTGGTGTCCTGCGTCATCGGCGCGGGCGTCGGCTTCGCCTACGGAGCCATGCCCGCCCTGATCATGGGTGCGGTGCCGCCGTCGGAGACTGCGGCCGCCAACAGCCTCGACACGCTGATGCGCTCCATCGGCACGTCCGTGGCCGGCGCGGTCGCCGGGGTGATCCCGTCCCAGCTGACGATCAGCCTGGGCGGGCACGCGCTGTCGTCCGAGAACGGCTTCAAGGTCGTCATGGCGATCGGCGCGGGTGCGGCGATCCTGGCATTCGTCCTCGCCTCCTTCCTCCCCCGGCCCCGCCCGGCCACCCCGGCGCCCGCACCGGCGCCCGCGGAGTCCTCGGCGGAGACGGTGGGCTGAGCCGGCGGGGGGCCGAGACGGCCGGGGTGCGGCCCGCGGGAGAGCCCGCGCGGACGCATCCCCGGCCGCTGTTCCCTTCGCCGGGCGGGAGGGGGCTCGCGGCATCGGCCCGTGAGTCCAAGGGCGGCAGGGCGGCTCGAACGCGGTTCCGAGGCCCGGTACGGCGGCGTCTTCACCGAAGTCGGGCCTGCCCTCCCACGACAGCCGGCGCCGACGGAGCCGCCGCGCCTTTCCGTCCGCGGCACGCAGACGGTGCGGGTCCGTTCAGGGGAACCGGTGGCCCAAGGCGCGTGAGGCCGGCGCAAGTGGTCGAGATCTTCAGCCGTGACCGCCCAGCCCCTGCCGCTCATCGCTCCGATGCTCGCCACTCCCGGCACCCTGCCGCCCACCGCCCAGGACCAGCGGTGGGCGTACGAGACCAAGCAGGACGGCCAGCGGGTGATGGTCTATCTGCCCGGCGACGGCAGCGTGCTGCTGCGGGCCCGCTCGGGCGAGGACATCACCGCGGCCTATCCCGAACTGCGGCCGCTCGGCGGTGCCTTGGGCACCACGCCCGCCGTGCTGGACGGCGAGGTGCTGGCCCTCGACGAACAGGGCCGGGCCGACTTCCAGCTGCTGCAGAGCCGGATGGGCCTGGCGCACTCCCCCGCGCGGGCGGCTCGCCGGGCCGCCCAGGTGCCGGTGCATCTGGTGCTGTTCGACGTGCCGTACTGCGAGGAGCCCCTGCTGCGGCTGCCGTACGTACGGCGGCGGGCCCGGCTGACGGAGCTGGGCCTGGCCGGGCCGTACTGGTCGACCCCGGGTGCGGTGACCGGGCACGGCGCCGAGGCGCTCGCGGCGACCAGGGAACACGGCCTGGAGGGTCTGGTGTGCAAGCGGCTGGACTCGGTGTACGAGCCCGGGGTCCGCTCGCGCGCCTGGATCAAGATCCGCAACATGCGCGCGGAGGATGTCGTCGTCGGCGGCTGGCTGCCCGGCAAAGGACGCCTGAGGGGGCTGCCCGGCGCGGTGCTGGTCGGCCAGCGCGACGCGAGCGCCCGGCTGAGGTACGTCGGCGGTGTGGGCACGGGCTGGAGCGAGGCCGAACGGACGGAGCTGGCCGCGCTGCTGCGGGACATGGTGAGCGAGCGGTGCCCCTTCGATCCGGTGCCGCGCGTCCCGGGCGCCCACTGGGTGCTGCCCCGGCTGGTCGGCGAGGTCAGCTACAGCACCCGTACCCGGGCCGGGCTCCTGCGCCAGCCGTCCTGGCTGCGGCTGCGCCCCGACCTCACCCCGGAGGAATCGGCGGCGGACCTGCCGGAGGGCTTCGGCTGAGGGCACACGCTCCCGTACGCCGTACTGCGCGCCGCCGCGCCGTACCGTGCGCCGCCGCGCCGTTCGGTACACCGATTGCTGTACGCCGCCCTGCCGTAGGGCGCATCGCCACCCCGCCGT
This sequence comes from Streptomyces puniciscabiei, assembly GCF_006715785.1. Taxonomy (NCBI): domain Bacteria; kingdom Bacillati; phylum Actinomycetota; class Actinomycetes; order Kitasatosporales; family Streptomycetaceae; genus Streptomyces; species Streptomyces puniciscabiei. The sequence continues at coordinate 773,341 of NZ_VFNX01000002.1, forward strand.
GGACGCCCGCGCACCGAGCCCCCATGATGGCCGGATGGATCTTCATGTGGAGCTGCCCCCGGCGATCGACGCGACCGGACTGCTCGCCCTCGCCGAGGGCCATCACGGCCGGCCCGCACGGGCGTTGGGCATCCGGGAGGCCTCCGGTCACCTCGTCAAGGTGTACGCGCTGCAGGCGCCGGGGCGTACCGTCGGTCCGCAGGCCGTGGACACCGCGCTGGACCTGGCCGCGGGCCATCTGGCCCTGGGACGGGCACGCGGCTCGCTGGGCCTCGCGGTCCTGGTCGTGCACGCGGGCGGCGACGGCGACTACGTCCTCGTGCACAGCTGGATCGAGGGCCACATGTCCGACCTGGCCGTGTTCACCGGCCCGGCCGGGCGGCCGGCCGAGCTGCGGCCGGGCCGGGCGGGGCTCGCCCCCTGTGTGTGGGAGGCCGCGCTGCTCGCGCACGAGCGGGAGGCGTACTCCCGGCACGTCCTGGACGGCAAGGGCCCGCTCGCCGAGCGCCTGACCGCCTGGAGCACCGACACCCTGGACGGCGAGGTCCGGTGACCGGCACTCCCCGGGTGCGGCACGCCGACCGTGCCGATCTGCCTCGCGTGGCCGAACTGGCCGCCCAGCACGCCGCGTACGAGCGCGCCGCCCCGCCGGCGCCCGACCTCGCCGCCCGGCTGGCGGGCCTGCTGTTCGACACGCCCGCTCCGCGGCTGCGCTGCCTGGTCGCCGAGGCCCCGGACGGCGAGCTCGTCGGCTACGCCACCTGCGCGCCCGAACTGTCCACCTGGGACGGGCGGGAGTATCTGCACATGGACTGCCTGTTCCTGGCCCCCGGCCACCGCGGCCTCGGCCTCGGCCCGCTGCTCGTGGACGCGGTGGTCGCCGAGGCCCGGCGGCTCGGCGTCACGGAGGTGCAGTGGCAGACGCCCGCCTGGAACGAGGGGGCCGTCCGGTTCTACGACCGGCTCGGTGCCCGCGCGAAGCAGAAGCTGCGCTACAGCCTCCCGGTCGGCGAAGCCGGCGCATGAGCCGCGAACCGGTGACGGCCCGGGAGCTGTGTCCCCGGAGCGGGCCGACGCACTCGCGGCCCGGCCCGGCTGGGCGGCGGACCTGTTCCCGTACGGCCGGCGGTGACCGAAGGGGGACGCCCGCGCAGCGCGAGTGGGGCCGACCGGGCGTCGGGCCGGAGGGTCTATCGTGTCCCCATGTCCGTCCCGGAACTCATCCGAATCGTCTCCCGCGACTCCCCCATGGCCCTGGCCCAAGTCGAGCGGGTCCGCGCCGAGTTGGCCGTGCTGCACCCCGGTGTGCGCACCGAGGTGGTGCCGGTGAGGACCACCGGCGACAAGTGGCTCGGCGATCTCTCGAAGGTCGAGGGCAAGGGGGCGTTCACCAAGGAGGTCGACGCGGCCCTGCTGGCCGGGGAGGCCGATCTCGCGGTGCACTGCGTCAAGGACGTGCCCGCCGACCGGCCGTTGCCCGCCGGGACGGTGTTCGCCGCCTTCCTGAAGCGGGACGACGTCCGGGACGCGCTGATCCACCCGGGCGGGCTCACCCTGGACGAGTTGCCGGCCGGCACCCGGATCGGCACGTCCTCGGTGCGCCGCGTGGCCCAGTTGGCCGCCACCCACCCGCACTTGGTGTGCGTGCCGTTCCGCGGCAACGCCAACCGCCGGCTGGAGAAACTGGCCGCCGGGGACGCGGACGCGCTGCTGCTGGCGGTGGCCGGTCTGGAGCGGATCGGCCGGACGGACGTGATCAGCGAGGTGCTCTCGGCCGAGACGATGATGCCGCCGATCGGTGCCGGCATCCTCGCCCTGCAGTGCCGGGAGGACGACACCGATGTGATCGACGCCGTCACCGGGCTGGGCGACCCGGACACGTATCGCGAGGCGACGGCCGAGCGGATGTTCCTGCATGTGCTGCAGGGCCACTGCAACAGCCCGATCGCCGGCTACGCGCGCGTGGACCGCGGCGGGGAACTGTCCCTGCGGGCCTGTGTGTTCACCCCGGACGGCAAGACCCGGCTGAACGCCCACGAATGGGCCGGACGGCTGGACCCGGCCACGCTCGGCACGTCGGTCGCGGTGGCGCTGCTGCGGCAGGGTGCGCGCGAGATCATCGACGGTATCCCGCACTGACCGCGGGGCGGCGCCGGCCGGTTCAGGCCGTACCGGACGCCGTCTGGTCGCCCAGGAGGACTCAGGCGGTACCGGACGCGTCTGGTCCCCCTGGAGGACTCAGGCGGCGCCGGGCTCCGTCTGGTCCTTCAGGAAGGCGCTGACCTGGTGGGCCAGGCTGTGCTGCCCGGCGACCGCGGGGGCGGCCGCCGTGGTCGCCTCCAGGACGCCGATGCCACCGGTCCACAGCCGGCGGTCGGTCCACTCCTCCTCCACCCGCAGCTGCACCTGCACGTCCACGTGGGTCAGGGCGGCCTCGGGAGCGGCGGCGTAGAGCACGGCGGTGGCCCGGCGCAGCGGATAGACGTCGAAGCCCTCGATGAACTGCGAGTTGCGCCAGTCGATGAACGCGCTCTCGCCGTCGGAGCCGACCCGGACGTCGAGCTGGCCGTCCTCCAGGTGGATGCCGTAGTGCCGGGCACCGCGGTTCTCCACCGTCACCCGGACACTGAAGTACGTCAGACCGGCGGCGGCGTCGTCACGTCCGCGCGGCGGCTCCGCGGCCTCCAGACGGTGGACGCGGACCCGCAGACCGGCATGCTCGTCGTACTCCTGCCAGTCCCCGACCACGTTCGGCTCGTACACAGTGCCCCTCTCGACCTCCGAGAGCTGCTGTCTATCTGTGCGCCGAGCGCACTGTCAAATGCGCAGAATGCGCTCTGGCCAGGGAGTTCGCCCGCTTTGATCGCTGATCAAGCGCTGCCCAGGAAGGATGCGTTCGCGGCGCTTTCGGCGGGGGTACCCGCGCGTGCCGCACATCACGTCCGCGGCAAGATCACCGGGCCAGCCGGCCGAGCAGTGAGGAGGCCGCCGCGATGCCGAGCGCGGAGGCCACCGCGAGGACGGCGAAGTCGGTGCCGAGGTGCGCGGGCGTGCCGAGCAGCAGGCCGCGCAGGGCGTCGACCTGATAGCTCAGCGGGTTCACCGTGCTGACGGCCTGCAGCCAGCCCGGCATCACCGAGACGGGGTACAGGGCGTTGGAGCCGAAGAACAACGGCATCGTGATCGCCTGCCCGAAGCCCATCAGCCGGTCGCGGCTGAGCACGATGCCGGCGATGGTCATCGACAGGCAGGAGAAGAACGCGGAGGCGAGGACCACGGCGAGGGCGACGCCGAGCAGCTTCAGCGGGTTCCAGGTCAGGGCGACACCGAGCAGGGCGGCGATGACGATCACGACGATCGCCTGGATCAGCGACTTCACCCCGGCGGCGAACGCCTTGCCGGTGATCAGTGCCGAACGCGGGGTCGGGGTGACGAGGAGCTTGTTCAGGATGCCCGCGTCGCGCTCCCAGATGATCTGGATGCCGTAGAAGATCGCGATGAACATCGCCGACTGGGCGATGATGCCGGGCGCCATGAAGTCGATGTACGGGACGCCGCCGGTGGGTATCGCCCGGATCCGGGTGAAGGTCTGACCGAAGATCAGCAGCCACAGGGCGGGCTGGACCGCGCGGGTGTACAGCTCGGTACGGTCGTGCCGCAGCTTCTGCAGCTCGACGGCGCACATGGCGACGACCCGGGCGGGCAGCAGCCGCCAGCCGGCGCGCGGCACGGGCGGGCGGAGCAGCAGGGCGGTGTCGCTGCCGGGCGTGCGGTCAGCCGACGCGGCGCGCGGTGCGGCGGGTGCTGCGGACATCGCGGAAACCTCCTCCGGAGTGGTCGTCGAGGCCGCTGCCGGCGACGTCGCGGAAGACGTCCTCCAGCGTGGGCAGAGTGTCGGTGCCCTGGCGTTCGGCGAGGTCGCGGCGCAGCTCGGCCGGGGTGCCGAGGGCGCGGAGGCGGCCGCGGTGCATCAGGCCGACGCGGTCGCAGTACTGGTCGGCCTCGTCCATGTAGTGGGTGGTGACGAGGACGGTCATGCCGGTGGCCGCGCGGACGGCGTTGATGTGCTCCCAGACGCCGGTACGGGCGATGGGGTCGAGTCCGATGGTCGGCTCGTCGAGGATCAGCAGCCTGGGCGCGCTGACCAGCGCCTGGGCCAGCTCCAGGCGACGGACCATGCCGCCGGAGTAGGTCCCGGCGAGCCGGTCGGCGGCGTCCGTGAGCCCGACGGCGGTCAGCGCCTGGCCGACCCGTTCGGCACGCTCGCGGCGGGGCACGTCGAAGACCCGGGCGAACAGGGCCACGTTCTCCCGGCCGGTGAGCCCGCTGTCGGCGGACAGCTGCTGCGGGACGTAGCCGAGCAGCCGGCGCACCGCCATCCGCTCCTTCGCCGCGTCGTGCCCGAACACACCGACCATGCCGGCCGGGACCGGCAGGAGGGTGGTGATGCAGCGGATGGCGGTGGTCTTCCCGGCCCCGTTGGGACCGAGCAGCCCGAACACCTCCCCCTCCCGAACGGCCAGGTCGAGCCCGTCGACGGCAAGCGTGTCACCGAAGGCGTAGGCGAGCCGGGTACAGCTGACGGCATCGGCGACCGGGGTGCCGGTGGGCCCGGTGCGCGCGACTTCGGCGGCTGCATCGACGCCAGGGGCGGCCTCGGGTTGCGCGACTTCGGCGGCTGCATCGACGGCGTCGGTGACCGGGGCGGGGGCGGCTGCGGGACGCGCGGCTTCGGTCGGTGGGGCAGTGGCGGCGGATCCGGTGGCCGCCTCGCCGGTTCCGGCGGAGCCGGTGGCTGCCCCGGGGCCTTCGGTGGACCGGCCAGGGGCCGCACCGACGCCGCCGACTGCGGCAGGTACGTCGACGGGGGCGGGGGTGGCTGCGGGACGCGCGGCTTCGGTCGGTGGGGCAGTGGCGGCGGATCCGGAGGCCGCCTCGCCGGTTCCGGCGGAGCCGGTGGCTGTTCCGGGGGCGTCGGTGGACCGGCCAGGGGCCGCACCGACGCCGCCGACTGCGGCAGGTACGTCGACGGGGGCGGGGGTGGCTGCGGGACGCGCCGCTTCGGCCGGTGGGGCAGTGGCGGCGGATCCGGAGGCCGCCTCGCCGGTTCCGGCGGAGCCGGTGGCTGCCCCGGGGCCTTCGGTGGACCGGCCAGGGGCCGCACCGACGCCGCCGACTGCGGCAGGTACGTCCGGGGTGTTCGCGGCGTCACCAGTGGTGCCGGTGGTGTCCACCCCATCGCCGGGGCTGTCGGCGGTCTCCACATCGCCAGGGGCGTCACTGGTGCCGACGGCGGCTACCGGGGCGGCAGCGGTGCCGGCGTCGCCGCGGCTGTCCGTGGGGCCGGCGTCGTCGGGGGTGTCCGTGCTGTCCCTCGTCATGGGTTCTGGACCTCCGTCATGATCGTCGGCCTCCCGTCATGCTTCCTCGGCCTCCTCGTGCAGGCCGGCCGCCAGCCTGCGCAGCGCGGGCAGGGCCGCCCGCAGGGCCTCCCGATCGGTGTCGTCGAGGCGGGACACGTGAAGGCCGACGAGTTCGGCCCGGCGTCGCCTCCAGTCGCCGAGCCGTTCCTCGGCGGGCGCGGTCAGCCGCAGCCGGGCCGCGCGCCGGTCGGCGGGGTCGGTCTCGCGCAGCAGGTGTCCGCCCCGGACGAGCTGGTTGACCAGGGTCGACACGGAGTTGCCCGCCAGGTGCAGGGCCTTCGCCGCGTCCGAGACGCCGATGCCGGGGCGGGACTCGACCAGCCGGAGCAGTTCCACCTCGGCACCGCGCAGCCGGGGCCCGTTGAGCTCGCCGCGCAGCCGCCGCCGGATCAGCCGTTGGATGCGCACCAGCGCGTCCGCCAGTTCCTCCGGGAAGGTGTCGGACTCCGTTGTCGCTCGCCGCGACGCCTCGGTCTCCATGCCAGAAGATTATCTCTGCTACAGAGGTAATGCCCGGCCAAGTGAGGCCAAGGGCAGGGCAAAGGGATCTGATCGCATCCTATTTGTACTTAATTGTTTTGTGATGTCCGAGAGCGGGAAAAGGACGAACAGTGCTTCGGACCGGAGGCACGTCCGTGGGAGGCGGCTCTTTGCCGCACGCCCCGCTTCCCCCTTTCCCGGTCCGAGCGCGCCTCCCACGGTGTCTGTAGATCCAGCACCTGCTGAGAGAGGTGCGCACCATGCGTGTCACCGGCAGTACCACCTCCCATCCCCACGACGACGCCCCCGACACGGCGGAGTCCTTCGAGCGGCTCGCGACGCTGCCCGACGGCCCCGAGCGGCGGGCGTTGCGTGATGAACTGGTCCAGCTGTGGCTGCCCATGGCCGAGCGGATCGCCGTGCGGTTCCGTGGCCGCGGGGAGACGCTGGAGGACCTGTACCAGGTGGCCGCCCTCGGCCTGGTGAAGGCCGTCGACCACTACGATCCCGGGCGGGGCCGCGCCTTCGAGGCGTACGCCGTGCCCACCATCACCGGTGAGATCAAGCGCCACTTCCGCGACCACATGTGGACGCTGCACGTGCCGCGCCGGGTGCAGGACCTGCGCAACCGGGTCCGCGCCGCCGGCAAGGAACTGGCCCAGAGCACTTCGGGGCGCCCGCCCACCGTGGCGGAGATCGCCGCCCACACCCGGCTCACCGAGGACGAGGTGCGCACCGGCATGGAAGCGCTCGAGTGCTTCTCCGCGCTGTCCCTGGACGCCGAGGTGGCCGGCACCGACGGCTACGCGCTCGGGGACTCCCTGGGCGGCCTCGACCCCGGATACGAGCTCGTGATCGACCGCACCGCCGTCCGGCCCTGTCTGGAGGCACTGCCCGAACGCGAGCGCATCATCCTCTACCTGCGGTTCTTCCGTGGGATGACGCAGAGCCGGATCGCCCAGCAGCTGGGCATCTCACAGATGCACGTCTCACGGCTGCTCAGCAGCTGCTTCGACCGGCTGCGCGAGGAACTGCTCGCCGAGGTCCGCTGAGCCCGCAGAGGCCTCACTCCTGCGAGGCCTCGGGCACCTGAGTGGGGCCGTACCGGTCCAGAGCGTCCTCCAGCGCGGTCAGCACATCGGACGGGATCTCGCCGCGGCGGCCCCAGATGAGGATCAGCTCAGCGATGTTGCGCAGCTTGATGTTGGTGTGCTGGGAGACCTCCCTCAGTACTTCCCAGCCCTCGTCCGGCGTCACCCTGCCCAGGGCCACCACCATCCCGATCGCCTGGTCGACGACCGCGTGGGAGATCACGGCCTCCTTCATCTGGTCGACCTCGGCCTGCAACTCGGAGATCCGCTCGGACTCGCTCGCGCCCATGCCCCCATCGTGCTCGCCTGCCTGGACCGGTGCCACCGCGGGTACTCGACAGGCAGCCCACCCGCTTCCGGTTGGACACTGGTGCGAGAGCGGTGGCCGCCCGGCCCCGAGAGCAGGACGCGACTGACATGAACGACAACGCCCCCGTCAGTGGTGGACCGCGGAAACGAGACGTCGTCTCCACGCACTCCGTCTTCGGTGCCCCGTGCTGGGTCAGCCTGACCAGCCGTGACCTCGAGGCCACCCAGGACTTCTACTCGGCCGTCCTGGGCTGGCGCTGGCGCGGCGCCGAACTCGGCGAGCACTTCCGTATCGCCCTGGCGGACGGGGTGCCGGTGGCCGGGATCGCCGCCGTGGCGGCCATGTGGCAGATGGCCGTGGCCTGGACGCCGTACTTCGCGGTTCCGGACGCCGATGTGGCCGTGGCCCGGGCCCGGGAGCGCGGGGGTACGGCCGCCGTCGGGCCGCTGTCCTTCCCGCCCGGCCGGGCGGCCCTGCTCGCCGACCGGGACGGGGCCACCTTCGGGATCTGGCAGGGGGAACTGGTCGGCAACTGGGAGGCCTGGCGGCGGGCGTCACCGACCTTCATCCGGCTGCACACCCGCAACGCCTTCGACTCGGCGATCTTCTACGGCGAGATCCTCGACTGGGCGACAGGGGTGCCGGGCTGCTGCGAGGTGGAGTACGAGGGCGGCGAGGTGGTGCTGCGCAGCCAGGGCGACGTCGTGGCACGCATCGACTCGGGCGCGGTGGAGGCCGCCCCGGACCCCTCCGTCCGGCCGCACTGGCAGATCCACTTCGCCGTCGCGGACGTGACCGGCTGCGCCCGGGCGGCGGAGAAGCACGGCGGCAGCGTGCTGAGCGAGGACGAGGACGAGGCGATCCTCCGCGACGCCGACGGGGCCCAGTTCACCGTCACCTCACGCCGGCTGCGCTGATCAGCTCGCCACCCGGGACGGACGCGACAGCAGAACGAGACTGCGGGCCTCCACACGGAGCCTCGTGCCGGCCTTGCGTTCGCGCTCGTCGGGGATGCCGTCCGGGTCGGCGGTGTCGATCAGGGTCGTCCAGCGCTCGCCGAAGGTGTCGTCGGGCAGGCGGAAGTCGACCGGTTCCCAGTAGCCGTTGACGAGCATCAGGAAGGAGTCGTCGACCATCCGGCGCCCATAGGCGTCGCGTTCGGCGATGGCGTCGCCGTTGAGGAACACACCCACCGAGTGCGCGTCGCCGCGCTGCCAGTCCCGGGCGGTCATCTCGCGGGCGTCGGGCCTGAGCCACATCAGGTCGGGCAGCGGTTGCCTGGCGTTGGTCACGGTCTCGCCGTGGAAGAAGCGGCGCCGTCGCAGCACGGGGTGCGCGGCACGCAGCGCGATCACGTGCCGGGTGAAGTCCGCGAGGCCGCGCTGCTCCTCCGTCAGCTCCCAGTCGATCCAGGAGATCTCGTTGTCCTGGCAGTAGGCGTTGTTGTTGCCCCGCTGCGTGCGGCCGAGTTCGTCACCGTGGCAGAGCATCGGGATGCCCTGCGACAGCAGCAGCGTGGCCAGCAGATTGCGCTGCTGCCGGGCCCGCAGTTCGAGGACGGCCGGGTCCTTGGTGGGGCCCTCCGCTCCGCAGTTCCAGGACCGGTTGTGGCTCTCGCCGTCCCGGTTGTCCTCGCCGTTGGCCTCGTTGTGCTTGTCGTTGTACGACACCAGGTCGCGCAGGGTGAAACCGTCGTGCGCGGTGACGAAGTTGACGCTCGCGCGCGGCCGGCGCCTGCTGTGCTGGTACAGGTCGGAGGATCCGGTCAGCCGGGAGGCGAACTCGCCGAGCGAGCCGGGCTCGCCCCGCCAGAAGTCCCGTACGGCGTCCCGGTACTTGCCGTTCCACTCCGACCACAGTGGCGGGAAGTTGCCGACCTGGTAGCCGCCCTCCCCCACGTCCCAGGGCTCGGCGATGAGCTTGACCCGGCTGATCACCGGGTCCTGCTGGATCAGGTCGAAGAACGCCGAGAGCCGGTCCACCTCGTGGAACTGCCTTGCCAGCGTGGCCGCGAGGTCGAAGCGGAAGCCGTCCACATGCATCTCGGTCACCCAGTACCGCAGCGAGTCCATGATCAGCTGGAGCACGTAGGGGTGCCGCATCAGCAGGCTGTTGCCGGTGCCGGTGGTGTCGTAGTAATGCGCCCAGTCACCGTCGACCAGGCGGTAGTAGGACGCGTTGTCGATGCCCCGGAAGGACAGCGTGGGGCCCATCTCGTTGCCCTCGGCCGTGTGGTTGTAGACCACGTCGAGGATCACTTCGAGGCCGGCCGCGTGCAGCGCCTTGACCATCGCCTTGAACTCGTTGACCTGCTGGCCACGGCTGCCGAAGGCGGCGTAGGCGTTGTGCGGGGCGAAGAAGCCGATGGTGTTGTAGCCCCAGTAGTTGGACAGGCCGCGGTCCTGGAGCACGCCGTCCTGCACGAACTGGTGGACCGGCATCAGTTCCACCGCGGTCACGCCGAGCGAGGTCAGGTGCTCGATGACGGCCGGGTGGGCGAGGCCGGCGTAGGTGCCGCGCAGCCGCTCGGGGACCTCGGGGTGCGTCATGGTCAGGCCGCGTACATGGGCCTCGTAGATCACCGAGTCCGAGTACGGCGTGCGGGGCGGGCGGTCGTCGCCCCAGTCGAAGTACGGGTCGGTGACCACGCCCAGCATGGAGTGCCCGGCACTGTCGGCCGGGGCGGGGCCGTCCGGGGCGCGCTCGTACAGCGAGGCGTGGTTGTCGATCTGGCCGTCCACGGCCCGGGCGTACGGGTCGAGCAGCAGCTTCCGCGGGTTGCACCGGTGGCCGAGCGAGGGCTGCCAGGGGCCGTGCACCCGGTAGCCGTAGCGCTGGCCCGGTGCGATGCCGGGCAGGTACGAGTGCCAGACGAATCCGTCGACCTCGTGCAGGCGTACGGGGGTCTCCTTGCCGGCGTCGTCGACGAGGATCAGCTCGACCCGCTCGGCGACCTCGCTGAACAGGGCGAAATTGGTGCCCTGTCCGTCGAACGCGGCACCCAACGGGTAGGGCTGCCCGCTCCACACGGGCAGCCCTTTGCGTCGCTTGCGGGCGGTCACCGGCTGCCCTCCAGGGCGTCGTCCACCACAGCGGCCGGCGCGGCGACCTGCGCCGCGAGCGTGTCGTCCACCGCTCCGGCCGGCGCGGCCAGCACCGCGACCGGCGCCTCGCGCGGCACCTGGAGCCCCTCCCGCAGCGTCGGCGAGGGGGCGGTCGGCACCAGCGGGACGCGCTGGCCGGCGCGGGCGCGCTGCGAGAACCAGATGATCTTGCTGCCGGTGTCCGAGGCGCAGCAGCCCCAGCCGTCGCTCATGGCGGCGATGTCCGCGAGGCAGGCCCGCAGGTCCTGATCGGGGCGCAGGTCCGGGTCGTCGTCGCCGAAGGCGGTGATGAGGTGCTGGCCGTTCCACCACATCTCGATGGAGGTGTGCTTGTCCTTCGCGTGCTCGTCGATCGCCCGCAGCAGCAGTTCCGCGCTGCGGCAGACGGGATCCTCGAGGTTCTCGAGGTCCCAGTAGCGGAGGTGGGCGGCCAGGATGCGGCTGACCTGACCCACCCGTTCCGGGCTGACTTCCACGTCGAGGTGGTAGTAGCAGGGCACTGCGGTCTTCATCGTCGCTTGCTCCTCACCGGCGAAGCTCTCGCTCCCCTCGCCCGTCCGGGAGGGATCCCGGATGCCAGTCCGGGAATGGAGTCCCGGACACACAGCGTGAGCGCTGATCGCTTCTGAGTCACCTCCACGGTGACGGTGCTACGCCATTCGTGCAACACGAGACCCCGACACACCATCCGTCGTTGAAGATCCAACAAGACGCTGCGTCGTCGTCCGTGCACCATAAGTGAAAGCCTCGATCGCCGTAACGGTGCCGTGCCCTCCCGCGCGCGGACACCACCCGACCGTCGGGAACGCGCCCAGTCGAGAGCGTGGAAGGTGAAGAGGGCAATGCTGCTACCCGCCAAGGCCGAAGTGGCCCGGGCGTTGCGGCGTTACCGGGCGTGGGAGCGCGTCATGCTCGCCTCGCCCCACGACCGCACGGTCCGGGCCACCTTCGAGGACTCGGGCTACACGCTGTGCGTACTGATGGGCAAACGCTGCGCCCGCGAGGCCGCGGACGCCGCCGAACGCTATCTGCGCACCAATCTGGTCACCTACCTGCGCGAGCAGGACGGACGGCCGCGGCCGCACCGATCGGCCAGAAGAGCGCCGCCACCGGAGCGGCGTTCCACGGCGCCAAGCCCCTGACCTGGCACCGTACAAGGCGTTCCCCCCGGGGCCGGCGCGAGTCGGCCCCTCTCGGATCGCGAAGCCGGGCCGGGTGCCCGGCTTCGCGCACGGCGGAGGTGAGATACATGCCCAGGACCCCGGCCATCGGCCGCGTACCGGTACGTGACGTCCGGCCGGCCGTTGAGTGCGGCAGGCGCCCGGCGAAGGCGGTGGCCGGGGAGACCTTCCGGGTCACGGCCACCGTGTTCCGTGAAGGGCATGACGCCGTGGGCGCCAATGTGGTCCTGCGCGATCCGAAGGGCCGCCGCGGCCCGTGGACGCCGATGCGGGAGCTGTCCCCGGGCAGTGACCTGTGGGGTGCGGACGTCACCCCGGACGTGACGGGCCGCTGGACCTTCCGGGTGGAGGCCTGGAGCCATCCGCTGGCGACCTGGCAGCACACCGCCTCGGTCAAGGTGCCGGCCGGGATCGACATCGGGCTCGTGCTGGAGGAGGGGGCCGAGCTCTACGAGCGTGCGGCCGCCGGAGTGCCGAAGGGCCCGGATCGGAACGTCGTCCGCGCCGCCGCACAGGCCCTCGGCGACGACTCCCTGTCGGTCGACGAGCGCCTGCGGGCGGCCCTGTCGCCCGAGGTGGACGCGCTGCTGAGCCGCTATCCCTTGCGGGAGTTGGTCACCGCCTCCGACCCGATGCCGCTGCTGGTGGAGCGCGAACGCGCCCTGTACGGCTCCTGGTACGAGTTCTTCCCGCGCTCGGAGGGCACGGCCGAGCAGCCGCACGGCACCTTCCGCACGGCCGCGCGCCGGCTGAAGCCGATCGCGGAGATGGGCTTCGACGTCGTCTACCTCCCGCCCATCCACCCCATCGGCACCACCTTCCGCAAGGGGCCCGACAACACGCTCACCGCCGGGCCCGAGGACGTGGGCGTGCCCTGGGCGATCGGCTCCCCCGAGGGCGGCCACGACGCCGTCCACCCGGACCTGGGCACGATCGAGGACTTCGACTGGTTCGTGGCCCAGGCGCGCTCCCACGGCCTGGAGATCGCCCTCGACTTCGCCCTCCAGTGCTCCCCCGACCATCCCTGGGTGCAGAAACACCCCGAGTGGTTCCATCACCGGCCCGACGGCACGATCGCGTACGCGGAGAACCCGCCGAAGAAGTACCAGGACATCTACCCGATCGCCTTCGACGCGGACATGGACGGCCTGGTCGCCGAGACGGTACGGATCCTGCGGCACTGGATGGACCACGGCGTGCGGATCTTCCGCGTCGACAACCCGCACACCAAGCCGGTCGTCTTCTGGGAGCGGGTCATCGCCGAGGTCAACGGCACGGACCCGGACGTGATCTTCCTGGCGGAGGCGTTCACCCGGCCGGCGATGATGCACACCCTGGCCCAGATCGGCTTCCAGCAGTCGTACACGTACTTCACCTGGCGCAACAGCAAGCAGGAACTGACCGAGTACCTGGGCGAGTTGTCGGGGGAGGCGGCGGCCTGCATGCGGCCGAACCTCTTCGTCAACACCCCGGACATCCTGCACGCCTACCTCCAGCACGGCGGGCGCCCGGCCTTCGAGGTGCGGGCCGTGCTCGCCGCGACCCTCTCCCCCACCTGGGGCGTCTACAGCGGCTACGAACTGTGCGAGAACACCCCGCTCAGGGAGGGCAGCGAGGAGTACCTCCACTCGGAGAAGTACCAGCTCAGGCCGCGCGACTGGGAGGCGGCCGCACGCGAGGGCCGGACCATCGCCCCGCTCATCACCCGGCTCAACACCATCCGACGGCAGCACCCCGCGCTACAGCGCCTGCGGAACCTCCGCTTCCACCGGACCGACAACGATGCCGTGCTCGCCTACAGCAAGAGCGCGGGTACGGACACGGTCATCGTGGTCGTCAATCTCGACCCGCACCACACCCAGGAGGCCACGGTCTCGTTGGACATGCCGCAACTCGGCCTGGACTGGAGCTCTGCCCTGTCCGTGCACGACGAACTGACGGGCGAGACGTACCACTGGGGCAGGACCAACTACGTGCGCCTGACGCCCGGCAGCGCGCCGGCGCACGTGCTCCACGTCGGGCGTTCGACGCCCCGGAACGGAGGGCCCGCGGCCTCATGACCGTCAACGAACCCGTGCACGACACCTTCGAGGACACTCCCGCCAAGGACCGGGACCCGCAGTGGTTCAAGCGCGCCGTCTTCTACGAGGTCCTGGTCCGCTCCTTCCAGGACAGCAACGGCGACGGCATCGGCGACCTGAAGGGTCTGACGGCCAAGCTGGACTATCTGCAGTGGCTCGGCGTGGACTGTCTGTGGCTGCCGCCGTTCTTCAGGTCCCCGCTCAGGGACGGCGGTTACGACGTCTCCGACTACACCGCCGTCCTGCCGGAGTTCGGTGACCTCGCCGACTTCGTGGAGTTCGTGGACGCCGCCCACCAGCGCGGCATGCGCGTGATCATCGACTTCGTCATGAACCACACCAGCGACCAGCACCCGTGGTTCCAGGAGTCCCGCAGGAACCCCGACGGCCCCTACGGGGACTACTACATGTGGGCCGACGACGACAAGCAGTACGAGGACGCCCGGATCATCTTCGTCGACACCGAGGCCTCCAACTGGACCTTCGACCCGGTGCGCGGCCAGTACTACTTCCACCGTTTCTTCTCGCACCAGCCCGACCTCAACTACGAGAACCCAGCGGTCCAGGAGGAGATCCTGGCGGCCCTGAGGTTCTGGCTGGACCTCGGCATCGACGGCTACCGGCTCGACGCGGTCCCCTATCTCTACGCCGAAGAGGGCACCAACTGCGAGAACCTGCCCGCGACCCACGAGTTCCTGAAGCGGGTCCGGCGCGAGATCGACGCGATGTACCCGGACACCGTACTGCTGGCGGAGGCCAACCAGTGGCCCGAGGACGTCGTCGACTACTTCGGGGACTACTCCTCCGGCGGCGACGAGTGCCACATGGCCTTCCACTTCCCGGTCATGCCGCGCATCTTCATGGCCGTACGGCGTGAATCGCGCTACCCCGTCTCCGAGATCCTCGCCAAGACCCCGGCCATCCCCTCCGGCTGCCAGTGGGGCATCTTCCTGCGCAACCACGACGAGCTGACCCTGGAGATGGTCACCGACGAAGAGCGCGACTACATGTGGGCCGAATACGCGAAGGACCCACGGATGCGCGCCAACATCGGGATCAGGCGCCGCCTGGCCCCGCTCCTCGACAACGACCGCAACCAGATCGAGCTGTTCACCGCCCTGCTGCTGTCACTGCCCGGCTCGCCGATCCTCTACTACGGCGACGAGATCGGCATGGGCGACAACATCTGGCTCGGCGACCGCGACGCCGTCCGCACCCCCATGCAGTGGACCCCCGACCGCAACGCCGGTTTCTCGACGTGCGATCCGGGGCGACTCTATCTGCCGACGATCATGGACCCGGTCTACGGCTACCAGGTCACCAACGTCGAGGCATCGATGTCCTCGCCGTCCAGCCTGCTGCACTGGACCCGCCGCATGATCGAGATCCGCAAGCAGAACCCCGCCTTCGGACTGGGCTCGTTCACGGAACTGCAGTCCTCCAACCCGGCGGTCCTGGCATTCCTGCGCGAGTACGGCGACGACCTGGTGCTGTGCGTCAACAACTTCTCCCGCTTCGCGCAGCCCACCGAACTCGACCTGCGGGCCTACGACGGCCGGCACCCGGTCGAGCTGATCGGCGGCGTCCGGTTCCCGGCGATCGGTGAGCTCCCCTACCTGCTGACCCTGCAAGGCCACGGCTTCTACTGGTTCCGGCTCACCCGAGTCGCATCCCGCATCGGCCGCCGTCGCTGACCGACCGGCGCCGAGGAAAGGACGCGTCACCATGCCGAAGACCATCACTGTCCGACCGAGAACGGTGGCGGGTCTCGACGGGCCCCTGGCCTCGCTCGGCGGGCTGCTGCGCCAATGGCTGCCGAGGCAACGCTGGTTCGCGGGCAAGGACCGGCCCGTCACCGATCTGTCGGTGCTCTCCGTGACCGAACTGTTCCCGGGGTGTCTGCATCTGCTGGTGCACGCCTCGCACGCGCCCGTTCCCACGCCGGGAGGCAGCTCCCCGCCCGGTGACTGCTACCAGCTGCTGCTCGGTCTGCGCGAACACCTCGCCCCGCGTCTGGAGCGGGCGTACATCGGCCGGGCCGAGCACGGCCCGTTCGCCGGCCTCGCCGTCTACGACGCGCTGCACGACCCGCGCTCGGCGAACCTGCTGCTGGAGCGGCTGCGGCAGCCCGGCGCGGCCGGCCCCCTGCGGTTCGAGGCCGACCCGGCCGCCCCCGTGCCCGGCGGTCTGCCGCCGCGCCTGCTGGACGCCGAGCAGTCCAACTCGTCGATCGTCTACGGCGACGCGTACATCCTGAAGGTCTTCCGCCGGATCCAGCCGGGCGTCAACCCGGACCTGGAGGTGACGGCCGCGCTCGCCGCACAGGGGTGCACCCGGGTGCCGGCGCCGGTGGCCTGGTTCGGTACGACCGCACCGCAACCCGCCACTCTGGGCGTGCTGCAGCCCTTCCTGCCGGACGCGACGGACGGCTGGACGCTGGCGCTGCGCGCGCTCGCCGCCGGTGACGACTTCACCGCCGAGGCACGCGCACTGGGCCGGGCCATGGCCGAGGTGCACCTCGCACTGGCCGAGGCGTTCGGTCCGGCCGGGCCGGGCGAGAACGGCCGTACGGCCGAGGCGATGTGCGCGCGGCTGGACGCGGCCGCGCACGCCGTGCCGGGGCTGGTGCCCTACGTGCCGGGGCTGCGGGCCGCGTTCCGGGCGCTCGCCACCTGCGACACGGGGCCGCCCGCCCAGCGCATCCACGGCGATCTGCACCTCGGGCAGGTGCTGCAGGCCGGCCGTGACTGGTTCGTCATCGACTTCGAGGGCGAGCCGTCCCGGCCGCTCGCCGAGCGGCGGGCCCCGCACTCCCCCGTACGGGACGTGGCGGGGATGCTGCGCTCCTTCGACTACGCGGCCCGGCAGCGCCGCCCCTGGCGACCCGAATGGGCGCGCCGCTGCCGGGAGGCGTTCTGCGCGGGCTACGCGGCCAGCGCCGGCTGGGATCCACGCAAGAAGCACGCGCTGCTGCGCGCGCACGAGACGGACAGGGCGGTCTACGAGGTGCTGTACGAGGCAAGACACCGGCCCGACTGGCTGCCGGTACCGATGGCGGCGATCAAGCGGCTCGCCGTGTGGGGAGGATGACGTCATGGCCCTGCGCGACACCTCGCGTCCCGAGGCCGCCGGCCCCGCGCCGGCCCCGGCCCCGCCGCTCGACCCGGCCGACCACGGCCGGCTGCTCGGCGGCGCCCACCACGATCCGCACGCCCTGCTCGGCGCCCACCCGGTCCCGGGCGGCACCCTGTTCCGGGCGCTGCGTCCGAACGCGCGCGCCGTGCACGTCGTGGTCGACGGAGTGCGCAGCCCCCTGCGCTCGGAGGGCGACGGTCTCTTCGCGGCCGTCCTGCCGTACGCGGAGATCCCGTCGTACACGCTGCTGGTGACGTACGACGACGCCGAGCAGGAGGTGCACGATCCGTACCGCTTCCTGCCCGCCCTGGGCGAGCTGGACCTGCACCTGATCCGTGAGGGCCGGCACGAGCAGCTGTGGCAGGCGCTCGGCGCCGAGCCGATGACGCACCAGGGCGTGACCGGCACCCGCTTCACCGTGTGGGCGCCCAACGCCCAGGGCGTGCGGGTGGCCGGGGACTTCACGTACTGGGACGGCACCCAGTACCCGATGCGGTCGCTCGGCGCGTCCGGGGTGTGGGAGCTGTTCCTGCCCGGGATCGGCGAGGGCGCCCGCTACAAGTTCGAGATCACCTCGCGGTACGGCCACCGGTTCCTCAAGGCCGACCCGATGGCGCGGTGCACGGAGGTGCCGCCGGACACGGCCTCGATCGTCACGGCCTCGGCGTACGACTGGGGCGACGCGGAGTGGATGGCCCACCGGGGTGACACGCCCGTGCACCAGGCGCCGTTCTCCGTGTACGAGGTGCATCTGCCGTCCTGGCGCCCAGGGCTGAACTACCGCCAGCTCGCCGAGGAACTGCCCGCATACGTGAAGGAGATGGGCTTCACGCATGTCGAGCTGATGCCGGTCGCCGGGCATCCGTTCAGCGGCTCCTGGGGCTACCAGGTGACCTCCTACTACGCGCCGACACCCCGCCTCGGCTCGCCGGACGACTTCAGACACCTGGTGGACTCCCTGCACCGGGCCGGCATCGGCGTGATCATGGACTGGGTGCCGGCGCACTTCCCCAAGGACGACTGGGCGCTGGCCCGGTTCGACGGGGACCCGCTCTACGAACCCGGGAACGCGACGCGCGCCGAGCACCCGGACTGGGGGACGTACGAGTTCGACTACGGCCGCACCGAGGTACGCAACTTCCTGGTCGCCAACGCGGTGTACTGGTGCCAGGAGTTCCACATCGACGGGCTGCGCGTGGACGCGGTCGCCTCGATGCTCTACCTCGACTACTCGCGGGATTCCGGCCAGTGGGAGCCGAACGTCTTCGGCGGGCGGGAGGACCTGGACGCGGTCGCCTTCCTGCAGGAGATGAACGCCACCGTCTACCGGCGCTGCCCGGGCGTGGTGACCATCGCCGAGGAGTCCACCGCCTGGGACGGGGTGACCCGGCCGACGGACAGCGGCGGGCTCGGCTTCGGGCTGAAGTGGAACATGGGCTGGATGCACGACTCGCTGCAGTACATCCAGAAGGAGCCGGTGCACCGCAAGTACCACCACAACGAGATGACCTTCTCGATGGTGTACGCGTACAGCGAGAACTACGTCCTGCCCATCTCCCACGACGAGGTGGTGCACGGCAAGCAGGCGCTGGTGTCGAAGATGCCGGGCGACTGGTGGCAGCGGCGCGCGAACCACCGCGCGTATCTCGGCTTCATGTGGGCTCATCCGGGCAAACAGCTGTTGTTCATGGGCCAGGAGTTCGCCCAGGGGGCGGAGTGGTCCGAGGCGCACGGCCCCGAGTGGTGGCTGCTCGGCGACGACTACCACTCGGCCGGGGACCACCGGGGCGTGCGGGACCTGGTACGGGACCTGAACACCGTGTACCGGGCGACCCCGGCGCTGTGGCAGCGGGACACCGATCCGGGCGGCTTCCGGTGGGTGCTGGGCGACGCCGCGGACGACAACGTCTTCGCGTTCCTGCGGTTCGCCGCCGACGGCTCCCCCCTGCTGTCGGTGTCGAACTTCTCCCCGGTCGTCCGGCACGACTACCGGCTGTGGACCGGCGAGGAGATCCCGGCCTGGCAGGAGGGGCTGAACACCGACGACCTCCGCTACGGCGGCAGCGGGGTCGGCGACGAGGGGCTGCTGAAGCCCGAGGACGGGTTCCTGACGCTCACGCTGCCGCCGCTGGCCACGGTCTGGCTGGCGCCGGAGCACTGAAACCACAGGTGTCGGCTGCCCGCCCAGGGGCAGTCGGGGGTCGTACAGAGCCTCGACTGCCCGTCGTGGCATGGACACGGAAGGGTGGCACCACGTGCGCACCGTGGGAGTGGAGGAAGAACTCCTTCTGGTCGACCCGGACAGCGGCGAGCCGAAGGCACTGGCGGCGGCCGTCCTGGCGCGGGTCGCCCATGACGATCCGGGGCAGGAGGTCTTCGAGAAGGAGCTGTTCCGGCAGATGCTGGAGTTCGCCACTCATCCGCAGTCGGACATGGCGGACCTCGGCGAGGAGATCGTGCGCTGCCGCAAGGAGGCGGCGCGGCACGCCGGGGAGCTCGGCTGCGCGGTGGTGGCGCTGGCCACCTCTCCCCTGCCGGTCAGCCCCGCCCTCAGCGTGAACGACCGCTACCAGTGGCTGGCCGAGCACTACGGGATACCGACGTGGGAGCAGCTGGTGTGCGGCTGCCATGTGCATGTGTGCGTGGAGTCCGACGAGGAGGGCATCGCCGTCCTCGACCGGATCCGCCCCTGGCTCCCGGTCCTCCGCGCGATCAGTGCGAACTCGCCGTTCTGGCAGGGCCGGGACACCAGCTACGCCAGCTACCGCAGTCAGGTGTGGAACCGCTGGCCGTCGGCCGGGCCGACCGAGCCGTTCACGTCGGCCGAGCGGTATCACCAGCGGGTGGCGGACATGGTGGCCACCGGGGCGGTGCTGGACACGAGGATGGTCTACTTCGACGCGCGGCTGTCCGCCCGCTATCCCACCGTCGAGGTCCGGGTGGCGGACGTGTGCCTCGGCGCGGACACCGCCGTGCTGATCGCGACGCTGACCCGCGCGCTGGTGGAGACGGCCGCACGTGACTGGCGGGCCGGCCGGCCGGCGCCCGGCCACAGCGTGAGCCTGCTCCGGCTCGCCGACTGGCAGGCGGCCCGGTTCGGCCTGGAGGAGAACCTGCTCGACCCGGCGGCCATGCGGCCCGAACCCGCGCCACAGGTGCTGCGGTCGCTGCTCGCCCACACCGGGGACGCGCTGACCGCGACCGGCGACGCGGACCGGGCCGAACAAGGCATCACGGAGCTGCTGCGGCGCGGCAACGGGGCCCGCGAGCAGCGCAGGCTGCTGGAGCACGGCGGCGGCCTGCGGGAGGTCGTCACCGAGTGCGTCCGGCGTACCCAGGGCTGACCGCCGGGCGTGACCAGGGCTCACCGCCCGCGGTCAGAAGATCAGCACCAGGGCGTACACCAGGAAGAACAGCGCGACCAGGGCGACGACGACGAGGATCAGCGTCAGCGGCGCCTTGGCCCACCCGCGGGGCGGGTTGTGCGTCTCCTGGGGCCCCGCCTCGGGCATGCTGCTCTCGGCGGGCGGCGTCTCGCCGGGCGGTACCGAGCCCCCGGGCTCCAGCCCGGTGGTCCGCTCCGGTTCCGGATCGGGGTTCACATGACTCATGTCTGCCGAGTCCCCAGGACACGGCCGCATCATCAGCCGATCACGACTTCCTCGTTCGCGGCACCGAACACGTTCCGCTGGGCTACATTCGAGCACCGCCGACACCGAGCCGGTCGGCGGTGTGACCCTCTGTACACCCAGGAGCAGCGCATGCCCGACGTCGCCCTCGCTCCCGCCGTTGCCCCGCCGCTCACCGGCGGTCTCGCCGACAGCGTCTTCGACACCGCGGAGCGCAGTCCCACCCTGCCGGTGCTCGCCCACCGGGCGGACTCGGCGGCCACCGTGTGGCAGGAGGTGACGGCCGTCGAGCTCCGCGACGAGGTCGTCGACCTGGCCAAGGGGCTGATCGCCGCCGGGATCTCCCCCGGCCACCGGGTGGCCCTGATGTCCCGTACCCGCTACGAGTGGACGGTGTTCGCCCACGCCCTGTGGACCGTGGGCGCCGAGATCGTGCCCATCCATCCGGCCTCCTCGCGGGACCAGGTCGAGTGGATCCTGCGGGACGCCGGCTGTGTGGCCGTGGTCGTGGAGGACGAGCAGGGCGTCATGACCGTCGGCACGGTGTGCGCCGGGCTGCCCCGGCTGCGCCACGTCTGGCAGCTGGACGCGGACGCGCTGCCCGAACTCGCCGAGCTGGGCACGGTCGTGCCGTACACCACCGTGGAGTCGCTGCGCCGGATCGTGCTGCCGGACGCCACCGCGGCGGTCGTGTACACCTCCGGCACCTCCGGCCGTCCCCAGGGCTGCGCGCTGAGCCACCGCAACCTCGCCTACCCCTGCGACACGCTGCTGGCCGGCTGGCTGCACACCGCGGCCCCGCCGGGCGTACAGCCGTCCGTGCTGGCGTTTCTGCCGTTCTCCCATGTGTACGGCCTCATGATCATGCTGATGTGCGTGCGCGGCGGTGCCCTGATGGGGCACGAGCCGGAGCTGACCGAGGCGTCGCTGGCGTCGGCGCTGACCACGTTCCGGCCGACGTACCTGTACGGCGTGCCGTCGGTGTTCGAGAAGCTCTACAAGAAGTTCCTGCAGGCGGCCGGGCAGGCCGGCCGGGGTGCGCTGTTCGAGCGGGCGGCGCAGACCGCGCGGGACTTCGCCGAGTCGCAGGAGCGCCAGCGGCTGGGCACCGGGCCGGGGCCGGGGTTCGAGCTGAGGCTGCAACACGCCCTGTACGAGCGGACGGTGTACCGCAGGCTGCGCGCGGCGCTCGGCGGGCGGGTGGTGCGCGGCACCTCCGGCGGTTCCTCGCTCAGCCGGGAACTGTCGCTGTTCTACGAGGGCATCGGGGTGTTCGTCCACGACGGGTACGGCCTCACCGAGGCCTCCGGCGGGATCACCATGCAGCCGCTCGGCCGGGAGAAGTCCGGCACGGTCGGCCGGCCGCTGCCGGGCACCGAGATGCAGGTGGCCGACGACGGGGAGATCCTGGTGCGCGGCCCGTCGGTGTTCCAGGGGTATGCCGGCGACGAGCCGGCGACGCGGGCCGTGCTGCGCGGCGGCTGGCTGGCGACCGGGGACATCGGGCGGATGGACTCCGAGGGCTATCTGACGATCACCGGGCGCAAGAAGGACATCATCGTCACCAGCGGCGGCAAGAGCGTCGCCCCGGCGCCGCTGGAGGAGCGGCTGCGCATGCATCCGCTGGTCCACCAGGCGGTCGTGATCGGCGACGACCGGCCCTGCGTCGGCGCCCTGATCACTCTGGACCCGGACTTCCTCGCGCACTGGCGGGGCACCCTGGCACTGCCGGGCGACAGTCCCGGCCGGGAGAGCCGTGAGGAGAGCGCGCTGCGGGAGGAGATCGCGCGGGCCGTCGCCTCCGCCAACAGCGCCGTGTCCCGGTCGGAGTCCATCCGGGTCTACCGGGTGCTGCCGGAGCCGTTCGCCACGGACAACGGACTGCTCACCCCGTCGATGAAGCTGCGCCGGGACGCCATCGTGCGGCACTACGCCGCCGAGATCGACGCCATGTACCAGGCGCGGTCCCGGGCGGCGCGATGGCCGCAGGAGCCGGCGGACTGGGACGAGCAGGACGACGTCTTCCGCTGACGCCCGCCGTCCGGGAACATCGTCGGGATCACCAGGCGGCGGGTGCATGGCGTCGCGCGGCCGGGGCACCTTCCGGCCGAGGGCCACGAGGAGGAAGTCCGACTGCAGGACCCGACCGATGCGGACGGATATCCGGCCCGGCTGCGGGAACTCGCAGGCACAGAATGAGATCAGCACCGACAGCCGTCCTGGTCACAGGGCCGAGCCACGGCCCTGACCGACCGGGACCGGGGAATGCGAGATGGCGACGGAGCCGCGTGGGAACGACACACCGCCCTCGGAGGACGGGTACGAGCGCACCTTCTCCTTCGACGGTGAACTGCGCAATGTCACGGAGGCCCGGCTCGCGGCGGAGAACTTCCTGTGCGCGCTCGCCACCCAGGCCCCGCCCGCCGCGCCCGAGTACTGGGACGACATCCTGCTGGTCGTCACGGAGCTGGCCGCCAACGTGATCCAGTACGCGCCCGGGCCGTTCGGTCTGCGGATGCGCCGCACCTTCGACGGCGTGCACGTGACGATGCGCGACACGAGCACCACCAAGCCGGAACCGCGGCCCTTCCACCCGCGCACGGGCGGCGGCGGAATCGGCTGGCACCTGGTGCACACGCTGTGCACGCAGGTCAGCGTCGTCGTCCATGACGAGGGCAAGGACATCCATGTGTTCCTCCCCTGGTGACCGCGGCACGTGTACGACGTGTATCTGTGCGACAACCGGTTACTCCAGCCCCAGCGGGGGCATGCTGGTGCCCACGCGTTCGTCTGCCTGCCGCACCCGGCTGGCGGGACGGCTCGGGGCACGGTGGGATCACAGGTGGTGCGCACCGATCCAGGGCAGACGAACGGTGTGGAGTCGGACCGCCTGGAGCCGCAGAAAGGGATGAACACCGTGACACGACCCAGGATCCTGGTGGTTGGCGCAGGCTTCGCCGGAGTCGAGTGCGTCCGCCGTCTGGAGCGCAAACTCGCGCCCGCCGAGGCCGACGTCACCCTGGTGACGCCGCAGTCCTACCAGCTGTATCTGCCCCTGCTGCCCCAGGTCGCCTCCGGCGTGCTCACGCCGCAGTCGATCGCCCTGAGCCTGCGCCGCAGCAAGAAGTACCGCACCCGGATCATCCCGGGCGGCGCGATCGGCGTGGATCTGAAGGCCAAGGTGTGCGTCGTCCGCACCATCAACGACAAGATCGTCAACGAGCCGTACGACTACATCGTGCTGGCACCCGGCAGCGTGACCCGCACCTTCGACATCCCGGGGCTGACCGAGCACGCCTTCGGCATGAAGACCCTCGCCGAGGCCGCCTACATCCGCGACCACGTCATCTCGCAGCTGGATCTCGCCGACGCCAGTGACGACCCGGCGGAGCGGGCGGCGCGGCTGCAGTTCGTGGTGGTCGGCGGGGGCTACGCCGGCACCGAGACCGCCGCCTGTCTGCAACGGCTGACGCACGCCGCCGTACAGCGCTACCCGCGGCTGGATCCCGGCCTGATCAAGTGGCATCTGATCGACATCGCGCCCAAGTTGATGCCGGAGCTCGGCGAGAAGCTCGGCCGCAGCGCGCAGGAGATCCTGGGGCGGCGTGGCATCGAGGTGTCGCTGGGCGTGTCGATCGACAAGGCCGGCGCGGCGGAGGTCACCTTCACCGACGGCCGGGTGGTGCCGACACACACACTGATCTGGACGGCGGGCGTGGTCGCGAGCCCGCTGATCGCCACGCTCGGCGCGGAGACGGTGCGGGGCCGGCTGGCGGTCACCCCCGAGATGTGCCTGCCGGGCCACGACGGGGTGTTCGCGCTCGGTGACTCGGCCGCCGTGCCGGACCTGACCAAGGGCGACGGCGCGGTGTGCCCGCCGACCGCGCAGCACGCCATGCGGCAGGGCAAGAAGGTCGCGGACAACGTCATCGCGACGCTGCGGGGCGCGCCGATGCAGCCGTACGTGCATCACGACCTGGGCCTGGTCGTCGACCTCGGGGGCAAGGACGCGGTGTCCAAGCCGCTCGGCGTCGAGCTGCGCGGGGTGCCGGCCCAGGTGGTCGCCCGCGGTTACCACTGGTCGGCGCTGCGCACCAATGTCGCCAAGGCCCGGGTGATGACCAACTGGCTGCTGAACGCGGTCGCCGGCGACGATTTCGTCCGCACGGGCTTCCAGGCCCGCAAGCCGGCCCGGCTGAAGGACTTCGAGTTCACCGACGCGTATCTGACACCGGAGCAGGTACGGGCACGGGTGGACGGCACCGGCGCCGACAACCCGTGAGGTGAACCGGATCGTCGACGCCGCCGGTCGCCTGCCCGGGGCCGGCGTTCCTCACCGGTGGCCGGCACCGGTCATATGGACGGGGAACAGGGCATCGGCGCGAACTGGTCGTGCCGCGACTCGGTCAAGGGCGCGGGGCTCTGTTCGTTCCGCGGCCACCGCCGCACGGCCGTGACCCGATCCGCAGGCGCGGCGCACCGTCCCGGCTCGCGACCTGGTACGGGAGCCCGGCGCGGCCAGGCACCCCGTCGGCACCCGCCCCCCGCGGAAACCCGGCAGAATCCGGCGCGTCACCCCCGCCCCCGATGCGGCGCGCCCGGCCAGGATGCCGTACCCGGCCCGGGACCGGCGCCCCCTCGTCCGGGCATGTGCCAGGGACGGCCCGCACCCTGCCATGGACGGCCCGCCACCCGGCCGTGGCGAGGCCGTCTCTGCGGCGCCTACCCGCCCGCGGCCGCGCCCCCGGGTGGCCGCCCCCCTCGCCGAGGGCAAGCAGTCCGCACCGGCGTGCGATGCTGGGTCGGAGATCGATTTCCAGCACGGGAGAGAGCGCGGCGGCGTGAGCACAGCGGGACGACCTGGGCGGGTACGGATGTGGGACCGGCTCGCGGCGTCCGATCCCGGGCTGCTCCGGCTCACCGCGGGACTGCGCACGGTCACCGCGATCGCGCTCACCCTCGCCGTCCTGGCCATCCTGCGGGTGCCGGTGCCCCAACTGGTCGCCGGCGCCATGGCGGCGATGGTGTCGACCTTCGCCATCCGGGAGCAGCAGCGCCCGGCGCAGGCCCTCACCCTCGCGCTCGGTCTGCCGGTGGCCCTGGCGTCGGTGTCGCTGGGCGCGCTGCTGAACGGGCGGGTCGTCGCCGGGGACCTGTTCTTCGTCGTCCTCATCTTCTGCGCGGTCTACGGCCGCAGGTTCGGCGACCGCGGCACGGCGCTCGGCCTGATCGGCTTCCAGATCTACTTCCTCTCCCTGTTCGTGCACGCGACGAGTTCGGTGCTGCCCGCGCTGTACGGGGTCATCTGCGTGGCCTTCGCGTGCAGCGCCGCCGCGCGCTTCGTGCTGCTGCCGCAGACCCCGGCGGGCACGCTGGACCGGCTGCGGCGGGCGTTCCGCGCCCGGCTCGCGCAGCTGATCGCCGTCCAGGCCGAGTTGCTGGACGCCGGGCCGGACGACGTGGACAAGGTCCTGGAGGAGCTGCGCACCGCCACCGCGCGGCTGCACGAGACGGCACTGCTGATCCAGGGGCGGCTGGAGGACGGCACCTCCGACCCGGCGGTGGCCCGGCTGCTGCAGCGCCGGATCGCGGACGCCGAGATCGCCTCCGAGCGGCTCGGACTGCTGCTGCTGACCTCGCGCAGCGCCGAGCGGACCGACACCCTCACCCTGCATCTGCCGGGCGCCGCGCTGCCGTCGGGCGGGGAGCTTCCGGTGCGGGAGGAGGCGACGGAGGCGCTGCGCCGGGATCTGCAGGCGCTGCGGCTGCTGATGCTGCGGCCGGTCGGTGAGGCCCGGGGGACCGCGCTCGCCCAGGTGCGCAACCGGCTGCTCGGCTACCGCGAGGAGGAGCGACTGCCCAAGGCCTCGCCTGCCGTGCAGGACGTCTTCCGTGGGCTCGGCGAGGCCGCCCGGGCCGCGCTGGGGCTGCGGGTCGCGCTGGACGGGCCGCAGGACGAGTCCGACGACACCCCGGCGACAACCCGCTCGCGCGAGGAGCTGGACGCGGAGGACGCCGCGATCGAGGCGGGCGAGGAGGCCGAGGCCGAGGAGCCGGGGCCGAGCGGTCTGCAGCGGCCCACCACGCGGGCCGCGGTCCAGGTGGCCGTGGGCTCCGCGCTGGCCATCGCGGGCGGCGAGCTGTTGTCCAGTCAGCGCTGGTACTGGGCGGTGCTGACCTGCTGGATCGTGTTCATCAACACCGCCTCGACGGGCGAGATCCTGGTCAAGGGCTACCGGCGGTTGCTGGGCACGGTGCTCGGGGTGGTGGCCGGCATCGTGCTGGCCGGTCTCGTCGGGCACCACACGTGGACGGCCTTCGGCCTGGTGCTGGTGTTCATCTTCGCGATGTTCTACACCGCGCCCCTGTCGTACACGCTGATGTCGTTCTTCGTCACGGCGATGCTGGGGCTGCTGTACACGCTGCTGAACACCTACAGCATGGCGGTGCTGGTGCTGCGGGTGGAGGAGACGGCGCTCGGCGCGGCCTGCGGGGTGATCGCGGCCGCGGTGGTGCTGCCGATCCACACCGACCGCCGTACGAACGAGCTCCTCGGTACGGTCCTCGACCGGCTCGCCGAGGTGACCCGGGCCGCCGTGGAGCAGCTGAGCGGCGGGGCGGGCGCCGATCTGGTGGAGCAGGCGCGCGATCTGGACCAGGCGCTGGCCGACCTGCGCGCGGCCACCCAGCCGCTGACCCATCCGATCACCCCGCTGCGCTCGCGCCGCGACACCGCCCGGTACGTGGTGGCGCTGCTGGAGACCTGCGCCTACCACGGGCGTTCGCTCGCGGCCACGGCCGAGCTGCTGCCGACGCATCCGTCGATCGCCGCGGATCCCCGGCTGCGCGGGGCGTGCGGGCGGATCGTGCACAACATCGAGGCGATCGCCGCGCATGTCGCCGACCCGCGGGCCACGGCGCGGATCGAGACCGGCCCCAGCATCGCCTCGATGCTGGAGCCGGGGACGCTGCGCACCCCGCGCTACGGCCGGGTCACCGACCGGGTGCTGCGCCATCTGCAGCGGCTGGACGAGGGGGTCTCGGGTCTGGCCCGGTCGCTGGGCATCACCACCCAGGCGGACCGGCCGGGCAAGTGACGGGCCGTCGGCCGGGCCCTCACGCCGTGCCGGGCCCGTACGCGCGCCGGCCCATGGCCTCGTCGCGGACCCGGGCGCAGCTGCGGCTGATCAGCCGGGAGACGTGCATCTGGGAGATGCCCAGCTGGTCGGCGATGCGGCTCTGCGTCATGTCCTCGAAGAACCGCATGTAGAGGATGGCCCGTTCCCGTTCGGGCAGTCGGCGCAGCCCTTCCTTGGCGGCCTCGCGGTCGACCACGACGTCGTACGAGGTGTCCGCCGCTCCGAGGGTGTCGGCGAGGCTGTAGCCGTCCTCCCCGCCGGCCAGTTCGGCGTCCAGCGACAGGGTGCTGAAGCTCTCCAGCGCCTCCATGCCCGCACTGACCTCCTCCTCGCTGAGGCCCGTGTGGGCGGCCAGGGCGGTGACGGTGGGTTCGGGGCTGCCGGGGTGCTGGGTGAGCTCGCGGCGGGCCACGCGCACCCGGTTGCGCAGTTCCTGCACCCGGCGCGGCACCCTCAGGGCCCACATCCGGTCCCGGAAGTGCCGCTTGACCTCGCCGGTGATGGTCGGCACGGCGTAACTCTCGAAGGCCCCGCGGGACGGGTCGTACCGGTCGACGGCCTTGACCAGCCCGAGCGCCGCCACCTGCCGCAGGTCCTCGACGGACTCGCCGCGGTCGCGGAAGCGGCCGGCGATCCGGTGGGCCATGGGCAGCCAGGCGGCGACGAGTTCGTCGCGTACGGCGTCCCGCTCGGGGCCGTCCTCCAGCTCCGCCAGCCGGTCGAACAGCGCGGCGGTGTCGGGGGCGTCGTCATGGGACCGCCGCGCCGGAGCTGCGGCGGCGGAGTCCGTGGTGGGCGTGCCGGGACGGCTTGTCGACATGTCGGTCAGCATGCGGAATCGCTCCTGAGACGTGGTGCCGGGCACACGGCCGGAATGGGATTCCGGGCCGGGCTCGAACGGTTGTGTCAGGGGTCGCCGCGGGTCGCTCGCCCGGTCCGCCGAAAGGGGGACCCAGGCGGTCCTACGGTTCCCGCTGGGCGCGCGCCTCCGGTCCGAAGCACGAGTTTCCGCCTGCCCCTTGCTCCGGGGGACAAACACCACGGGGGCGGAACTTCCCGCACCGTTCAGCGCAGCGGTACGACGGCCGTGATGCGCTTGCCCCCGCAGGGCAGCTGCGCGACCCGGACGTCCCGTGACAGGCGGCAGACGATGGGCCAGCCACGGCCGCCCGGGCGGGTGCGGCCGCGGTCGTCGCCGGGCGGGGCGACCACCGGCAGCTCGTCGCTGCGGTCGCTGACCGACACCCGTACGCCGCCGGAGTCGACGTCGACGTCGAACCCGGTGATGCCGCCGCCGTGCAGGATGGCGTTGGTGGTGAGCTCCGAGGTGACCAGCAGGGCGTCCTCCATGGCCGCGGCATCGCAGCAGATGGCACATGCCCGGCACCGCTCGGCCACCACGCGCCGCACGGTTCTGCGGGCGTCGGCCGGCCGGCACGGCACTCGGCGGCGAGCTTCCCGCAGGGTCCCGGAGCAGTTGGTCCGGTGCTTGTCGCGCATCCCTTCCTCCTTGAGCGATGCCCGGTTTGCCAAGCTCTCTCCTTTTCGCCTGACCTTTTCCGGAGCTGTCAAACACGCTCGGTGCCGGTGTCATCACCGCGGCCTCGCCGGGTACCCGGCGCGTATGACCGA
Organism: Streptomyces puniciscabiei; assembly: GCF_006715785.1. Lineage (NCBI taxonomy): Bacteria > Bacillati > Actinomycetota > Actinomycetes > Kitasatosporales > Streptomycetaceae > Streptomyces > Streptomyces puniciscabiei. The sequence continues at coordinate 802,546 of NZ_VFNX01000002.1, forward strand.
TGTCGTGGACGCGGACGAATTGCTGCGGCGCATCCAGCGCGGCCGGCACCATGCGGCCGAGGCGGAACGGGCCTGGCGGGAACGCGCGCAGAGCCTGACGGCGACGGATCCGGACGGCGCGCGGGAGGCGGCGGCCCGGGCGTGGGCGTTCGAGGCGGTGGCGCGGGTGCTGGGGGAGATCATCTGCCCGGGTGGGCCGCCGGTCGCCGGGGAAGGCGTGAAACAGGTCACCTGACCGGCTACCGATTGGTAGAACACCCGCGAGATGGTTTATCGTTCATACATACGTGATGCCGGAGGTGACCGGAACCGTCCTTCCTCCCTGCCTGGCATCACCGCAGACGGCCCTGGCTGGCTTCCCCCGTCCAGCCAGGGCTTCTTGCTGCCCGGAACCGGCTGTGGACCGGGCCCCGCGGCGAAATCCGCGTCCCCCGAGGTGCCCGCGGGGGCGGCAGCGGCTGAAATGGGCTTAGCGAAAGCACCCGCGAACCGCCTCGGCGAGGAGCCCCGCGCCATGACCAAAGCGATAAAACTGCTGACCGCCCTGCCCCAGGCACAGCGCGAGCGCCTGATGGAACTGGCCAAGGAGGTCTCGTTCCCCGAGGACACCCGCATCTTCGAGGCGGGCGGCACCGCCGACCGGTTCTGGGTGATCCGTTCCGGCGCGGTCCACCTGGACCAGCAGGTCACCTCCCGGCAGCGGGTCACCGTGGCCACGCTCGGCGCGGGCGACATGCTCGGCTGGTCCTGGCTGTTCCCGCCGTACCAGTGGGACTTCGGCGCGGTGGCCTTCACCGACGTGCGCGCCTACGAGTTCGACGGGCCCTCGGTGCTCGCGCTGTGCGTGGAGGACCCGCTGCTCGGGCTGTCGCTGGTGCGGACGGTGGCCGAGATCCTCGCCCACCGCCTGGAGACGACCCGGGGCAAGCTGATGGACCAGTACACGAGCCGACGGCGTCCCGGCCTGATCTGAGTCAGATCCGGTAGCGTCGCAGCGCCGGTACGGAGGCGCCCAGGGCCAGCATCACCACGACGACCAGCGCGCCGCCGCCCGCCACCGCGGCCCGCGGCCCGAAGGCCGAGCCGGCCGTGCCGTGCAGGACGTCGGCCAGGCGTGGCCCGCCCGCGACGACCACCGTGAACACGCCCTGCATCCGGCCGCGCATCTCGTCCGTCGCGGCCGACAGGAGGATGGCGCCACGGAACACCATCGACACCATGTCGGCGACACCGGCCGCGGCGAGGAAGGCCAGGGCCACCCAGAGGTTGCGGCTCAGCCCGAACCCGGCGACGGCCACGCCCCAGCCGACGACCGCCCCGATGACCATCCAGCCGTGCCGACGGGCCCGGGAGAACGCCCCGGAGAACAGGCCTCCGAGTACCGCGCCGACGGGGATGCCGGCGAACAGCACGCCGAGCGCGAGCCCTTCGCCGTACGAGTGGTACGTCTGCGCCGCGAGCTGGGGGAACAGGGCGCGGGGCATGCCCAGGACCATGGCGACGATGTCGGCGAGGAAGGACAGCAGCAGCACCTTGTGCCGCGAGATGTACCGGAAGCCGGCGGCGATCTCCCGCACTCCCGCCCGGCGGGCCGCGCCCTCGCCGAGCGGTGGCAGCGCCGGCAGCCGGAAGACGGCCCACACGGTCACGCACAGCGCCACCGCGTCGATCAGGTACAGCTCGGGGAGCCCGATGACCGGGATCAGCACACCGGCGAGCAGGGGGCCGGCGACCAGGCCGGTCTGCATGACCGTGGAGCCGAGCGCGTTCGCGGCGGGCAGCTGCTCGGCGGGCACCAGGCGGGCGATGGAGGCGTTGCGGGCCGGGGAGTTGAGCCCGAAGAACGCCTGCTGGCACGCGAGCAGCACCATCAGTACGGCGACGGAGTCCATCCCCGTGACGGCCTGGGCCCAGAACAGCAGCGAGGTGACCGCGATACCGGTGTTGGTGACCAGCAGCAGCTTGCGGCGGTCCACGGTGTCGGCGACCGCGCCGCCCCACAGCGCGAACGCCACCATCGGCACGAGACCGGCCAGGCTCGCGTACCCGACCCACGCCGAGGAGTGCGTGACGTCGTAGATCTGCTTGGGCACGGCCACGGCGGTCAGCTGGCTGCCGACGGCGGTGACGATGGTCGACGACCACAGGCGCCGGTAGGCCGGGATGCCCAGCGGGCGGGTGTCCATCGCCCAGCGGCGCCAGCCGCGCCGGGGCGGGGCCGCCGCAGCCGTCGCGGCGTCGGGTGGGGCGGTGCTGCTCTCGCTGGTGTCCACGGGTGTCCTGTGTCCGATTGAGGTTGCTCGCTACATCTTTTCCATTCGAGAGCCTAACTATCTCAGGAACGCCCGCGCACATCGAACGGGTTTGCTCAGGCTCCGGTCAAGAGCGTGGCCCCCAGCGCCAGCACGGTGAGGGCGACCAGGCCGTCCAGGACCCGCCACGCCGCCGGCCGGGCCAGGAAACGGCCGAGCAGCCGGGCGCCGAAGCCGAGCGCCGCGAACCAGCACAGGCTGGCGAGCGCGGCGCCGAGCCCGAAAGTCCAGCGCAGCGCGCCCCGGTCGGCGGCGAGGGAACCGAGCAGGAACACGGTGTCCAGGTACACGTGCGGATTCAGCCAGGTCATCGCCAGGCAGGTCAGGACCGCCCGGCGCCGGGAACCCGCGGCGTCCCCCTCGGCGCTGAGCCCGGCCGTGCCCGGCACGATCACCCGGCGGGCGGCGAGGACCCCGTAGCCGAGCAGGAAGAGACCGCCGACGGTCCCGACCGCCCGGAGAGCCCTGGGCCACGCCACCACGACCGCCCCGACCCCGCCGACGCCGAGCGCGATGAGCAGCGCGTCGGACAGCGCGCAGATCCCCACCACGGCGAGGACCGCGTCCCGGCGCACCCCCTGCCGCAGGACGAAGGCGTTCTGGGCGCCGATGGCGACGATCAGGGAGAGGCCGGTGCCGAATCCGGCGGCCGCGGCGGTCAGGGCGTGGTTCATGCGATCGAACCTAAGAAGGCCGACGGTCCGAAGTACAGCTAAACATTCTTACGTATCCTCAGCAGCCGTGATGACCGACATTCCGCTGGAACAGGTGCGGACCCTGCTCGCCGTGGTAGACGAGGGCACCTTCGACGCCGCCGCGGCCGCCCTGCACGTGACCCCGTCGGCGGTCAGCCAGCGGGTCAAGGCCCTCGAACAGCGCACCGGCCGGGTACTGCTGCAGCGCACCAAGCCGGTGCGGCCCACCGAGTCCGGCGCGGTACTGGTGCGCTACGCCCGGCAGCTCGCCCGGCTGGAACGCGACGCCCGGGCCGAACTCGGGCTGAACGGCGCCGGGGAGCCGACCCGGGTGCCGGTGGCGGTGAACGCGGACTCGCTGGCGACCTGGTTCCTGCCGGCGCTGACCCGGGTGGCGGGGCTCTGCTACGAACTGCACCGGGAGGACGAGGACCACACGGCGGCCCTGCTGCGCGAGGGTCTGGTGATGGCGGCGGTGACCACGGCCGCCGATCCGGTGCCGGGCTGCACCGTCCGGCCACTCGGCCGGATGCGCTATCTGCCCGTCGCCGCACCGGAGTTCACCGCCGCCCACCTCGGCGGACGGCCGCTGCCCGAGGCACTGGCCGAGGCCCCGGCCGTGCTCTTCGACCGCAAGGACGACTTCCAGGACGCCTTCGTACGCCGGCTGGGCCGGGGCTCCGCCGGACGGCACAGGCACCTGGTGCCCACCTCGGAGGGCTTCCTGGACGCGGTCGCCGCCGGGCTCGGCTGGGGCATGGTGCCGGAGGTACAGGCGCATCCGCTTCTGGCCGGGGGCCGGTTGGTGCTCCTCGCGCCCGAGGAGTGGATGGACGTCACGCTGTACTGGCAGCAGTGGAGACTGGACTCCCCCGCGCTGGCCGCACTGGCCGAGGCGGTGACGGCGACGGCCGCCGAGTCCCTACGCCGCTGACGGCCGCGTCACGTTTCATCCGTTTCGCACCCCAGGCAAGGCACTGCGGAGTACGGTGGTCGGGCGGTGGCGCGGCGGACGGCGGTCCCGGCCGGATCCCCGCCCCCAACTCCGCGCCCCCGGTGCCCGGTCGGGTACGGGTGCCCGCGGCCCTGTCGCCCATCCGCCCCCGTTCCCCGGCCTGTTGCACGCATACGACCCGCCCGGGCCGTGCGCGCGCCCGTGGCCGGATCGCGGCCGTCGCCCGATCCCCTGTCGCCCACGCCGTTTCACCCGGCCCCGACCGGTCACCCGAACCCGCAGTACGCATTCGACAGGCACGGACGACTTCGATCGGATCCAGGAGACTTCCATGGACAACTGGCGCGACCATGCCGCGTGCCGCCATGAGGACCCCGACCTGTTCTTCCCCATCGGCACCACCGGTCCGGCGCTCGTGCAGACCCAGCGGGCCAAGGCGGTCTGCGGCCGGTGCCCCGTCCAGGAGGAGTGCCTGGACTGGGCGCTGGAGACGGGCCAGGGCATCGGCGTCTGGGGCGGGACGACCGAGCTGGAGCGCCGGGCACTGCACCGTCGCGCCCGCTCCCGGCCACGCTCCGGCTGACCGGTGCGGCTCGGGCCGGCCTTGGCGGACGCGGCCGACCCGAGCGACTCCGGCTGACCGGATGGCTCGGGATGACCTGGGCGGCTCCGGCCGGCCCGGCGCCCGCGGTCCGGGCCTCAGCGGCCACCGCGGCGCAGGGCCCCCCACTCCCGCTCCTGCCGGGCCACCTCCTCCTTCGCCGCGTCGATCACCTCGTCCGCGATCCAGCACAGCGGCTCGGCATCACTCACGAGCGGCTCGTTGTCGGGGCCCCGGCCGCTCTCCCGGCCGCGCAGGACCCAGGGACGTACGCCGGGGCCCTTGTCGTGCGGCAGGTGCGCGTAGTCGTACAGGCGGCGGGCCACCCACAGCTCCATCGACCGGTCCGCCCACCAGTCCTCGACATCGAGCGGATTGGCGGACAGCCCGGGCATGGGTACGCCGGTGAGGTCGTCGGTGCTGGAGGCCTCGGCCAGGTCGGCGCCGGGCCCCTCGGACCAGCGGACGTACAGGCCCTGGTGCTTCTCCACCAGGCGGGCCACCTCGGCGAGCGTGGACAGGACCGGCAGGTCCGCCTCCGGTGCGCTCATGGCATGACCTCCCTCGACGGCGCCGCGCGACCGGAGTACCCCCTGGCGCGGGCACGGAATCCGACGGCGGCCCGCGCCTTCACGGATCCTCGCGCGGCGGCTCCCGGCCGGGCAGCCGCAGGGTGAAGACCGCGCCCGCGCCGGGCTCGCTCGCGGCCTCCGCCGTCCCCGCGTGGGCGGCGAGCAGGTGGCGCACGATCGGCAGGCCCAGGCCGCTGCCGCCGGTGCGGCGGCTGCGGGACTTCTCGGCGCGCCAGAACCGGTCGAAGACGTGCGTAAGGTCCTCGGGCGCGATGCCCGGGCCGGTGTCGGTGACGGTCAGCACGACGTCGGCGCCGTCCCGGCGGGCGGCCAGCGTGACCGTGCCGTCGGCCGGGGTGTGCCGCAGCGCGTTGGAGACCAGGTTCCCGAGGGCCTGCCGCATCCGCACCGGGTCGGCGTCGAGCCATGCGGTGGCGTCGGCCTCGGTGCGCAGGGCGACTGCGGCGGCGTCGGCGGCGACCCGGTGGGCGGCGGCCACCTGCTCCAGCAGATCGCCGGCGCGCAGCGGCTCGCGGTGCAGCCGCAGGGTGCCGGCGTCGGCGGCGGAGAGGTCCTGCAGGTCGTCGATGATCCGCTGCAGGACGAGCGCCTCCTCGTGCAGCGAGTCCAGCAGGGGCGGGTCGGGTTCGACGACTCCGTCGCGTACGACCTCCAGCCAGCCGCGGATGTTGGTGAGCGGGCTGCGCAGCTCGTGCGCGATGTCGCTGACCATCGCCTTGCGCTGGGCCTCCAGGCGCGCCCGGCGTTCGGTCAGGTCGTTGAAGGCCTCGGCGAGGATGCCGGTCTCGTCCCGGGTGGTCACCGGCACCCGTACGTGCAGTTCGGGCGGCTGCTGGGCGGCCTCGGTCAGCGCGCGCAGCGGCCGTACCAGCCGGGTGGCGACGAGGGCGGTCACGGCGACGGTGACGGCGAGGACCGCTCCGGCCGCGCCGATCACCTTGGCCTTGTTGGCCGGGGACATGTCGAAGCGGGAGGGGTTCTGGTCGCCGATGCCGAGGAACAGGTCGGCCACCGGGGCGACGTACGGCGCCAGTTGGGTGCGCCGGGCGGTCAGGACGCAGTTCCGGGCGGCCCTCGCCGTCGCCGCCTTGCCCGCTCGGGCGTACTTGGCGACGAGGTACCCACCGCCGAACGGGTCCTTGCCGCTGGGATCGAAGGTGAGGAAGAGCTGCCCGCCGAGGTCCAGACCGGCCTGTTTCAGACACGGCCGGGCGAGGTCGGTGAGCTCGGCCAGGGCCCTGCGTTCCGTCGCGGTTGGGGTGTTGAGCCGGCCGTCCTCGCACACCGTCGCCCCGAAGCCCGCGGGGTCGGCGCCGTCCGGGGCGGTGACGACGGGGCGCCCGCCGGCCGTGCGGACGACCGTGGCCTGGAGGCCGTAGCGCTCGTAACAGTGCTTGCGTTCGGCGGCCAGCGCCTCCAGCTTCGCGCGTTCCGGCGCCGGGAGCCGGTAGGGGCCGACCACGCGTGGGTCGATGCCGCTGAGCTGGGCGCCGGTCTCGCTGTAGGTGTCGGTGCGCAGCGGGTCGACGGTGGCGGCGGGCCGGGGCGGCAGCGGGGTGCCGCGCGGCGCGGAGTCGGCGACGAGGGTGCGGTCGGCGGAGGTGAGCGCGATCCGGCGTCCGGTCTCGGCGGCCAGCTGCCGGACGGTGCGCCGGACGTCCGTCCAGTCGGAGTGAGTGGCGGCGTACCCGCTGAGCCGGGCCAGGATGCTGTTGTCGGCCGCGAGGTCCTGGCCCTGTTCCTCCTTCAGGGCGCTGGTGGTGGTGGTCACCGCGAGCCAGGCGGTGGCGGCCACCGAGCAGACGGCGATCAGGGCGGAGACGGACAGCAGCCGGACGAGAAGCCGCTTGCGCAACGGGATCCGCCGCCGCTTCCCGGGCACCTGCCGCCCGGCACCGCCCTGCCCAAGCCGCACGGGCACACTGGGCCGCCCTCGAACCCACCGGCGCCTCACGGCCGCCTTCCCCCGCCCCGCATCCGCCGACACCCCAAGAACGCCTCCCACCCGGCCCGAACCTGCGAACCCGTCACGGACGTGGCCCATCCGGCCAAATCCGGCCCACGCGCCACGGACGCCCGCCGCCGGCTTCGAACCACACCGCTCCCCACGCACACCACCCACCCGGCCGGGGCTTCCCCCCTCCCCCGCACACCTCCCGCCCAGCCCGGGCCTGCCCCACCCTGACGGATACCGGCCGCCCGGAACGGCACCGCGCGACGCGGCGCGCCGACCAGCCGGCCCAGACCTCCCCGCGCCCCACGCACACCACCCACCCCGCACCGATCTGCCCGCGCCCCCGGACACCGCCCACCCAGCCAGAGCTCCCCCACCCCCACGGACGTCCCCCCTCCAACCCGGCCTGTCCCACCCCCACGGCCACCGGCCGCCCGGAACGCCACCGCACGACGCGGCGCGCCGACCGCCCCACCGAGACCTCCCCGCGCCCCACGCACACAGCCCAGCCCACACGGCCAGGGTCTGCCCCCCGGACACCGCCCGCCCGGCCAGGACTCCCCCGCGCCCCGCGAAGCCTCCCGCCGGCCCCAGCCTGCACGTCCCCCACGCACACCGCCCACCCCGCCCGGAGCTCTCCCGTGGCTCACGGGCGGTTGCCGGTCAGTTTGTAGCCGACGCCGAACACCGTCAGCAGGCGGGCCGGTCGGCGGGGGTCGGGCTCGATCTTGCGGCGCAGGTTCATGATGTGCACGTCGACGGCCCGCTCGGTGGAGGCCCGGTCGATGCCGCGGGTGCACTGCAGCAGCTGCCGTCGGGTGAACACCCGTTCCGGCTCGGCGGCCATGGCCAGCAGGATCTGGAACTCGGCGGGCGTGCAGTCGACGGTCGCGCCGTCACAGCGCACCTCGTGCCGTACGGGGTCGACGGTGATTCCGGCGGCCCGGACCACGGGGTCGCCGTCCCGGGTGCCGGTGCCCCGCCCGCTGCGCCTGAGCACCGTGCGGATCCGGGCCATCAGCTCGCGCGGGCTGTACGGCTTGGTCATGTAGTCGTCGGCGCCCAGTTCGAGGCCGAGCAGCAGGTCGTCCTCGGCGGAGCGGGCGGTGAGCATCACCACCGGGATGTCCGGGTCCGCGCCGCCGCGCAGCGCCCGGCACACGCCGAAGCCGTCGACGACCGGGAGCATCAGGTCCAGGACGACGAGGTCGGGTCCGAGGCTGCGGGCGGCTTCCAGCGCGGCGGCGCCGTCGTGCACCACCGTGGCGGTGTGTCCCTCGGCCAGCAGGGAGCGGCGGATCAGTTCGGCCTGCTTCTCGTCGTCCTCGGCGACCAGTACATGTGCGCACACGAGTTCGGATCCTAGGCGGCTCAGGCGGCGAGCCAGTCGGCGTGTCCCATGACGACGGCCGGATGCCGTCCCGGGTCGAGGGTGCGCGGCAGTTCCTTCAGGTGTGCCTTGGCCACGCTGACACAGCCGTGCGTGGGGCCGCCGTGGTCGACGTGCGGCCGCACTCCGCCGCCGCGCTTGGGGCCGAGCGGCCGGGTCCAGTCCAGCGGCAAGGTGCCGGGCCTGCGGTTGTAGTCGATGGCGATGACGTAGTCGAAGCATCCCTCGCGCGGTTCGCCCTCGAAGCCGGTGCGCCGGTGCAGGACCACTGTGCAGAGCGGGGAGTCCTTGCCGCGCCCGGTGACCACGACGGCCTGTCCGCAGCGCTCGGGTATCCCCGCCGACCGGAGGGGGCCGAGGCCGGGTCTGCCGTGGGGTGCCTGTGCCGCCTGGACCTCGGGGGTGGCGGCGGGTGCCGGGCGGGTGGGGGGTGTGCGGCGCTCGGTCGCCTCGGCTCCGCCGCCGCAGCCGGTGAGCAGCAGCGGGGAGGCGAGGACGGCGATTGCGGTTCTGCGATGGATCACGGTGTCGACCATGGCCGACACTTGTTTGGAACTGGTGAGAGTTCAGGCGTCCTTCGGCTTTCCTCCGGTGAACAGCCAGGTGTGGAACAGCCCGTCCAGCCGCTTCCCGGAGATCCGCTCGGCCAGCCGCTCGAACTGTGCCGTCGTACCGTGTGCGTCGCGGTGTGCCGCGGCCCAGGCGCGCAGGATCCGGAAGAAGTCCGGGTCGCCGACGGCCTTGCGCACCTCGTGCAGGGTCATGGCACCGCGGGCGTAGACGGGCGTGTCGAAGATGTTCCGGCCGCTGCCCGGGTCGCCGGGCGGGAAGGCCCACAGGTGGTCGCTCGCGGGGCGGGCGTAGAGGGCGTCGAAGGTCTTCCGGGCGCTGTCGCCGCCGTGCTGCTCGGCGTACAGCCACTCGGCGTAGGTGGCGAAGCCCTCGTTGAGCCAGATGTCCTTCCAGGCGGTCAGGGAGACGGAGTCGCCGAACCACTGGTGGGCGTTCTCGTGGACGAGGGTGCTGATGTCGGGCGCGGAGTCGTAGAGCGGCCGGGTCTGGGTCTCCAGGGCGTAGCCGACGTCCGGGGCGTGGTCGACGATCGACCCGGCGGAGCGGAACGGGTACGGCCCGAACAGCCCTCTCTCCCAGGCGAGTACGGACGGCAGCTTCTTCAGCACCGGTGCCGCCGCGCTCGCCTCGCGCGGGTCGACGGCGTTGTACACGTGGATGCCGTCGGGGGTGGTGTACTGCTCGACCTCGAACGTTCCGACGGTGGCGGTGGCCAGGTAGGCGGCCATCGGCCGGCTCTCGCGCCAGTGGAAGGTCGTACGGCCGTGCTCGGTGCGCCGGCCGAGCAGCTCGCCGTTGGAGACGGCCGTGCGCCCCTGCGGGACGGTGATGGTGATGTCGTACGACGACTTGTCCTCGGGGTGCGCGTTCGCCGGGAACCAGGTCATCGCGCCCTGCGGCTCGCCCGCGACGAAGGCGCCGTCGTCGGTGGGGATCCAGCCGTCCGCGCTGCCGTCGGGGTCGGTGACCGGCCTCGGAGTGCCTTCGTAGGTGACGGTGACCCGGAAGGCGCGGCCCGTGCGCAGGGTGTGGCGGGGGGTGACGACGAGTTCCTGGCCGGCGCGCCGAAAGGCCGCGGGGATGCCGTCGACGGCGACGCCGGTGACCTTCAGGCCCGTCAGGTCGAGGTCGAAACGGCTGAGGTTCTGGCCGGCGCGGGCGGCGATCACGGCCCTGCCGTCGAGGTGCCGGGAGGAGGTGTCGTAGCGGAGCGTCAGGTCGTAGTGCCGGACGTGGTAGCCGCCGTTGCCGCTGAGCGGGAAGTAGGGGTCGCCCGCGCCCGACGCGCCGGGTGTGCCCGCCGCCGTGGGTCCGGCGGCGCCGACGAGTGCCGCTAGGGCGACGGGGACGGTGGCGAGGAGCGCGGTACGGCGTCGGGCGGGCGGTCTGTGCGGTGGCGTCACGGGCGCTCCTCGGGGGGTGGCGGGTGATCGGCTGGCCGACAGACTAGGGGCGCCTGTGCTCCGGTCCCCCTCTCATTCTGGTCAAGTCTGGCCGCGGCGCCGCCGGGCGGACCGGGCGCGCGCCAAGTACGCTCGCAACAGCGACCGCCGTTCCGAGAGGGAGTGACGACCGTGAGCGTGCGTGTGCGCCGGATCTACGACCCGCCCGAGGCCGACGACGGCCTGCGCGTCCTGGTCGACCGGCTGTGGCCGCGCGGCCTCGCCAAGGACGAGGCGCACATCGACGAGTGGCCCAAAGGGCTCACGCCCTCGACCGAGCTGCGCAAGTGGTATCACGCCGGCGAGGGCTCGTACGAGGAGTTCCGCCGCCGCTACGAGGCGGAGCTCGACGCTCCTGAGGCCGCCGAACTCCTCGACGGCCTCAGGAAGTCGGTCCGCAAGGGCAGGGTGACCCTGCTGACGGCGTCCAAGGCACCGGAGCAGAGCCAGGCCGCGGTGCTGGCGGAGCTGCTGAAGCGCACCCGCTGAGGTCAGCCGGTGTGCCTGGCCGCGTGCCGGCCGGCGGCCCGCCCGGAGAACAGGCAGCCGCCGAGGAAGGTGCCCTCCAGCGCGTTGTAGCCGTGCACCCCGCCGCCGCCGAAGCCGGCCACCTCGCCCGCCGCGTACAGCCCCTCGATCGGCGTGCCGTCGGCGGCCAGGGCGCGCGAGTCGAGGTCGGTCTGGATGCCGCCCAGGGTCTTGCGGGTCAGGATGTGGAGCTTGACGCCGATGAGGGGGCCCGCGGCAGGGTCGAGGATGCGGTGCGGCGTGGCCACCCGGCCGAGCCGGTCGCCGATGTAGCGGCGGGCGTTGCGGATGCCCTGGACCTGGGAGTCCTTGCTGTAGGGGTTGGCCATCTGCAGGTCGCGGGCCTCGATCTGGCGGCGCACCTCGGCCGCGTCGAGCAGCGGCTTGTCGGTCAGTGCGTTCATCTTGCCGACCAGCTGCTCCAGGTTGCCCGCGGTCACGAAGTCGGCGCCCTGGTCCAGGAAGGCCTGCACCGGTGCGGGTGCGCCCTTGCCGAGCAGCCGGTCGCGCAGCACGGCCCTGCGGTCCTTGGCGGTGATGTCGGGGTTCTGCTCGGAGCCGGAGAGCGCGAACTCCTTCTCGATGATCTTCCGGGTGAGGATGAACCAGGAGTGGTCGTACCCGGCGATGTCCTCGGTGGTGCGCAGGTACTTGAGGGTGCTGAGGGTGTCGTAGCCCGGCAGGCAGGGGTCGGGCAGCCGGCGGCCGAGGGCGTCCAGCCAGATGGACGACGGGCCGGGCAGGATGCGGATGCCGTGGCCGGGCCAGATCGGGTCCCAGTTCTGCAGGCCCTCGGTGTAGTGCCACATGCGGTCCCGGTTGACCAGCCGGACACCGGCCTCGGCGCTGATGTCGAGCATCCGGCCGTCGACGTAGGCCGGGACGCCGGTGACCATCTCGGCCGGCGGGGTGCCGAGCCGGGCGGGCCAGTAGCGGCGGACGATGTCGTGGTCGGCGCCGATCCCGCCGGTGGTGACGACGACCGCCTGCGCGGTGAGTTCGAAGTCGCCGGCGCGGTCCCGGTTGGAGGCAACGCCGCGCGGCGCGTGGTCCTCGGCCAGGACGGTGCCGCGCACCCCGCGCGCCGTGCCGCCCTCGATGACCAGCTCGTCGACCCGGTGGCGGTGGTGGAAGGTCAGCAGTCCGTCCCGGGCGGCCTGGCGGGCGTGGCGGACGAAGGGTTCGACCACGCCGGTGCCGGTGCCCCAGGCGATGTGGAAGCGGGGTACGGAGTTGCCGTGCCCGCCCGCCCTGAGGTCGCCGCGCTCGGCCCAGCCGACGGTCGGCAGCAGTTCGATGCCGTGGCCCTTGAGCCAGGACCGCTTCTCGCCGGCCGCGAACTCGACATAGGCGCGGGCCCAGCGCACCGCCCAGGAGTCCTCGTCCTCCAGGCGGTCGAACCGCGCGCTGCCCTGCCAGTCGTTCCAGGCGAGGTCGAAGGAGTCCTTGATGCCGAGGCGGCGCTGCTCGGGCGAGTCGACGAGGAAGAGCCCGCCGAAGGACCAGAAGGCCTGTCCGCCGAGGTTGGCGGCGTTCTCCTGGTCGACCAGGGCCACCCGGCGGCCCCGGCGGTTGAGCTCGTGCGCCGCGACCAGGCCGGCGAGGCCCGCTCCGACGACGATGACGTCCGCGTCCATCGTGACTGTGTCCTTCCTCAGATCCTCGATGAGGAGCTGCTGCCGTCGGTGAGAAGTGCGGTGAGCAGTTGCTTCAGCCAGGCCCGGGCGGCCTCGACGTCCTTGTCCAGCAGAAGCTGGACGGTGACGCCGTCGTACGCGGCGACCACCGCGTGCGCGGCGCCGGCCGCATCGCCGAGCACGGCGGGCAGTTCGGTGTGGCCGCGGGCGCGGAACAGGCGGTCGGCGATCGCCTCCCGTAGCCGGGCGCGGTGGTCGAGGAGGGCCCGGGCGACCTCCTCGTCGCGCGCTGCGTGCACCAGGAAGTCGGTCTTGACCAGCAGCCAGTCCACGTCGAGCAGCAGCACCTCGGTGACCCGGTCCACCGAGGCGGGCACGTCGAGAGCGGGGCCGTCCTGGGCGAGGGCGTCGGCCACCTGGGAGGCGATGAGGTCGGCCCGCTCCTGGTAGAGGGCGAAGAACAGTTCGTCCAGGGTGGCGAAGTTGGAGTAGAAGGCGCCGCGGCTGAAGCCGGCCGCGTCGCAGATCTCCTCGATGGAGACCCGTCCGAAGCCCTTGGCCGCGAACACCTCGAACGCCGCCTCGAGCAGCCTGGCCCGGGTGCGGACCCGGCGGCGGGTGACGCGCTTGGGGGTGTCTTCCATCGGCCCTCACTTTCGATACGCGAATGTATCCGATACATCGGTGCATCGAAAGCCCTCGTGATCACATGGGAACGTACATTCGATTAAGGAGTACGCTGGGCTCATGTCCACGCACCTCCAGGGCTCCCTGTTCGACCAGACCGACGAGCTGCGGCTCGGCCCGCTGGACGGGCTGCGCCGGACCGAGCTGGGGTCGGGAGCGTGGATCGACGTCCTGCCGGGCTGGCTGAGCGGGGCCGACGCCCTCTTCGAGGAGCTGGCGGCGGACGTGCCGTGGCGCGCGGAGCGCCGCAAGATGTACGACGCCGTGGTGGCCGTACCACGCCTGCTTGCCTTCTACGCGGCCCACGACCCGCTTCCCCATCCGGTGCTGGACGAGGCCCGCGACGCCCTGTCCCAGCACTACGCCGAGGAACTGGGCGAGCCGTTCACCACCGCCGGGCTGTGCTTCTACCGCGACGGCAGGGACAGCGTGGCCTGGCACGGCGACCGGATCGGGCGGGGTGCCCGGGAGGACACGATGGTCGCGATCCTGTCCGTCGGCGCGCCCCGGGACCTGTTGCTGCGTCCGGCGGGCGGAGGCGGTGCGTCCCTGCGGCGGCCGCTCGGACACGGCGATCTGATCGTGATGGGCGGCTCCTGCCAGCGGACCTGGGAACACTGCGTACCGAAGACCGCCCGGGCCACGGGGCCGCGCATCAGCATCCAGTTCCGGCCGCACGGTGTGCAGTGACGCGACCCCCGCGGTGCGGGGCACGGGCGGATCTGGTTGGCTGTGCCCGACGATCAGCCGCACAGGGCTCGGGGAGATCATGCGGGCAGAGGTACACCAAGTCGCCGACGGCATCCATCTGGTGCACGGCAACCACGTCAACTGGGTGATCCTGAAGGACGGGGACGCCGTCACCCTGGTGGACACCGGCTATCCGGGAGACCGCGAGGGACTCCTGGCTTCCCTGGCGGAGGTGGGCAGTTCACCGGAGGCGGTCACCGCCGTGCTCATCACCCACGCGCACAACGACCACCTGGGCTCGGCCGAGTACCTGCGCGCCACCCACGGCACCCCCGTGTACCTGCACCCGGCCGAAGTACCGCACGCACGGCGGGACTTCCTCCACCAGGCCGGCATCGGCGACGTGGTGCGCAACGCCTGGCGGCCGGGCGTCGTGCCGTGGGCGCGGCACGTGATCCAGGTGGGCGGCACCCAGCACAATCCGGTCACCGCGCCCGAGCCGTTCCCGAACGAGGGCCCGCTGGACCTGCCCGGCGGCCCGGTGCCCGTGCACACCCCCGGCCACACCGACGGCCACTGCGCCTACCACCTTCCCGAGGCGGGCATCGTCATCTCCGGTGACACCCTGGTGAGCGGCCACGCGACCTCGCGCGTCAAGGGGCCGCAGATACTGCTCGACTTCTTCCATCACGACCGCGCCGGCGTCCTGGCCTCCCTCGGGACGATCGGCGCGCTCGACGCCGACACCCTGCTGCCCGGTCACGGGCCGGTCCACCGGGGTTCGGTGCGCGCGGCGGCCGAGCTGGCCCGGGACCGGGCCTCCTAGAACACCCGGCCGGGGCCTTAGGGTTCGTGCCATGGCCTTGCAGATCAGCGCCACGAACCCGGAGCACCCCGCGCTCCTGCTCGCCCTGCCCTGGGACGTGCCCCTTCAGGAGTGGCCCGAGGAGTACCTCGTGCCGCTCCCGAGGGGCATCTCCCGGCACGTCGTGCGATACGCGCACGCCGGCGACGAGGTGATCGCCGTCAAGGAGCTGGCCGAGCGGCCCGCGCTGCGCGAGTACGGGCTGCTGCGCGACCTCGACCGGCTCGGCATCCCCGCCGTCGACCCGCTCGCCGTGGTCACCGGCCGCACCGACCGCTCGGGCGCCCCGCTGGAGCCGGTGCTGATCACCCGGCATCTGCGCGGCTCGATGCCGTACCGCTCCATGTTCGAGACCACCATGCGCCCGGCGACCATGCACCGGCTGATGGACGCCCTCGCCGTGCTGCTGGTCCGGCTGCACCTGGCCGGGTTCGCGTGGGGCGACTGCTCGCTGTCCAACACCCTCTTCCGTCGGGACGCGGGCGCCTACGCCGCTTATCTGGTCGACGCCGAGACCGGCGACCTGCACCCACGGCTCAGCCCCGGGCAGCGGGAGTACGACCTGGATCTGGCCCGGGTGAACATCAGCGGCGAGCTGCTGGACCTGGAGGCGTCCGGCGCGCTGCACCCGTCCGTGGACCCGGTGGAGTTCGGGCACGAGATCTGCACCCGGTACCAGGGGCTGTGGCAGGAGCTGACCCGTACCTCGGTGTACCCGGCGGGCAAGTACCACTACATCGAACGCCGGATCCGGCGGCTGAACGACCTCGGTTTCGACGTGGCCGAGATGCAGATCGAGCACTCGGCGGGCGGCGACACGGTCACCTTCGTGCCGAAGGTCGTCGACGCCGGCCACCACCAGCGCCAGCTGCTGCGGCTGACCGGCCTGGACGCCGAGGAGAACCAGGCGCGGCGGCTGCTGAACGACCTGGAGAGCTGGATGGCCACCCAGGACGACTACGCGCCCGGCGACCCCCTCGCCGCCCGCCCCGAGGTCCTGGCCCACCGATGGGTGCGGGACGTGTTCCGGCCCACCGTGCGGGCCGTCCCGCGGGAGCTGCGCGGCTCCATGGACCCGGCCGAGATCTACCACGAACTCCTCGAACACCGCTGGTACCTGTCCGAGCGCGCCCAGCACGACATAGGACTCGACACCGCCGTCCAGGACTACATCGACCACGTGCTGCCCAGGGCACGGGCCACCCTGCAGCCGACCGAGGCCGAGTGACTCACTCGTGCGGGACCACGGCGACCGGGCACTCGGCGTGGTGCAGCATCCCGTGCGCGACCGAGCCGATCCGGGTGCCCACGGCCGTACGGTGCGCCCGGCGCCCGACGACCAGCAGCTGGGCCGCAGCGGCCGCCACCAGCAGCACCTGGCCCGCGCTGCCCAGCTCGACGTGCTCTGACACGGGCACCTCCGGGAACCGCTCCCGCCACGGCCCGAGCGCCTCGGTCAGCGCCTGCCGCTCGTAGGGCTCGAGACCGCCCGCGTCGTCGAGGAGCCTGAGCGAGCCGGGGCTGTATGCGAAGACCGGCGGCAGGGTCCATGCCCGTACGGCCCGTACGGCCGCGCCCCGGGCCGCGGCCGTCTCGAACGCGAACCGCAGCGTGGCCGCGCTGTCCTCGGGGTCGCCGTGCTGGCCGACCACGACGTCCCGTCCGGCGGCCTCGGCCGCCGGACGGTCCCCGGCACGCACCAGGACCACCGGCCGGGCCGCCTCGGCGATCACCTGCTGTCCGACCGACCCCAGCAGGAACCCGACCACTGGCCCGTGCCCGCGCGAGCCCAGCACCAGCATCTCCGCCTCCGCCGCGGCCCGGGCCAGCGCCTGCACGGGCTCGCCCTCGACCACGTCGACGCTCACCGCGAGCCCCGGATGGCGCCCCGAGACGGCCCGCACCGCCTCCGCCACCCCTTGCGACACCCAGTCGTGCTGGGTGTCCCGGTCGGTGTCGGCGAGCGACTCGGCGTACCGCCACGCGTGCACGACGCGCAGGGGCAGCGCACGGCGCACGGCCTCCCGGCCCGCCCACTCCAGCGCGGCCAGGCTCTCCTCGGTGCCGTCCACCCCTGCCGTGATCGTGCGTGCCATGCGCGGGCCTCCTCGTCGTCGCCGCTCTCCCGGTGCTGGTGCCCACTATCGGGCACCGGCCCGCACGGCTATCCGAGGGCGGATCGGGGCGATCGAACATACGATGGCTGCGAACGGGTGCGGTGGTCCCCACGACACCGGCCCGTGGAACCGACGCTCGGGGTGGGAGACGCATGGCACAGGCCGCCGAGGCAGCGCGGACCGTCATCCTGACCGTGGACGACGACCCGGGGGTCTCCCGTGCCGTCGCCCGCGACCTGCGGCGGCGCTACGGCGAGTCGTACCGGATCGTGCGCGCGGAGTCCGGGGAGTCCGCGCTGCAGGCGCTGCGCGAGCTGAAGCTGCGCGGCGAACTGGTCGCGGTGATCCTGGCCGACTACCGCATGCCGCAGATGAACGGCATCGAGTTCCTGGAACAGGCGCTGGACGTCTATCCGGGGGCGCGGCGGGTGCTGCTCACCGCGTACGCGGACACCAACGCCGCCATCGACGCGATCAATGTCGTCGATCTCGATCACTATCTGCTCAAGCCCTGGGATCCGCCGGAGGAGAAGCTCTATCCGGTGCTCGACGACCTGCTTCAGGCGTGGCGCAGCAGCGCCTACCGGCCCGTGCCCAGCACCAAGGTCGTCGGGCACCGCTGGTCCGCGCGCTCGTCCGACGTGCGCGAGTTCCTCGCCCGCAACCAGGTGCCGTACCGCTGGTACTCGGTGGAGGAACCGGAGGGACAGCGGCTGCTGGCGGCCGCCGGACAGGACGGGCGACGGCTGCCGCTGGTGATCACACCTGACGGCACGGCCCTGGTCGAGCCCGAGGCGCCCGAGCTGGCCGCGCGGGTGGGGCTGGCGACGACTCCGACCGCCGACTTCTACGACCTGATCGTGATCGGCGGCGGGCCGGCCGGGCTCGGCGCGGCCGTGTACGGGGCCTCCGAGGGGCTCAGGACCGTCCTGGTGGAGCGGTCGGCGACCGGTGGGCAGGCCGGACAGAGCTCCCGGATCGAGAACTACCTGGGCTTCCCCGACGGCGTCTCCGGCGCCCAGCTCACCGACCGGGCGCGCCGCCAGGCGGCCAAGTTCGGCGCCGAGATCCTGACCACCCGCGAGGTGACGGGACTCGAGGTCAACGGCGCCGCCCGGGTCGTACGGTTCGCGGACGGTACGGCGATCGCCGCGCACAGCGTGATCCTCGCGACCGGCGTGCAGTACCGGCAGCTTCAGGCGCAGGGCTGCACCGACCTCACCGGCTGCGGCGTGTTCTACGGCTCGGCGCTGACCGAGGCCGCCTCCTGCCAGGGGCAGGACATCTACATCGTCGGCGGCGCCAACTCGGCGGGCCAGGCGGCGATGTACCTGTCCCGGGGCGCGAAGTCGGTGACGCTGCTGGTGCGCGGCCCCGACCTGTCGGCCTCGATGTCCCACTACCTGATCCAGCAGATCAACGAGGCGCCCAACATCTCGGTGCGCCCGCACACGGTCGTGGACGCGGCGCACGGCTCGGACCACCTGGAGCAGCTGACGCTGCGTCACACCGTGACCGGGGCGTGCGAACGGGTCGACGCGCAGTGGATGTTCGTGTTCATCGGTGCCGCCCCGCTGACCGACTGGCTGGGCGACGCGGTGCTGCGCGACGAGCGCGGGTTCATCCTGGCCGGGCCCGATCTGACGGCCGACGGGCGGCCGCCGGCCGGCTGGGAGCTGGACCGGCCGCCGTACCACCTGGAGACCAGCGTGCCCGGCGTGTTCGTGGCGGGTGACGCGCGTGCCGAGTCCGCGAAGCGGGTCGCGTCCGCCGTCGGAGAGGGAGCCATGGCCGTGATGCTCGTCCACCGGTATCTGGAACAGTCATGAGCGATCAGGAGCAGTCATGAGCGGGCAGATCGTGCCGTGCAGTCCCAAGGAGATCGGCTCGCTGTTCCTCTTCGAGAAGCTGAGCCCCGAGCAGCTGGGCCGGTTGTGCTGCGCGGGGCGGGTGGAGCTGTTCCAGCCCGGTCCGGTGTACACCGAGGGCGACCCGGCCACCTGCTTCTTCGTGATGATCGAGGGCACGGTGGTGCTGTCCCGCCGGGTCGGCGGCGACGACGTGGAGGTCACCCGCACCTCGCAGCGCGGGGTGTACGCGGGCGCGATGCAGGCCTACCTCGGCGACCGGGTGCCGCAGGTCTACACCAACTCGATGCGGGTGACGGAGCCGACGCGGTTCTTCGTGCTGCCGGCGGACATCTTCGCGGACGTCATGACCGAGTGGTTCCCGATGGCCGTGCACCTGCTGGAGGGCCTCTTTTTCGGGTCCAAGCGCACCCAGGCGGCGATCGGGCAGCAGGAGCGGCTGCTGGCGCTCGGCTCGCTGTCGGCCGGGCTCACGCACGAGCTGAACAACCCGGCCGCGGCAGCGGTCCGGGCCACCGCGACCCTGCGCGAACGGGTCGCGAAGATGCGGCACAAGCTCGCCGTGGTCGCCGAAGGGCCCTTCTCCCGGGACGCGCTGGCGAGCCTGATCGAGATCCAGGAGCGCACCGCCGAACGGGTCGCCAAGGCCCCGGTGCTCAGTCCGCTGGAGGCCGCCGACCGGGAGGACCTGCTCACCGACTGGCTGGAGGACCACGGCATCGACCACGGCTGGCAGCTGGCGCCGACCTTCGTGCAGGCCGGGCTCGACGTCGACTGGCTGGAGCAGGTCGCGGCGGCCGTGGACGAGGAGATCCTGGGCGGCGCGGTCGCCTGGCTCAACTACACCATCGAGACCGAGCTGTTGATGAACGAGATCGAGGACTCCACCACCCGTATCTCGCACCTCGTCGACGCGGCCAAGCAGTACTCGCAGCTGGACCGGGCGCCCTACCGCGTGGTCGACGTGCACGAACTCCTCGACAGCACCCTGCTGATGCTCTCCGGCAAGATCGGCGCCGGCATCGGGGTCGTGAAGGAGTACGACCGCACGCTGCCGCCGGTGCCCGCCTATCCGGCGGAGCTGAACCAGGTGTGGACCAACCTGATCGACAACGCGGTGTCCGCGATCAACGGCGCGGGCGGCACGGGCACGTTGACCGTACG
Organism: Streptomyces puniciscabiei; assembly: GCF_006715785.1. Taxonomy (NCBI): domain Bacteria; kingdom Bacillati; phylum Actinomycetota; class Actinomycetes; order Kitasatosporales; family Streptomycetaceae; genus Streptomyces; species Streptomyces puniciscabiei. The sequence goes on from NZ_VFNX01000002.1 coordinate 822,617, forward strand.
GACCGCGCTCGACCACGAGCGGCTGCTGGTGGAGTTCCGGGACACCGGGCCCGGGGTGCCGCCGGAGATCAAGGACCGGATCTTCGACCCGTTCTTCACCACCAAGCCGGTCGGCGAGGGCACCGGGCTGGGTCTGGACATCTCCTGGCGGATCGTCGTCAACAAGCACCACGGCAGCCTGCGCGTGGAGTCGGTGCCGGGCGACACCCGCTTCCAGGTGCTGCTCCCGCTGACCGCCGAGCTGCCGGACACATCCGTCGAGCGAGCGGAGGAAGCCGTATGAGCACCAGCGACAAGGCCGACGCGATCGACCCGGGCGTCCCGCCCAGCGGCACCGGCTGCGTGGAGTGCGAGGAGGCCGGCGGCTGGTGGTTCCACCTGCGCCGGTGCGCGCGGTGCGGGCACATCGGGTGCTGCGACGACTCCCCCGCGAAGCACGCCACCGCGCACTACCAGGCCACGGGGCATCCGGTGATCCGGAGTTTCGAGCCGGGTGAGGAGTGGTTCTGGGACTACACCACGGAGGAGTTGTACACCGCGGGGCCCGAACTGGCGCCGCCCGAGAGCCATCCCGTCGATCAGCCGGTGCCGGGGCCGGTGGGGCGGGTGCCGAAGAACTGGGCGGAGACGCTGCGGGGTTGAGTACCGGTCCCGTCCCCTGCGTCACAGGCCCCATGTCAGTCCCTGGTGACAGGAAGAGGGCGTGTCGCAGATCGTCTTCAGACACGGCTGCTGGACGAGGTCGCGGGGCAGGCGGCGCGGGCGGGGAGCACCGTGGTCACCGGGCACTGCGTCGGCCTCGGTGACGTGGGCCTGCCGTATCTGCCGTTCACCGAGATCCTGGGCGCGCTCGCGGCCGACGAGCGCTTCGCAGCCGTGCCGGCCGCGCATCCCGCGGTGGACCGGCTGCCGGGCGCGGGCACGGAGCCCGCGGGCGGCCCGGACGGGCGGCCCGGACTGCGGAGGACATGGCCGGGCTGCTGACCGAACTGACCGTCGTGGCACCGCTGCTGCTGGTCCTGGAGGACCTGCACTGGGCCGACCGGTCCTCCCGGGACCTGCTGCGCTTCCTGCTCAGCCGGGGTGTGCTGCACCGGCCGGGCGGCGGCCCCGAGCGGCGCCTGGCGGTCCTCGCCTCCTACCGTGCGGACGATCTGCACCGCCGCCACCCCCTGCGCCCGCTCCTCGCCGAGCTGGTCCGGCTGCCGGCCGTAGAGCGGCTGGAGCTGCGGCCGCTGCCGGATCCGCAGGTCGCCCAGCTGGTGCGGGCCCTGGAGGACCGGCCGCTGCCCGAGGCCGTCGTACGGGGCATCGTGGCCCGTGCCGAGGGCAACGCGTTCTACGCGCAGGAGCTGTTCGCGGCGGCCGGCACGCACGCCGGCGGGGTGTGCACGTCTCCAACCTCCTGGCCAAGCTGGGCGCCGCGAGCCGTACCTAGGCGGTGGCGATCGCCTACCGCCGCGGGCTGATCGCGCCGGAGCCGAGCGGGGCGGGGTGAGCCGGCCGGAACTGCCGGTCAGCGGGTGCAGTCGAGGCTGCGGAAGTCGACGGCGTCGGCCAGTGCCCGCATGCCCTTGTCGTCGGGGTGGAGGTGGTCACCGCCGTCGAGGAGCGGCAGCAGCCGTGCGGAGTCGTGGGGGCTGCTCAGGGTTCGGTCGAAGTCGGTGACCGCGTCGAACTCCCCGCTGGTGCGCAGGAACCGGTTCACCTCCCGGCGTACGGCCTCGGCGGCCGGGTCCCATTCGGGCCGGCCTTCGAAGGGGGCGATCGTGGCGGCGACCACGCACTTCCCCGCCGCGTGCACCCGCTCGGCGATCTTCCGGTAGCCCCAGATGAGGTCCTGCGCGCTGACACCGGTGTGCGCCTTGAGGTCGTTCACCCCCTCGAAGAGGAAGACGGTGCGCACTCCGGGCAGGGACAGCACGTCCCGGTCCAGCCGGTGCAGGGCGCTCTGCCCGGTGCCGTCGGCGAGCACCTGGTTGCCCGCGATGCCTTCGTCGGCGACGCCCTGGACGGCCGTCCGGGCCGTGTGCAGGCGCCTCGCCAGGTAGTCGGGCCAGCGGCGGTTCAGATCCGCGGTGGAGTGCCAGCCGTCGGTGAGGGAGTCGCCGAGCGCGACCACGCTCCCGGTGCTGCGGGAGGGCTGTACGGACACGGCGTCGAGGTACCACCAGGAGCCGGTGGTCCGCGTCCAGTTGGTGCCGCTCTCCTCGGCGGCGTGGTCGCCCCCGCCCGTGTAGGAGGTCTGCATCGCCAGCAAGTGGCCGGTCGCCGGTCCGGCCGCGGCCGGGGTGTGCAGGCTGACCACCAGGTCGGTGCCGGCCCGCAGCGGAGCGGGCAGGGGGTCGCTCCAGGCGGCGGCACCCTCCGGGACGACGACGGTACGGGCGCCGCCGAAGGTCAGCGGCCGGTTGCTGCCCGGCCGCAGGGCGGCGCCCTCGCTGCGCACTCCGGCGTAGACGCTGTCCACGGTCAACGGCCGGTCACCGAAGGCGTTGCTCAGGCGGACGCGGAGATCGTCGCCGCCGACGCTGGTGTGCACGATCAGCCGGTAGCCCTCCGCACCGGTGGTCTCGCCCATGCGGTCGGCGCTCGCCGCCCAGGTGACGACCCCGGAGGCCTGCTCGGCGGACGCGGGCAGAGCGGTCGCCCGCGCGGGCGCTGACTGGCAGACGACGGCGGTGAGCAGGGCGGCGGCGACGCGGCGGACGCGTCCGAACCGGCCGGTCCTCGCGCGAGGTCCCGGGGCACGACGGACCTGCCGGGGTGGCATCAGGACCGTCCGGGACGTGCCTGCGTATCCCACGCAGGTCATGGTCGCGCCGACACGGCGGTCGCGCACCTCGGTGGGCGGTCGCCTGCCGGCGGCGCGGGTCGGCCACGCACCCCCGCGAGCGGCTCCGGTCCTGGTCATCGGGCGGACGCTCGGGCCGCCACCCGCCGAGGGACGAGCGGGCCGTACCCGGCCGCAGGGCAAGAGGGCCGCGGCGGGCGAGCCGGCCGTACGTGGTCGCGCCGACACGGCGGTCGCGCACCTCGGTGGGCGGTCGCCTGCCGGCGGCGCGGGTCGGCCACGCACCCCCGCGAGCGGCTCCGGTCCTGGTCATCGGGCGGACGCTCGGGCCGCCACCCGCCGAGGGACGAGCGGGCCGTACCCGGCCGCCGGGCAAGAGGCCCGCGGCGGGCGAGCCGGCGGTACGTGGTCGCGCCCGGACTGCCCCGGGCACATCACCTTCTCCCGCCGGTCGGGGCGCTCACCACAGCCGGGATCGGCAGCTCAGGCGTCGCTCGTGGCACCGGCGGCGGTTGGGGCAGTCCGTCCGCCGCCCCGGACATGCGGATGCCCCGCGCGGGGCGGGGCATCCGGTGGTGCGGCGGCTGCGTCAGTGATGCGCGGCCGGGGTGTTGGCGGCGGTGACGTTGACCGCGGCCCACGCCTTGTCCACCGTCTTGTACTCGGTGCTGTTCGCGCCGTACAGGTCCTTGGCCGCCTTCAGCGTCGCGACGCGCGCGTCGTGGAAGTCGGTCGTGGAGACCATGTAGCGGGTGAGCGCACGGTAGAAGATCGCGGTGGCCTTGGCCCGGCCGATGCCCTTGACCGTGGAGTGGTCGTAGGTCGGCGAGTCGTAGTTGACCCCGTTGATGGTCTTCTTGCCGCTGCCCTCCGCGAGGAGGTAGTAGGCGTGCGAGGAGACACCGGACCCGGCGTGCACCTCGGTGTAGTAGGTGTCCGGCGACCAGTAGTCGATCGTGCCCTCGAGCTTGTCGAGCGACGGGTGGTCGAGACGGCGCAGGAACTTCTGGGCGAGGCCCAGCTTCTCGCCGATCAGGTAGTCCGGCGTGTCCTTCTTGTTGTTGGTGAAGAACTCGACGTTGGAGCCGAAGACATCGGCGAGCGACTCGTTCAGCGCGCCGGGCTCGCCGTACTGGTTGCCGTCGGCGTCGACGTAGGTCGGCTGCAGCTTGGCGGTCGCGTCCACCACGCCGTGGGTCAGCTCGTGACCGGTGACGTCGAGGACGACGAGCGGCTTCTTGAAGGTCTGGCCGTCGCCGTCGCCGTACAGCATGCAGTTGCAGGTCGGGTCCCAGAAGGCGTTGGCGACCTTCTTGCCCCAGTGGACCATGCCCTGGGCCGCCTTGCTGTTGTTGGCTATGCCATTGCGGCCGAAGGTCTTCTTGTAGAAGTCCAGGGTCTGGGTGATGCCGTACTGGGCGTCGGCGGCGGCGCTGGCACGGTTGCTGGTCGTGCCGTTGCCCCACACGTTGGTGGTGCTGGTGAACTGCGCGCCCGCGCCGAACTTCTCGGTGTACGAGCCCTTGGCGTCCCGGGTCTCGGTGCCGTACCGGCTCGGGTCCTTGAGCTGGTAGTGGCCGCGCGAGGTCGCCGTGGTGGTCAGGCCGACGCTGCCCACGAAGAGGGTCTTGCCGGTGCCCTTCGCGGCCGACGGGTAACGGGTGGCGCCGGAGACGCCGGAGCCGAGGAGCGACTCGGGGGCGGGGGAGGCGGTGCCGGTGGCCGGGTCGATCGTCTCGCCGTGCTTGCGCAGGTTCTCGAGCAGCTTCGGCGACAGGAACTCGTCGCTGTCGGGCGTGTTGCTGCGCACCTTGCCGGTGACGGCGTCGATGACGACGGTGTTGGTGCCGTCCTGGCCGGTCACGGACACCTGGTAGGCGAGGGCGGAGGATCCGCCGCGCGCGTCGACGACGAGCTGGGCGGTGCCCGCGTCGCCCTTGGCGGCCTGGGCGGCCTTGGCGGCGGCCTGGTCCGCGGTCAGCTTGGCCTGGGTGGCGGAAGGTTCGACTGCGTGGCCGGCGGCGCGGGTCACGCCGGTGTAGCCCAGCTGGTGGTCGAGGTGGACGATGAGGTCGCCGCCGAGCACCGGCATGCCGTCGTGCGTGCGGACGAACCGGACGTGCCGGGCGCCCTCGGGGTCGAGCATGACGTCCTGCGCGTGCAGTTCGTCGCCCTGGGAGACGCCGGTCGCCGAGGCGTGGGCGAAGGCCGCGGTGCGCGCCGCCTCGGCCACCGCGGTGGCGTTCGTGGTGGTGGACGTCGAGGACCGCTCCGCCCCCGTGGAGGGACCCGCGAAAGCCGTTCCGGCCAGGCCCGTGGCAGCGGTGGTCACCGCGATGGCGACTGCGACGCTGCGTATGTGCGGTCTACGCAAGGATCAGGGTTCCTTCGTACTGAGGCAGCCGGGATCCCCAACTGCCTTGACGCATGACGCGGTTTCACGTCACGGGGGCTGGTCGGGCCCCAAGGCGTAACCCTTACGGATCAGTCATGTCCACGTAAAGGTGGAATGATCGATTTCGCAACCTTCTATGGCAATCCTTTACGAATGCGCTCCATAGAGTGGCCACTGCCTGACCAACTGTGTGTCGGCTGTGGAGACGTCGGCTCAATCCCCCGGGTTCCGAGGGCGGAATGTGACCGAGGTCTCATCAAGCCTCGTGCACTTTGCGTGATCTTGGCGGAATGGCATCCTCCGGGACACCATGCCCCGCATGAAGGGTGATCTCTTTTCCAGTGAGCACGTGGTGCAGCCGGCGGTGGAGCCGGGCATGTCCGTCGAGAACGCCAAGTGCGTCAAGTACGCGGTGAACGGCGAGATGTACGCCCGTCAGGGCGCGATGATCGCCCATCGCGGGGACCTGAAGTTCGAGCGCAAGGGGCAGGGCGTCGGCGGCATGCTGAAGCGTGCGGTCACCGGTGAGGGGCTGCCCCTGATGGCGGTGCGGGGACAGGGCGAGGCCTGGTTCGCGCACGAGGCCCAGAACTGCTTCATCGTCGAGATCGAGCCCGGCGACCAGTTCACCGTCAACGGGCGCAACGTGCTGTGTTTCGACGCCTCGCTGTCGTACGACATCAAGACGGTGAAGGGGTCCGGCATCGCCGGCGGCGGCCTGTTCAACAGCGTGTTCAGCGGGCAGGGCCGGCTCGGTCTGGTCTGCGAGGGCAACCCGCTGGTGATACCGGTCTCCGCGCAGTCCCCGGTGTACGTCGACACGGACGCGGTGGTCGGCTGGACCGCGCATCTTCAGACCTCGCTGCACCGCTCCCAGTCCATCGGCTCGATGCTGCGCGGCGGTTCCGGCGAGGCCGTGCAGCTGATGCTCCGGGGCGACGGCTTCGTCGTGGTGCGCCCGAGCGAGCTGACCCCGAACAAGACCCAGCAGCACTGAACGTTCACAGGGTGATCCGCGTCGCACGAGCAACCCCCCTCGCCGTCCCCGCGTCTTGATCGGCAACAGACCGACACGCCCCGGTCCCCTCGGCCGGGGCGTCAATCCGAGATGCTATACACGCTGCGTATACACGCCGTGTATAGAGAGGTACGTATGTACGGCAAGGCTTTCGCCCCGGAGTACCAGGGCGCCCTGACCACCCTGTCCGTGAACTCCTCGCTGGTCGAAGTGCTGGCGGAGGGCACCGAGAAGCTGCGCGAGGCCGAGCGGTCGGGGCGCAGCGCCGAGGCGGCCCGTTGTGGGCTGGCCGTCGCCGAGGCGCACCGGCGGCTCGGCCACACGGCGGAGGCGGACCGGGCCTGGAAGGCGAGTTACCGCGCCGCCCGCGCGGCCGGCGACACCGCCGCGATGGCGTGGGCGCTGTGGAGCGGCGGCACCCTCGCCCGGCAGCGCGGGGCCTTCCCGCTGGCCTGGCGGCTGCTGGGACTCGCGGCCGAACTCGGCGAGCGCGGCGGCGACATCGTCGTCCGCGGCTACTCACTGGCCGGCCTCGCGGAGACCGGCCGGATCCAGGGCGACTACGCGGCGGTCGGCCGGCTGCACGAGCAGTTGCTGGCCGAGGCGCGCAGGCGCGGCGAGGCCCGGCACACGGTGTGGGCGCTGGAGGGCATCGCGCAGATGCACCGCAACACCGGCGACCACGACACGGCGTACGCGCTGTTCGAGGAGGCGGCGCAGATAGCCGAGCAGGCGGAGGACCGGCGGGGGCACGCCTGGGCGCTGCGCGGACTCGCCGACATCCTGTCCGTGCGCGACAAGGACACCGAGCGGGCACTGGAGCTGCTGTCCCGCGCGGAGGCCTCCTGCCGGGCGATGAACCTCTCCAGCGCCCTCGCCTACAACCACAAGATGCGCGGCAACGTCCTGTACCGGGCGGAACGTTACGCCGAGGCGCGGGAGATGTACGAGCTGGCCCTGGAGGAGTTCCGCGCGATGAGCGAACCGCGCGGCGAGGCGCTGGCCCGGCTGGGCCTGGCCAAGTCACGGGCGCAGCTGGGCCGGGACCGAGCGGAGACCGCGGCCGAACTCGCCGAGCTGGCAAGGACGTTGGAGCGCAGCGGGCTCAAACACGCCCGGGAGATGGTGGCCCGGGCCCAGGAGGAGTTCGGTCTGGACGCGGAGGCGGCCCGGTGACCACCGTACAGGCGCCGCCATCGGCGCAGGATGTCCTCGTCCGCTGCGGTGAGTTGGTCCGCCCGGCACTGCGCGAGGCGGTGGGCCGGCTGCATCCGTGGGTGGCCGAGATGGCCGGGTACTCCTTCGGCTGGTGCGAGGTCGGCGGGGCGCCCGCCACCGCGCCCGGCGGCAAGGGCGTACGGCAGGCGCTGGCGGTGCTCGGCGCCGAGGCGGCGGGCGCCGACGGGCGGGCCGGTGTCCCGGCGGCGGTCGCGATGGAGCTGGTGCACGCCTTCTCCCTGCTGCACGACGACATCATGGACGGCGACGCGACCCGGCGCCGCCGCCCCGCCGTGTGGAAGGCGTACGGCACGGGACCGGCGGTGCTCGCCGGTGACGCCCTGTTCGCGCTGGCGGTGGAGACCCTCGCGACCGCTCCGCAGGGCGCCGGCGCCGTACGACTGCTGTCGGCGGCCCTCGCCGATCTGGTGCGCGGGCAGGCCGACGACCTGCTGTTCGCCACCCGGCCCTGGACGGGCCCGGAGCGGGTCAGGCCCGAGGAGTACCGGTCGATGGCGGAGGGCAAGACCGGCGCGCTGCTGGGCTGCGCCGCCGCGCTGGGCGCCGTGCTCGGCGGGGCGGACGAGGCCACGGCCGGCGCGCTGGACCGGGCCGGACGGTATCTCGGCGTCGCCTTCCAGCTGGTCGACGACGTGCTGGGCATCTGGGGCGACCCGGCCGTCACCGGCAAGCCGGTGGGTGGCGATCTGCGAGAGGGCAAGAAGACGTACCCGGTGCTGGCCGCGCTCGCCTCCCCGGCGGCCCGCGCCCTGCCCGGACTGCTCGACGCGCCGGTCCGCGCCGCGGAGGCCGCCGCGCTGATCGAGGCGGCGGGCGGCCGTACCGCGGCGCTGACCGAGGCCCGTGCGCACACGGCCGCCGCCCGGGCACTGCTCGCACAGGCACCGCTGGCCGCCGAGGCGGCCGGGGACCTCTTCCGGCTGCTGGACTTCCTGGTGGGCCGCGAGGTGTAGGCCCTGTCGCGGACCCCCCTCGCCCGGCCTGCGGCCGGGGCCGCCGGCCACACCCCGGGCAGCCGCACCACCGACCACTCCGGTCAGCACACCCGGGCCGGCTGCGACACCGTGTTGACCCCGGGCGTCCACGCGGGTCAGGGTGCGAACGGCGCGCCCCTCGTCCCCGCGCCGGAAGGGTGGAGCACCTTGATCGGCATCAAGGAGATCGAAGCCGCGGCGGAGCGGATCGCCGGACATGTCGTACGGACGCCCACCGTGCCGAGTCCGGGGCTGACCGAGCTGCTCGGCGTTCCGGTCACCGCCAAACTCGAACTGCTGCAGCGCACCGGCTCGTTCAAGGCACGCGGGGCGACGGCGAAGCTGCTGTCGCTGAGCGAGGCCGAGCGGGCGGCGGGCGTGGTCGCGGTCAGCGGCGGCAACCACGGGATCGCCCTCGCGGTGATGGCCGCGGCCCTGCATGTGAAGGCGACCGTGGTGATGCCCCGTACCGCTCCCGGGCGATCCATCGCGCTCGCCGAGCGGGCGGGGGCGCAGGTGCGGCTGACCGACGGCATGGACAGCGCCTTCTCGCTGGTGACACGGCTCAGGGACGAGGGGCTGACACTGGTCCACCCGTTCGACGACCCGGTGGTGATCGCCGGACAGGGCACGGTCGGGCTGGAGTTGGCCGAGGACGCGGTGGACGGCCTCACGGACGTCGTGGTCAGCATCGGCGGCGGCGGGCTGATCGCCGGGGTCGCGGCGGCCCTCGCCGCCCGGCGTCCCGGCGTGCGCGTCTGGGGCGTGGAGACCGAGGGCGCCGAGGCCGCGTCCGGCGCGCTGAGGGCGGGCGGACCGGTGCCGGTGCGCCTGTCGTCCCTGGTCACCACGCTCAGCGCGCCCTCCGTCTCCCAGCTGACGTACGACCATGTGTCCGCGCTGGTCGAGGAGGTGCTGGTGGTACCGGACCGGGACGCGGTGCAGGGCTCGCTGGACCTCGCCGAGCACGCCAAGGTGTGGGCCGAGCCGGCCGCGGGCTGTCTGCTGTCGGCGGCCCGCCGGATCGCGGCCCGGGTCGGCGACGGCGCCCGGATCGGGCTCGTGGTCTGCGGCGGCAATACGACACCACGGGAGCTGACGGGCTGGGCCGAGCAGTTCGGGCTGTTGTGATGCCAGGGCCGTCCCCGGGAATTTACCCTCGGTTACCCGCAGGTCGAACGGCCCCGGGCGCGGCCATCCCAAACTCGAAAGCCCTTTCGAAGAATTGAATGAAAGGCAGGAACGGCGCCGGACTCGCGGATTCTTTGAACGCACCCCCGCACGCCCCGCGTACCTCTGTGAGACACGCAACAGGGGTTTCAGCGAGGGATGACCATGACCAAGGCGCACGTCTCCGCACACGAGTTGGTCGCCGGACGGTACCGGCTCCTGGAGGTCTTCGCCCGCGAGACCAACCGCCTGTGGTGGTACGCCGAGGACGTGGCCGCGGACCAGCCCCGGCTGGTGGCCCAGACCACCCTGCCGGAGCCCGCCGGTGACGACACCGCGCGCCGGGTCACGGCTCGCGTCGTGCGGACCGCCGAGACGATGCGGCTGGTGTGTCCCGGCCAGGTGGCCACGGTCGTCGACGCCGTGGTGGAGGCCGGCACCCTGTGGACGGTCGTCGAGTGGATCGACGGCACACCCCTCGTCGAACTCCTCGACCGCGAGGGTGCCTTCAACGTCGCGCGGGCGGCCCGGATCGGCCTGGAACTGCTCGACGTGCTGCAGGCCGCGCACGCCGAGGGCATCACGCACGGCGAGCTGAGCCCCGGCCAGGTCTTCGTCCGGGACAGCGGCCCGGTCGTCGTCACCGGGTTCGGGCTGGCCGGTGCGACCCTGGTGCCACGGCTCGCGGCACCGTCCTACGCCTCGCCCGAACAGGCCCGCGACGAGCGCATCGGACCGGCCGCCGACCTGTGGGCACTGGGCGCGCTGCTGTACACGATGGTGGAGGGCCGGCCGCCGTTCCGTGACCGCGGCCGGCCCGACGCCACCCTGAAGGCCGTGGACCGGCTGCCGCTGCGCACCCCGCTGCGCACGGGCTCACTCACCCAGGCCGTGCAGGGGCTGCTGCGGAAGAACTCGCGCGAGCGGCTGACCCGGCAGGTGGTCCAGGAGGCCCTGATCCGCACCCTCGACGAGGACGCCGACGCCGACCGCGAGCCGGCCCCCGTACCCCGGCTGCGCGGCGCGTACGCCGGCGTCCGCCTGGCCGGGCGGCAGCCGAGCAGGGGGATCCTGGCGGCCGGTACCGCGCTGGCCGTGGTCACCGTCGCCGCCGCCGTCCTGGCCGCGACCCACCAGCTGCCGGGCACCGGCAGCGCCCAGGCACCGGCCCGCCCCACCGCCTCGGCCGCCCCGTCCGGCAGGCACACCGCGGGCACGGCGTCCTCCTCCCCGGCCCCGGCTCCGAACGGCTCACCCGCCCTGCCGGCCGGTTATCACCCCTACACCGCCCCGGAGGGCTTCTCCGTCGCTCTGCCGGACGGCTGGAAGCGGCTGACCACCTCCCGCGTCGGCGGCGCCTACCGCGTCACCTTCGGCCCGGACGGCACCTCCCCCACCCTCGCCGTCACGCACAGTGAGCACGTGGGCCCGGATCCCGTGGCCGTCTGGCGGGACGACGTCGAACCCGATCTGCAGCGGCTGCCCGGTTACCACCGCGTCGGCACCGTCCGGGCCACCGCCTACCAGGGGTACAAGGCCGCCGACCTGGAGTGGCTGGCGGGGACGGGAGACGCGCGGGTCCACACCTTCGGGCGCGGCTTCCTGACCGGCGGCGGCGACGCCTTCTCCCTGCGCTTCACGACCCCGGCCGCGACCTGGGACGATGCCACGAACCGGCTGGCACTGAGGACGTTCCTGCAGACGTTCCGGGCACCGGCGGACTGACGGGAGCCGGTGGTTCGTTTTCCTCCCCGCCACCCGGGGACTCGCCGGTCATGGTGCAAATCGGATACACGATGATGACCGAGCAGGCAGGTCCCCGGGAACTGGTGGACCACGTGGTGCGGGCCGAGGAGGCCGGGTTCGACTTCTCGGTGATCTCCGACCACTACTTTCCGTGGCTGCGCTCGCAGGGCCACTCCTCGTACGCGTGGAGCGTGCTGGGCGCCGCCGCCCAGGCCACCTCGCGGATTCCGCTGATGACCTATGTGACCTGCCCCATCCTGCGCTACCACCCGGCGATCGTGGCGCAGAAGGCGGCCACGGTGCAGCTGCTGTCCGAGGGAAGGTTCCGGCTCGGGCTGGGCGCCGGGGAGAACCTGAACGAACATGTGGTGGGCGGCGGCTGGCCTCCGGTGGACGTGCGCCACGAGATGCTCGAGGAGGCCGTGGGGATCATCCGCGCGCTGTTCGAGGGCGGCCATGTCACCCACCACGGGCCGCACTACGACGTGGACTCGGCCCGGCTGTGGGACCTGCCGGACCAGCCCCCGCCGATCGGGATCGCCGTCTCCGGCGACCAGTCCTGCAAACTCGCGGGACACCTCGCCGACCTGGTCATCGCGACCGAGCCGAAGCCGGGGCTGCTGGAGGCCTTCGACCGGCACGGCGGCGCCGGCAAACCCCGGGTGGGCCAGCTGCCGGTGTGCTACGACCCCGACCGGGACACGGCGGTCAAGCGCGCCCACTCCCAGTTCCGCTGGTTCGGGCTCGGCTGGAAGGTGAACGCCGAACTGCCGCACCCCGACTCCTTCGAGTCCGCGACACAGTTCGTGGACGAGGACGACGTCGCCGCCTCCATCCCGTGCGGCGACGACCCGGACGCCTTCGTGGAGGCCGTACGGCCGTACGCCGAGGCCGGGTTCGGGGAGATCGCGCTCGTGCAGATCGGCGGCGACGCGCAGCAGGAGTACCTGGACTGGTCGGCGAAGACCCTGCTGCCCGCGCTGCGGGAGGCCTTCGGCTGACAGAACGGTCCCTGGGGTCCCTGTGGCCCTTTCTGTCCGCGCCCGCTGCGGCCGACGCGCCGCTGTCCGACCTGGCGGCGCGCGACGCCCGTGAGCGCGGCCGGCCGGCCGCTCCCCGGAGGGGGTCATGCGCTGCTGCAAGGCCTGGGACCGGGCCGCCGACGACGGGTTCGTGCGCACTTCGTTGCCCTGCGGCCGGGCCGGGAGACCGAGCTGCCGGACGCGGACGAGTGGCCCGGGCCGAGGGCATCCGCCCACCAAGACACTGGAGGCCGCCGAGAACCCGACCCCGCTGCGTGCCGCGATCCCCGCCGACCCCGCCACCGCCCGCACGGCCCGCGCCGCCCTGCTGGACCGGGTGCCGGAGGACCCCGAGCTGCCGGACGAGCCGGTGCGTGACGTCGTACGGACCGACGACCTGGAGAAGGCCGTCGGCACCGGGAGCCGGGCCTCCGACCGGATCGGGTACGTCCGGCAGATCGCCGGAGCCGGCGGGAATCCGCCGCCTGGTTGAGCATTCCGGGCGTCACGGGGGTACTGGAGGACCCTGAGCCGATCGTCGCCGGAGGCCCTCGCGTGACCGTTTTCGTGCACAAGACCCTGGTGGTACAGCTGCGCTCGGAAGGCACCGGCCGGTGCCCCGTGCTCGCCCATCTCCGTTACGACGCCGACGACCCGTTCGCCGTCACCGCCGTCTTCGGCCACGACGGCCGGGTGCTGGCCTGCTGGCGGCTGGACCGGGAGATGCTCTCCGAGGGCCTGGTGCGGCCCGTCGGCGTCGGCGACGTACGGCTGCGGCCGGCCGCGACCGGTGCCTGGCACGAGCTGCGCATGGAGTTCCTCGGGGACGTCCGCCCGGACGGCGGCCGGCAGCACGCGGTGGTGTTCGCCTGGGCGCCCGCGGTCGCCGCGTTCCTGCGGGAAACCCATCGGCTCGTGCCGCCGGGGCAGGAACGCGCCCCCGTCGACGAGCTGTTGGCCGAGATCCTCTCCGCGGGCTGAAGATCTCGGGCGGTTGCCCCGGCCCGTAGTGATCAGTAAGGTCACCCGGGTGACTGCCGGGTCGGCCATGTGCCACGCACGAGTGAGGTTCCCGGCCTCGGCGTGAGCGCGAGGCGGGCGCGAGGCCCGCCGTTGTCTCCGTGTGCTCCAGCCCCGGCGCCCAGGCCGGCGCCGCTTCCCAAGGACCCCGACACCCGGAGACACCCATGCAGAGCTCTGTTCAGCACACCCGGACGACCGCCGTCCGGCTCGACCACACCGCCGTCCTCGCCGCGGACCGCCGGCTGTCGGCGGAGTTCCTCGCCGCCGTCCTGGGGCTGGAGGTCGGCGCCCCGTTCGGGCCGTTCCTGCCGGTCGACCTCGGCAACGGGGTGACGCTCGACTACTACGAGAAGCGTGACGAGCCGATCCAGCCGCAGCACTACGCGTTCCTCGTGCCCGACGAAGGGTTCGACGGCATGATCGCCCGCCTGGAGGCGCTCGGCGTCACCTACTACGCCGACCCGCACCACGGCGAGCCCGGCCGGATCAACCGCCTCTTCGGGGGCCGTGGCGCGTACTTCGCCGACCCGGCCGGGCACAACATGGAGGTCATGACCCGGCCGTACGTCCGCCCCTAGCCGGGGCCCCCGGACGGGCGCGCGTCCCCGTCGCCGGACGGGGACGTGTGCCGGCGGCGGGTCCAGAGGGGCAGGCCGAGCCACCACAGCAGGTACCAGGCGACGACCAGTGACACCAGGACCGGCACACAAGTGCTGTGCGTGGCCACCCGGAGGATCAGCAGCAGCGCCGACGTCATGGTGGCGAGCAGCATGACCAGGCCCACCAGGGTCATCCGGGATGCCAGCCGCACCGCCCGCGGCTTGACCTGGCGGCCGGAGACCAGCCGGTGCAGGGAGACCGGCCCGATGAGGGCCCCCGTGGTGCAGGCGCCCAGGACGACCGTCACGATGTAGATGACCTGGTCGGCGTGGGGCAGCGTGGCGTACTTCGGCTGGAAGACGACGGTCAGCAGGAAGCCGAACAGGATCTGCACGCCCGTCTGGGCGACGCGGACTTCCTGGATGAGATCGCCCCACATCCGGTCGGCCCGCTCCTCCTCGGTCTCGTTGCGCCCCCTGCGCTGTCCTTCCGCCGTCATGCGGTGTCGTGTATCCGCCCGGCCGTTCGTTCAAACGGTGGGTACGGGAGTGCCTACCACCGGTGCTCGACCTGTTCCCTGATCCGCCGCTCGTACAGCTCGCGGATCGCGGTGACCGTCTCCGGCGGCAGCGGCGGCAGCTTGGCCGCGGCCGCGTTCGCGCGGGCCTGCTCGGGGTTGCGGGCGCCGGGGATCACCGTGGTCACGCCGTCCTGCTCCATGATCCAGCGCAGCGCGAGCTGGGCCGGGGTGTAGCCCTCGGGTGCGAGCGCGGCGAACTCGGCGGCGGCCTCGACCCCGCTCTCGTAGTCGACGCCGGAGAAGGTCTCGCCCTGGTCGAAGGCCTCGCCGTGCCGGTTGAAGGTGCGGTGGTCGTCGGCCGCGAACACCGTGTGCCTGGTGTACCTGCCGGACAGCAGACCGGAGGCCAGGGGCACGCGCGCGATGATGCCGACGCCGGCCTCGCGGGCGGCGGGGAGCACCTCGTACAGGGGCTTCATGCGGAACGGGTTGAGGATGATCTGCACGCTCGCCACGTGCGGCCGGGCGATGGCGGTCAGCGCCTCGGCGCAGGTCTCCACGCTCACCCCGTACGCCGCGACGCGCTCCTCCTCGACCAGGGTGTCCAGGGCGTCGAACACCGCGTCGGAGGAATACACGGGCGTCGGCGGGCAGTGCAGCTGGACCAGGTCGATGCGGTCGACGCCGAGATTGCGGCGGGAGCGGTCGTTCCAGGTACGGAAGTTGTCCAGGACGTAGTTCTCGGGGATCTGCTCGACCCGGCGGCCCATCTTGGTCGCCACCAGCACATGCAGGTCGGGCCGGCCGCGCAGGAAGGAGCCGATGGTCTCCTCGCTGCGTCCGTCGCCGTACACGTCGGCCGTGTCGAAGAAGGTGACGCCCGCCTCGGCCGCGGCCTCGAGGACGGCGAGCGCCTCCTTGTCGTCCACGTCGCCCCAGTCGGCGCCCAGCTGCCATGTGCCGAGTCCGATCACCGATGCCCACTGACCCGACCTGCCGATCACGCGTTCGTCCATGGCGCCAGTGTGTCATCCGGCACCCGGCTACTGTGGGAACGAGCTGCTCCGGCGGGCGGGCCGGGTGGCTTCACCCTCGTGGGCGAGGGGCGTCGTTCGGCGTCAACTGGGCTTGGACGAGCGGGCCGTAGCGGTCGGCGATGGTGTCGGCGTCGGTCTCGCGCAGGTGCGGGCCGCGTGCGATGCCGTACATCACGCCGAGGCCGACGAGTGCGGCGACGGCGAGTTCGGCGCGCAGCCCCGCGTCGGGGCCGGTGAGCCGGGCGGCGAGGCGTTCGGTCACCTGGGCGCGGAAGTTGGCACGCAGGATGTCGCCGTGGTCACCGTGCAACGGGGCGAAGGCGATGCGCAGCAGCGGGTCGGCGCCGCGCTCGCGCTGGCTCGCGAGGACGTGCCGGACCATGTGCCGGCCGAGGCCGGCGAGCGGCGCGTCCAGCAGGGCGTCCGCGTCGGTGTCGAAGGACATCACGCGGGCGAACAGGGCGTCCTTGTTGCCGAAGTACTTCACGATCAACGGCGGGCTGACTCCGGCGCGTTCGGCGACCGCCTTGAGCGTGATGTCGGCGTGCGCGTGCCGGGCGAGGAGGTGGCGGGCCGCTGTGAGGATGGCCGCCTTGGTGGCCTCGGCGTCACGGCGCGCGGACAGGCTCGGTGCGGGTGGAGTGCTCACGCCTCTCATGCTCCCTCCATCGCCTGGTCGCGGGGGCCGCGGGTGGGGTCCGTGGCGTGCCGGGGGCCGCCCAGGGTGCCGTCGCCGGGGATGGACAGGGCGGCGGCGCAGGCGGCGAGGGCGACGGCGCCGGCCATCGCGAACGCGAGCAGATAGCCGTGCAGGGTGGGTGTCGCGACGCCGGCGACCGGGCTGCTGTGGTGCACGAGGACGGCGGCGACGGCGGCGCTGGAGGTGGCCTGGCCGATGGTGCGCATGAGGACGTTGACGCCGTTGGCGGAGGCGGTCTGTCCGGCGGGGACGGCCCGCAGGATGAGCGTGGGCAGCGCCGAGTAGGCGAGGGTGGTGCCGGTCGCGACCACGGTGGCACCGGCGATGATCATCCACAGGTCGCGGCTGTCGGCGATGCGGACCGCGTAGCCGCAGGCGATGACGGCGGCGCCCAGCGCGAGGGTGGTCCGCGGGCCGCGCGCGGCCGAGATGCGGGCCGACAGCGGCGAGAACAGCAGCATGGTCACGCCGCCCGGCAGCAGGCACAGACCGGTGGCGACGATCGACAGGCCGAGGCCGTAGCCGGTGGCCTTCGGCGCCTGCACCAGCTGGGCGGTGACCAGCGAGTTGGCGTAGAAGGCGAACCCGGTCAGCAGGGCGGCCACGTGCGACAGGCCGACGCGCGGCCGGCCGACCAGCCGCAGATCGACAAGCGGCCGTTCGGCGCGCAGTTGCTGCCACCACCACAGGGCGAGCACGACGGCGGCGCCGAGGAACAGCCCGAGGACCCGGGCGCTCCCCCAGCCCCAGGAGCCGCCCTGCGAGACGCCGAGCAGCAAGCAGACCAGGCCGGCGGCGAGCCCCAGCGCCCCGGTCACGTCGAACCGTCCGGGCTCGCGCACCGGTGACTCCTTGACCGCCCACCAGGTCGCCGCCACGCCCGCCGCGCCCAGGGCGCTGGTCAGCCAGAACATGGTGTGCCAGTCGGCGTACTGGACGACCAGCGCGGCGAGCGGCAGGCCGAGCGCGGCGCCGATGCCGACGGTGGAGCTCATCAGCGCCACCGCCGAGCCCCGCCGGTCGGGCGGGAGTTCGTCGCGCAGGATGCTGATGGACAGGGGGACGACCGAGGCGGCGGCGCCCTGGAGGGCGCGGGCGGCGATGAGCAGGCCGATGTCGGAGGTCAGTGCGCACAGCACCGAGCCGAGGGTCATCAGGGCCAGCGCGCAGGTGAGCACCCGCCGCTTGCC
The DNA here is from genome assembly GCF_006715785.1 of Streptomyces puniciscabiei. NCBI lineage: Bacteria > Bacillati > Actinomycetota > Actinomycetes > Kitasatosporales > Streptomycetaceae > Streptomyces > Streptomyces puniciscabiei. Next base: position 840,045 of record NZ_VFNX01000002.1, read on the forward strand.
GTACATGTCGCCGGCCCGGCCGAGCACCGGGGTGAGGACCGCGCCGGACAGGAGGGTCGCGGTGACCGTCCAGGAGACGGTCGCGGCGGACGCGCCGGTGAGCCGGGGCAGGTCCGGCAGGAGGGGGACGACGACGGTCTGCATGACCGCCATGAGGATGCCGCCCGACGCCAGCACCGGGATGGTGAGCCGGTCCCGCAGCGGGGGCGCGAGGGCCGGGCCGGGCGGCTGGGGTATGGGGGCGGGCTGGTCCATCCGGCGCTCCTGGGTACGACACGACTGCTCGGTGAATGGCCATTCACCCTACCGAGTGAATGGCCATTCACCAACGTGCGTGGCAGGCGGCTCGGATCATTCAGTCGAGGTTCTTCTCCAGAGCGGCGAGATAGTTGTGCATGAAGTGGTCGCGCAGGCCGTCGGAGGCGGGAGCGAAGGCGTCGGCGGTCAGTCCGGTCGCCCGGTCGGTGAGCGCCGACAGCATCGGCATGCTCTCGTGCAGCCGGCCGTGCGAGTCGATGTATCGCAGGGCGCGGACATGGGTGAAGACGGGCTCGGGCGGCAGTTGGGGAACGATGTCGTTGTTGTTGACGAAGCGGTACATCCGGCCGCCGAATCCCTTGTGGAACGCCTCGGCGAGCAGCCGGTCGCAGGTGCGCGGCTGGCCGTAGGTGTACACGCCGTCGGCGGCCAGGTGCGGGTCCTCCAGGTACATCCGGGCGCCGGCCAGCATCGCGAGGGCGCCGCCCAGGCTGTGCCCGGTGAAGTACACGCTCTGACCGTCGGTGCGCAGTTCTGCGAGGGTGGTGTGGACGGCCGGGTAGACCGATTCCAGGGCCTCGGCGAATCCGTGGTGGACGTATCCGTTGCCGCCGGGTCCGGGCCTCGGCGGGGTGGTGGAGTCGGTGAGCCAGTCCTTGATCTGCGTGGGTTCGGTGCCGCGGAACGCGGTGACGATCATCCGGTCACTGGCCAGGGTGTACGCCTGGGTGTCCTGCAGCGGGAAGGGCGGGGTGAACCGGGTCTCGTGGTGGCGGACCTGGTCGAAGCCCCACTGGGCCGCCTGTTCCTCGATGACGGCGCGGTCCTTGTAGGCCAGGTCGGCCGCTCGGGCCAGCCAGTAGGCGCGTTGCAGGCTGTAGCCGGACGAGGTCTGGTCGAACGAGACGGGCACGGCCATGGGCGGGACTCCTCGGTCACCCTGTGTAGTCATATGGAACGGCAGGGTAGCAGCGCGCCCGGGCTGCCCGATCGCGTCAGTTTGGCGTGGTGAGCCGGGCCACTCGAACGGAGGGCGGACGGCAAGGTCCGCCGGGAACGGGGCCGGCGCGGCAAGGAATTCCCCGTTCCGGAGCGCGTCACGCCCCGGCCACGGCAAGATCATCTTGGTTCAACTCTGTATGACATGTGGCTAATTGTCCGGATCACAGCCAACCGGTTCCGAGGGATTTCCTCCCGTCCCGGAGTCCCCGATAGGCATGCGGCGTCACCACCGGAACACCCTCCAGGAGGACCCGTATGCCCGACATCACCCGGCGCCGCGCACTCACCGCGACCGCGGCCCTCGCCGCGACGGCCACCGTGGCCACTCTCGCGGCACCCGCCGCCTCGGCCGCCGGCCATGAGCACCCCATGCCGATGCCGGGGAGCTTCGACGAGGTCTACAAGGGCCGCCGGATACAGGGCCGGCCGATGACCACGGGCTCCGGCGGTCACCACCACGACCACGGCGGCGGTTACGAGGTGCTGGTCGACGGCGTGCAGCTGCACGTGATGCGCAACGCCGACGGCACCTGGATCAGCGTCGTCAGCCACTACGCCCCGGTGCCCACCCCGCGCGCCGCCGCCCGGGCCGCGGTGGACGAGCTGCAGGGCGCCCCGCTGCTGCCCTTCCCCGCCAACTGACCGCCCCCCCCAAGGACTTTCCGGAGCATCGCGCACCATGACCGTACGCAAGAGCCAGGCCACCCTGACCGCCGACGAGAAGAAGCGGTTCGTGTCCGCCGTCCTCGAACTCAAGCGCAACGGGCGCTACGACGAGTTCGTCCGCACGCACAACGAGTTCATCATGTCGGACACCGACACCGGCGAGCGGACCGGCCACCGCTCACCGTCGTTCCTGCCCTGGCACCGCAGATTCCTGCTCGACTTCGAGCAGGCGCTGCAGTCCGTGGACCCCTCGGTCGCACTGCCGTACTGGGACTGGAGCACCGACCGCACGGTGCGAGCCTCGCTGTGGGCGCCGGACTTCCTCGGCGGCACCGGTCGCAGCACGGACGGCCGGGTGATGGACGGCCCGTTCGCCGCGTCGGCCGGCAACTGGCCGCTGACCATACGCGTCGACGGCCGTACCTTCCTGCGCCGCTCGCTGGGCACGGCCGTGCGCGAGCTGCCGACGCGCGCCGAGGTGGAGTCGGTGCTGTCGATACCGGCGTACGACATGGCGCCGTACAACAGCGCCTCGGACGGCTTCCGCAACAACCTGGAGGGGTGGCGCGGGGTCAATCTGCACAACCGGGTCCACGTCTGGGTCGGCGGGCAGATGGCCACCGGGGTGTCCCCCAACGACCCGGTGTTCTGGCTGCACCACGCCTACGTCGACAAGCTGTGGGCGGAGTGGCAGCGGCGGCACCCCGGCGCGGGGTACGTGCCGGCCGGCGGCACGCCGGACGTCGTGGACCTCGACGAGACGATGAAGCCGTGGAACGACGTGCGTCCGGCGGACCTGCTGGACCACACGAGGTTCTACACGTTCGACAGCTGACCGGACCCGGTGTGGTCAGGCCTCGGCGGTACGGCACTCCGGGTGGCCCCAGCCCTGCGCGTTCTTGGCGATGGACTCGCCGGCCGCGTAGGAGCGGCCGCACAGGCAGCGGCCGGGGAACTTCGCCTTGATGGTGCGCGACGAGGACGCTCCGCCGCCGGTGCGGCGGGGCGCCTTACGGCGCGGGGCGGCCGCCTTCGGGGTGTCGGGCGAGGGCGGCGGCGCGGGGGAACCGAGCGCGCTGCCGGCGGCCTCCTGCACGGAGGCGGCCTGGCTGGCGGCGCGGTCGGCGAAGTCGTTCAGCGGGTCGCCGTCGACCTGGTGGGCGGGGACGTAGCGGAACTCGACCGTACGGCCGTCGAGGAGCGCGTCGATGCGGACGACGAGGTCCTGGTTGGCGACGGGCTTGCCGGCGGACGTCTTCCAGCCGTTGCGCTTCCAGCCGGGCAGCCAGGTGGTGACCGCCTTCATCGCGTACTGGGAGTCCATCCGGATCTCCAGCGGTACCTCGGGCTCGACGGCCGCGAGCAGCCGCTCCAGGGCGGTGAGTTCGGCGACGTTGTTGGTGGCCCGGCCGAGCGGGCCGGCCTCCCAGCGGGCGGGGGTCCGCTCGTCGCCGTCGGAGATCACCCACGCCCATCCGGCCGGTCCGGGGTTGCCCTTCGAAGCCCCGTCGCACGCGGCCACCACACGTTCACGCATGCGCACGATCATGCCATGGCCGCGCCGGGCCCCGCCGCGGCCGGGTCAGGCCTCCTCGACCTTGGGCATCTCGCCCTCCGTGGTCGTGATGTCGATCACGGAGAAGTTCGCGCCCTGCGGGTCGCTCAGCGCCGCGAACCGGCCGAAGGGGCTGCTCATCGGCCCGAACCGGAGGACACCGCCGAGCCTGGTGGCACGGGCCACGGCCGCGTCGCAGTCGTCGACGGTGAAGTAGACGTTGATGTACGAGGGCACCTCGGGCGGGAAGTCGTCGGTCATCCGCATCCGGCCGAGGACGGTGTCCTCGCCCACGTCGAACATGCGGAAGTCCACCGCGTCGTCCACGATGTCCTTCATCCGGTACGGGAAGATTGCGGAGAGGAAGGCGTCGGCCTTCTCCGGCTCACGGGTGAAGACCTCGGCCCAGCAGTAGGCCCCCGGGGTCGCCGTCGCCTCGAAGCCCTCGTGGCTGCCGGCCTGCCAGACGCCGAAGACGGCCCCGCTGGGCTCGCGGGCCAGACACATCGTGCCGAAGTCGCCCACCTGCATCGGCTCCATCAGCACCTCGCCGCCGTTCTCCCGGATCTTCTCCGAGGTGGCGGCGGCGTCGGGGGAGGCGAAGTACAGGCACCACTGCGACTGGCCCTCCTGCCCGGGCATGGGCGGGACGACGGCCGCCACCGCCTTGCCGTCCGCGTAGGCCTGCGTGTAGTTGCCGTACTCCGACGACGACTCGCCGAAGGTCCAGCCGAGGACGTCGCCGTAGAACCGTTTGGCTCCCTCGACGTCGCTGAACATCGCATCGGCCCAACAGGGCGTTCCCTCGGGTTGCACGGCCATGCTCGCGGCCCTCCTGGTCTTCGCGTCCGTACGGATGATCCCCACCTCAGGCGGTATGTCCCGAAGCTCACGCTAGCCACACCGGGGGCGCCCCGCGCGCCGAACCGGGAAGCCGCCGGACACTGGGTGGTGGAGGCGACGGCGCGATGACGGCAGACACGATGCGAGCGTGGTCGGTGGTGCGGCCGGGGCCGGTCGAGGGGCATCCCCTGCGACTGGTGGAGCGGCCCGTGCCGGTGCCCGGGGCGGACGAGCTGCTGGTGCGGGTGCGCGCCTGCGGGGTGTGCCGGACCGATCTGCACGTCGCCGAGGGCGATCTGCCGGTGCACCGGTCCGGGGTGACCCCCGGCCACGAGGTGGTCGGCGAGGTCGCGGGCGCCGGGGCCGCGGTGCGGGGCTTCACGGCCGGGGACCGGGTGGGCGTGGCCTGGCTGCGGCGCACCGACGGGGTGTGCGCGTACTGCGCACGGGGCGCCGAGAACCTGTGCCCGCGCTCGCGGTACACGGGCTGGGACGCCGACGGCGGATACGCCGAGTACACGACCGTGCCGGCGGCGTTCGCGTACCGGCTGCCCGGCGCCCTGGCCGATCTGGCGGCGGCGCCGCTGCTGTGCGCGGGGATCATCGGATTCCGTGCGCTGCGGCGGACCGGACTGCCCGAGGGCGGGCGGCTCGGCCTGTACGGGTTCGGGGGCAGCGCCCATCTGTGCGCCCAGGTGGCGCTCGCCGAGGGGGCCACCGTGCATGTGATCACCCGGGAGCCCGCCGCCCGCAGGCTGGCCCTGGAACTGGGCGCGGCCTCCGCGCGGGGCCTGCACGAGGCGCCGCCGGAGCCGCTGGACGCGGCGATCCTCTTCGCCCCGGCCGGCGAGCTGGTCCCGGTGGCACTCCGCGCCCTCGACCGCGGCGGCGTGCTGGCCCTCGCCGGGATCCACCTGACCGACGTACCGCCGCTGCACTACGAGACCGAGCTGTTCTACGAGAAGGAGCTGCGCAGCGTCACCGCGAACACCCGTGCCGACGGCCGGGAGTTCCTCGCCCTGGCCGCCCGGCACGGCGTCCGCGCGACCACGCACGCGTATCCGCTCTCCCGCGCTCCCCAGGCGCTTCGCGACCTCAAGGCCGGACGGTTCGACGGGGCGGCCGTCCTGTACGCCGACCTGTCCTGAGCAGCGGGGAGGCGCACCACACCGGCGCGCGGGAACACCGCCGGGGGGCGCAGTGCACCGGCGCCCGGGCACACCGTTTGCCGCTCGTGCCCCGATCAGCAGGTTTACGCACCCGAGTGCCGGGTTCTGCCCCCTTCGCGCTGTATCGGGCACCTCACCAGGACTGTTTGGCTTGGCCTGGGTGCAGGATCACCACGTTCACCATCCGGCGATCCGGCCACCCCTGTTCGCACACAGCTCCGCTGGAGGGAATGTGACCACACCGGACAGCGCCACCGGTCCCGCCGTCGACGAGCCCGCCCGCGACCCATCGGCCGACGGGCAGCTCACCAGCCTGAGCACCCGGGCGGCACGCCAGCTCGCCACGACCACCAAGTCCGAGCCGCAGATGCAGGCCATCACCTCACGATGGCTGCTGAAGACCCTGCCGTGGGTGGACGTCAAGGGCGGCGCCTACCGGGTCAACCGCCGCCTGACGCTGCGCGCGGGCCGCGGCCGGGTGCACTTCGAGCAGAACGGCGCCGACGACATCCGGGTCATCCCTCAGACGCTGACCGAGCTGCCCATCCTGCGCGGCTACCCCGACGTCGACGTGCTGCGTGAGATCGCCGGCCGTTTCCGGCCCCGGGAGGTACGCGCCGGGCAGGTGCTGTTCGAGGCCGGCCAGCCGGTGACGGAGGCGTATCTGGTCGTCCACGGCCGGTTCACCCGCTACGCCACCGGCAAGTACGGCGAGGAGGAGATCACCGGGGTCGTCACCGACGGCGACCAGATGGGCGACGAGGCGGTCGGACAGTCCGATCCGCTGTGGCTGTCCTCGGTGCGGGCCGAGACCGCGGGCGTGGTGCTGGCGCTGCCCTGGGCCGTGGTGCAGGAGTTCACCGAGCGGGTGCCGTCCCTCGCCGCGCATCTCCAGGCGTATGTCGAGCGGCAGCGGCGGCCGACGAACCGCAAGGGCGAGGCCGAGGTTCCGGTGCAGGCGGGCCATGTCGGCGAGCCCACGCTGCCCGGCGGCTTCGTGGACTACGAACTCGCCCCGCGCGAATACGAGTTGTCCCTCACCCAGACCGTGCTGCGGGTGCACACCCGGGTCGCCGACCTCTACAACCACCCGATGGACCAGACCCAGCAGCAGCTCCGCCTCACGGTCGAGGAGATCCGCGAGCGTCAGGAGTGGGAGCTGGTCAACAACCGGGAGTTCGGGCTGCTGCACAACGTCGACTACGGCCAGCGGATCAGCACCTTCACCGGCCCGCCCACCCCGGACGACATGGACGAACTGCTCTCCATGCGGCGCAAGACGAAGGTGTTCCTCGCCCATCCCAAGGCGATCGCGGCGTTCTTCCGACAATGCAACCGGCGTGGACTGGTTCCCGGCACCGTCAGCGTCGACGGCCACGAGGTACCGGCGTGGCGCGGTGTGCCGATCTTTCCCTGTGGCAAGATCCCGATCAGCGACGACCACACCAGCAGCATCATCGCCCTGCGCACCGGCGAGGCCGACCAGGGGGTCATCGGCCTCTATCAGACCGGCATCCCGGAGGAGCACCAGCCGGGCCTGAACGTCCGGTTCATGGGCATCGACTCTGCCGCGATCGTCAACTACCTGGTGACCGCTTACTACTCGCTGGCCATTCTCGTGCCCGACGCGGCCGGGATCCTGGAGAACGTCCAGATCGGCCGGCTCCCCGAATGACCGCCTGGAGCACCCCATGACCACACCCACGACCGGCTACCGGCTGCCCGGCCCCCCGAACCTCGCCCAGAGCCTCAAGAACCGGCGCAGCGGAGCCATCCCCGGGCTGCTGTACCGGCCCGCGGTGCCCGCCGACCCCGAGAAGACGGCCGAGGTCGACCGCCGCCTGGAGACCTGGGCACGGGAGCTGGACCTGTTTCCCACGGCCTGGAAGGGAGACTTCTCCGGCTTCCAGTTCGGCCGGGCCGTCGTGCTCCAGCACCCGGGCGGCCTCGACCTGGACCGTCTCACCGCCGCCGGGAAGCTGCTGCTGGCCGAGAACATCGTCGACTCCTGCTACTGCGAGGAGGACGAGGGCAGGGGCGGATCACGGCGCGGCCTGGGCGGCCCGCTGATCATCGCGCAGTCGGCGCTCGACCCCTACCACGGCATCCCGGAGCTGGAGGAGGAGTGGCGCCGGGGCATCCAGGCCGACGGTCCGCTGCGTTCGTACCGCTTCGCCCTCGAGGACTACGCCACGTTCGCCACGCCCAGCCAGACCGACCGGTTCGTGCACGACATCGCCCGGCTGCACATGGGTTATCTCGCCGAGGCCGCCTGGATGGAGACGGGGTACGTGCCGCGGGTCTGGGAGTACCTGGTGATGCGGCAGTTCAACAACTTCCGTCCCTGTCTGTCGCTCGTCGACGCCGTGGACGGCTATGAACTGCCCGAACAGATCTACGCCCGCCCCGAGATCCAGCGGATCACGGCCCTGGCCTGCAACGCCACCACGATCGTCAACGACCTCTACTCCTTCACCAAGGAACTGGCGAGCGACCCCGACCATCTGAACCTGCCGCAGGTCGTCGCCGCCAACGAGCGGTGCGGGCTGAAGGCCGCCTATCTGAAGTCCGTCGAGATCCACAACCGGATCATGGAGGCCTTCGAGGAGGAGTCGGCCGTACTGTCCGCCACCTCGCCCCTCGTGGAGCGGTACGCCCGGGGGCTCGCCGCCTGGGTGTCCGGCAACCACGAGTGGCACGCCACCAACACCCACCGCTACCACCTGCCCGACTACTGGTGACCGCCCCTCTTTCCGAAACACCGTCACATGCACCACGAGGAGCCATCGTTGACCACTGCCCCCGTTGACCGGACCACGCCCGTTCCGGTCCCGGCCCAGTCCACCTACCAGAGCCGGGTCGCGGACTACTGGAACGCCGAGGAGAACCCGGTCAACCTCGAACTCGGCAAGATCGACGACTTGTACCACCATCACTACGGCATCGGGGCGGCCGACTGCTCGGTGCTCGACGAGCCCGATCCGGCCCTGCGCCGGGACCGCCTCACCGCCGAACTGCACCGACTGGAGCACGCACAGGCCGAGTTGCTCGCCTCGCACCTCGGTCCCCTGACCCCCGCCGACCGTGTCTTCGACGCGGGCTGCGGCCGGGGCGGCGGCAGTGTCGTGGCACATCTGCGCTACGGCTGCCACGCCGACGGCGTCACCATCTCCGCCAAACAGGCCGGGTTCGCGAACGAGCAGGCGCGGGCGCGGGGCATCGACGACAAGGTGCGCTACCACCACCGCAACATGCTCGACACCGGCCTCGAGACCGGCGTGTACGCGGCGTCCTGGAACAACGAGTCCACGATGTACGTCGAGCTGGACCTGCTGTTCGCCGAGCACGCCCGGCTGCTGCGCCGCGGCGGACGCTATGTGGTGATCACCGGCTGCTACAACGACACCTACGGGCAGGCCTCGCGCGAGGTGTCGCTGATCAACGCCCACTACATCTGCGACATCCACCCGCGCTCGGAGTACTTCAGGGCGATGGCACGCAACCGCCTGGTGCCGGTGCACGTCGAGGATCTGACCGAGGCGACGATCCCCTACTGGGAACTGCGCAGGGAGGCGGGCCATCTGGTCACGGGCATCGAGGACACGTTCCTGGACGCCTACCGCAACGGCAGCTTCCAGTACCTGCTGATCGCGGCCGACCGGGTCTGAGGCCCGCAAGGGCGCCACGGGGGAAATTCCGTGGACGGCGAGGGCGCCGAGGCGCTGGGATGGGCCGTGATGAGCGCCCACGACAGCCAGAGTCCGCCGAGGATGCACGCGGACGAACTCGACCTCGACGCCCCGCTGGTCCAGCGCCTGATCGCCCGCCGGTTCCCGGAGTGGGCCGCGCTGCCGGTACGCCGGCTGGCCTCCTCCGGGACCGAGAACGCCATGTTCCGGCTGGGCACCGACCTGCTGGTACGGCTGCCCCGGCGGCCCGGCGCCGTACCGGACGTGAGGCGGGAACAGCGCTGGCTGCCCCGGCTCGGGCCGCTGCTGCCGTTCGCCGTGCCCGAACCGGTGGGCACCGGCGAGCCGGACGAGGGCTACCCGTGGCCCTGGTCGGTCCACCGCTGGCTTCCAGGGCGCAATCCGGTGACCGGTGCCGTGCGGGAGCCGGAGCGGCTCGCCGAGGACCTCGCGGGGTTCGTGCGGGCGCTGCGCGGGATCGACCCGCAGGACGGACCGCCCGGTTACCGGGGCGGCCCGCTGCGGGGCCGGGACGAGCCCACCCGCGCGGCGGTCGCCGAGCTGGGCGCTCGGGTCGACCGTGGCGCGGTCACGGCGCTGTGGGAGGAGTCCCTGCGCGAGCCGGAGCACGCGGGGCCGCCGGTGTGGGCGCACGGCGACCTCTCCCCCGGGAACGTACTGGTCGACGAAGGACGGCTGAGCGCCGTCATCGACTTCGGCTGCGCGGGAGTGGGTGATCCGGCCGTGGATCTGATCGTGGCCTGGAACCTGCTTCCCGCGTCCGTCCGGGACGCCTTCCGCAAGGCCGTCGGCGCCGACGACGCCCAGTGGGCGCGGGGGCGGGGCTGGGCGCTGTCGATCTCACTGATCCAGCTGCCGTACTACTGGCACACCAACCCGGCGCTGGCGGAGAACTCCCGGCATGTGATCACCGAGATCCTCGCCGAGGCCGGGTGACGGCCGGCGGACCCAGGTCCGCTACTCCCCCGCGTACGCCTTCTCCAGTGCGGCGACGTCCAGCTTGCCCATGGCCATCATCGCCTTCATGGTGCGGGCCGCCTTCTCCTGGTCGGGGTCGCCGAGCAGGTCCGGCATCCGGTCGTAGACGACCTGCCAGGAGACGCCGTACCTGTCCTTGAGCCAGCCGCAGGGGCCGCCCTCGCCGCCGTCCTCGGTGAGCCTGGTCCAGTAGTAGTCGATCTCCTCCTGGTCGGCACACATGATCTGGAAGGAGATCGCCTCGTTGAACGTGAACTGGGGGCCGCCGTTGAGTGCGACGAACTTCTGGCCGTTGGCCGTGAACTCGACGACCAGCACGGAGCCGGCCGGGCCGGGACCGGCCTCGGTGTAGCGGCCGACGCGACCGATGGCGGAGTTCTTGAAGATCGACACGTAGTACTGCGCGGCCTCCTCGGCCTGGCCGTCGAACCAGAGACAGGTGATGAATCCGTCGGTGGTCATGAGCACCTCCTGAGCGGGGAACGCGGTCGTGAATGTGGACCGATCCTCGCGGCGAAACTCATCGGCCGGAACGCGAATGGCGGGATCCGGCGCCGACGCATGCATGCGTGGCGTGACCGGGGGTACCCGGCCGGTGAGCGCATCCGTCGGGACGTATGAAACACCAGATTTCGGGTACAAACCGGCGCACAGTCCAAAAAGGATGAACAGCCACCGAGGCGGACACAAACGTGACTTTCGTGGGAGAGGCAATGAACACCGCCGGGATCCGGTCGGAAGCAGAGGTCGCCGAGAGCACCGAGCAGGACAGGACGGGCGAGGAATCTGTATCACTGCCTGGCATCGCGGACCCGACGTCCGTCGCGCCGCGTGACGCACGGGAGCTGTCCCGCCAGTTCTTCCGCCGGCTGGCCGAGCTGGAAGAGGGCACGCACGAGTACCAGTACGCGCGCAACACCCTCATCGAGATGAACATGTCGCTGGTGCGGTTCGCGGCCGGACGGTTCCGGGGCCGCGGCGACGACATGGAGGACATCGTCCAGACCGGCATGATCGGCCTGATCAAGGCCATCGACCGGTTCGAGCTGGCCCGCGAGGTGGAGTTCACCTCCTTCGCGCTGCCGTACATCGTCGGTGAGATCAAGCGGTTCTTCCGGGACACGACGTGGGCGGTGCACGTGCCGCGCCGGCTCCAGGAGCTGCGGGTGGAGCTGGCCAAGGCGCGCGAGGAGCTGTCCAGCCGGCTGGACCGGGATCCGACGGTGGCCGAGCTGGCGACCCTGATGAACCTCTCCGAGGACGAGGTGGTCGAGGCCCAGCTCGCCTCCAACGGGTACAACTCCTCTTCCCTGGACGCCGCGCTCACCAGCGGCGGGACGGAGGACGGCGAGGCGGTGCTCGCCGACTTCATCGGCGTGGAGGAGGAGGGGCTGCGGCTCGTGGAGGACTTCCACGCGCTCGCCCCGCTGATGGCGGAGCTCAGCGACCGGGACCGGCAGATCATCCACCTGCGGTTCGTCGAGGAGGCCACCCAGGCGGAGATCGGGGCACGGCTCGGCTGCTCCCAGATGCATGTGTCCCGGCTGATCAAGCGGATCATCAGCCGGCTGCGCCAGGGGATGCTCGTCGACGCCTGAGCCTTCAGCGCCTGAGCCTTCAGCATCCAGCGTTCAGCGGCTCAGCTCGAAGCGGGCACGCACCCGCTTGCCCACGGGCACACGCTCCGCCGTGACCTCCGAGGCCAGGGCGTGCACGATCTCCATGCCGTGCCGTCCGACACGTTCGGGGTTCTTGGGGAAGCGGCGGGGCAGGGCGGAACTGCTGTCGTAGACGCTCACCGTGACGGCGTTGTCCGTGCCTTCCAGTTCCAGGATGTACGGGCCGTTGCTGTGCTGGTCGGCGTTGGTGACGAGTTCACTGACGACGAGGAGCAGCTCGCCGTCGGCGCGGCGGTCGGCGGTGGCGCACCACTCGGTGCGCAGCTGCTCCAGGAAGTGGGCGGCGAAGGCGCGCGCCTCGGCGATGCAACCGGGTTCACCGGTGTAGTGCGCCGCGCGCCGCAGCGGCTCCACGGGTACGTCGAAACCAGTCGGTATCACTGTCCCGCCCAGGTGCTTGGTCATGCTGTCTCTCTCGGAAAGCCCGGCCGGGCCGGTCGCCTGTTGCACCTGTCCTCGTACCCCGTGCCGGGCTCCGCAGTCCCCCGGGGCGTTCGCCGACCGCGCACAGTGGCGATGCTCACGCTGCCCCGGCCGCGACCGCAGGCCGCGCCCGCTCACTCCGAAGGCGAGCCCTGCGGCTGCTCCTGAGTGGGGGTGATGGCCGACTCGCCGGGCGTTGCCGGGGTCGCCGGAGCCGGAGCGGAACTCTCCGAGGGCGGCGCGGCGGAGCCGGCCGTCCGCTGCTCCGACGACGACCTCTCGCTCGAGGTCCGGGCCGAGGGAGGGCCCGCGGACGGCGACGACGGCCCGGCGGAGGACCGCTCGGTCGACGGCGCCTGCGACTCGGACGATGTCGACTCCTGTGACTTCGACTCCGACGGTGTCTTCGACTCGGACGGTGTCTTCGACTCCGGCGACTTCGACTCGGACGACTTCGACCCCGACGGCGAGGACGGCGACGACGACTTCGACCCCGACGGTGACGACGGCGAGGAAGAGCGCGAGGACGAAGAGGATGAAGAGGACGGCGACGGAGACGAGGACGTGGACGTGGACGAGGGTGACGCACTCGACGACGACGGCGAGGAGGACGGGGAGGACTTCGACGGCGACGGTGACGAGCTCGATGAGGACGACGAGGGCGACGCAGTCGACGTCGACGGGCTCGGCCGGCCGGACGTGGGCCGGCACGTCGTACCCGGCGGGCACGGATGCTGCGGCGGGTTCCAGGGGTGCGGGAACTTCGGCGGGCTCGCGTGCTGGTCGTGCCGGCAGTTCTGGTCGCCGCGGTGGCGCTGGATCCAGTTGGCGTGGTGGGGGTCGTAGAGCACGAAGACGTTGACGACCTTCGGTGCGGGCGTCACCACGACCACCTTGGAGGGCCGGTACGCCGACCACGGGGCGCCCACCAGCTTCGGCGCGCTCTTCTGGGCCACGGGCGGGGTCAACGGGTTGCCGCAGGCGCAGCGCACCCGGGGCACGCCGTGGCCGTCCACCAGTACGGCGGTGCCGGCCTGGAGCACCGACTGGTAGGTGGTGGGGGCGCCGTTGCGGTACCCGTGGTTGGTGACCCGGGTGTCGACGCGCAGCTGAACGGGGGTCAGAGAGCGCAGATAGGCGGGTACGCCGGAGGGCTGGACGCCGGCCACGGAGGCGAACGCCTGCTCCTTGCCCGGGTCGGCCTGCAGGAACTTGATCTGCTTCTCGACGTCGCAGGCGGGCGTGCGGTTGGTGCCGCCGTACAGGCCGGGCGCCCCGCCCTCGACTCCCTGCACCGCGTTGGCGGTTGCGGAGGGCGCTGCGGAGGTGGAAGGCGGGGGCGGGGCGGCACTCTGCCGCGCGGTGGAGTCCGTGAACGGGTCCTGGCCGCTGCTGTTCGCGGACTGCAGGAAGACCTCGCCGCCCTTGGCAGAGGATCCGCCACCCGGACGGGTGAAGACCACCGCGAGGACCACGGCGGCGACGACCGCGGCGGTGAGGGCCGCCACCCGCGGCACGGACCTCCACCACGGCCCGTGCGGTCCCCTGGCTCCGCCACCGCCTCCCGGCGGCGGCCCGGACGGCGGTGGTCCGGACGGGGGCCGGGAGGAGCCCGACAGCGGGCCGGAGGGCGGCCCGGTCGGGCGGCCGGAGGACGGAGGTTCGGCGCTCACGAGCACTTCTTCCCGTCGCGATCGTCGCGGTACGCGGTGCGACGCGCGGTGCGATACGCGGCTTTTCTCAGTCAAGTACCGTTTGGTGCATTTGGCTGCACATTGATCCCATTGTGTGTCGCAGGGAGGTGACGCTCGCAAGCCGACGCGAACGGCCCACCCGGGGGGCGGGGTGCCCGGCCGCTGCATAGCGTGTCAACCGTGAGCGTTCCGACCGTGTCCCCGCGGCCCGCCGCCCGTCATGGCTGGGCGCAGGCCGTGGCCGCGGTGCTGACCGGGCTGGCCGTCATGGTGCTGGTGGCGGCGCTGGGGCTGTGGGCGGCCGGAGCGGGTGACCTGCCGGACGGCGCCTTCCCACGAGTGGTGGCCGCGACCCTGGTCACGGCGGTCGGCGGCAGCGTGGAACTCTCCGGCAACGCGGGCGCGCTGGCGCAGACCCAGGCCGGGATCACCGTGATCCCGCTGTCGGTGACCCTGGTCGGCGCGCTGGCGATCGGCGGGGGATTCCTGCGCCCGCTGCGGCACCGGGCGGTCGCCTCGGCCCGTGAACTGGCCGGCTGGGCCGCCCGGATCGCAGCGCTGTGGCTGCTCTCGCTGATCGGCCTGGCCCTCGGCGCCCGGCAGACCTTCGCCGTCGACGTGGGCAGCGGCACGCTCAGCGACCTGACCGGCCTGTTCGACGTCACGCCCCGGGTCGGTTTCACCACGGACGTGCCGCTGACGGTGCTGTTCGGCCTGCTGTGGCTGGCCGGGGTGCTGGTGCTGGCGCTGCTGGTCGCGCGCGGGGCGCCGGTGCCGGGGCGGCTGCTGCGGTTCCAGGAGTCGGTGCGCCCGGCGGCGCACGCGATGGTGGTGCTGCTCCTCGCGTACGTCGTCGTCGGCCTGGTCATCGCGCTGATCACGGCGGCCACTCGCGATCACGCTCCGGCGACCTTCGCGCTGATCCTGCTCGGCCTGCCCAATCTGGCCTGGCTGGCCCTCACCATCGGCCTCGGGGCGACCTGGAACGGCCGCGTGGACGGTCCGTTCGGCCTGCCCGTCCCGCACGTCCTGGACGCGATCCTGCGCACCCCGGACGTCTCCGCGCTGAACCTCGGCTCGCTCACCGACTACGACGGCCGGTGGTGGTGGCTGGTGGCCGTCGACGCGATCCTGCTGCTGGGTGTGGCCTTCCAGATGGCCGCTAGCTCACCGGCCCGGGTCCGCCTGTGGCAGCACGCCGTACACCTGGCCGTGGCGCTGGCGCTGGCGGTGCTGATGATCTGCCTGGTCGGCCGTGTCTCGGCGCACTACGGACTCTCCCTGCTCGGCATCGGCAACCTGGGGGGCGGGCTGTCCGGCGAGCTGTTCCTCAGGCCCGAGCTGTGGCGGGCGGTGGGCCTGGGGGCGCTGTGGGGACTGGTCGCCGGGTTCCTGGGCGGCCTGCTGGCCCGGCGGGTCCACCGGCGGGGCGAGGTGAGCGGGCCCTGAGCGGTCTCACGACGTCGCCCCGGACCGGTACACCGGGTCCGCCCAGTGCGGGGGGCTCGGCGGCCCGCTCACCTCGTGGTCCGTCTCCGTGTCGGGCCCCGGCGCCGGACGGGCATCGGCCGGGCCGGCGCCGGAATCCAGGGTGGCACGCAGGGCGGCGACGAAGGCGAGACAGGTGTCGTGGCGGGCGTCGGGGCTCTTGGCCAGTGCCTTGGCGAAGACCGGGTCCACCGGCGGGGCGAGGTGAGCGGGCCCTGAGCGGTCTCACGACGTCGCCCCGGACCGGTACACCGGGTCCGCCCAGTGCGGGGGGCTCGGCGGCCCGCTCACCTCGTGGTCCGTCTCCGTGTCGGGCCCCGGCGCCGGACGGGCATCGGCCGGGCCGGCGCCGGAATCCAGGGTGGCGCGCAGGGCGGCGACGAAGGCGAGACAGGTGTCGTGGCGGGCGTCGGGGCTCTTGGCCAGTGCCTTGGCGAAGACCGGGTCCACCGCGGGGTCGAGGCCGGGGCAGGCCTCGCTCGGTGCGGGCGGATCGTCGTACTGGTGGGCCCAGAGCAGGGCCATGTCGTCGTCGCGGAGGAACGGCGGGCGGCCGGCGAGGGCCTCGTAGACGACGCAGGCCAGGCCGTAGACGTCGCAGCGGCCGTCGACCGGGCGGCCGGAGATCTGCTCCGGTGCCACGTAGTCGAGGGTGCCGACGAACTGGCCGACGCTGGTGAAGCCGGTCAGCGACAGCGACTTCTTGGTCAGCCCGAAGTCGGTCAGGTACACGTGCTCGGGGTGGTCGGTGTCGATGCCCTCGGCGACCAGGATGTTGCCGGGCTTGACGTCCCGGTGCACCAGGCCGTGCTCGTGGGCGGCGTCGAGGGCGGAGGCCACCTGCGCGGCGATCCGCACGGCGTCGGGCAACGGCAGCGGTCCGCGCAGGTCGAGCAGACGGCGCAGATCGCTGCCGGAGACGTACCGCATGGCGATGAAGAGCACCCCGTCGGTCTCGCCTGCCTCGAAGACCGGCACGATGTGCGGGTGGTCGATCGCCGCGGCCACCTGGGACTCATGGGTGAATCGCTTGCGGAAGGTGTCGTTGCGGGCGAGTTCGGGGGCGAGCAGCTTGAGGGCGACGATGCGGTCCAGGCGCAGGTCGCGGGCGCGGTAGACGACGGCCATGCCGCCGCGCCCGATCTCGCTCTCGACGAGGTAGCCCGCGATCCGCCGGCCGATCAGCTCCGAGGGCCGGCCGGAGAACAGGCTGGTCTCGCGCGCCATCAGCGCTCGCCCTCGGGCGCGACCAGCCGGGTCGGGGCGTGCCCGGTACCGTCCTCGCCGGTGACCTCCCGGTCGGTGGCGTAGGTGGTCAGCCGCCGTCCGTCGCCGTACACCCAGCGGCCCTCCTCCGGGTCGTACAGCCACATGGACTCCCCGTCGACCACGATCCCGATCCTCAGGCCCCGGGTGCGGTCCTGGAAGTCCTCGCCGTCCAGGGTGCCGGCGGCCAGCTCCTCCACCGCCGACCGGTAGTCGGCCAGGGCCTGCTCGGCGCGGGCCAGCGCGGGCCGTGGATCGGCGGTGTCCGCCGAGCCGTCGGCGGCGGGCGGGTCCTCGGGTACGGCGACGAGCCGGCGGCCGTCGACCCAGGCGCCCCAGCCGTTGGCGCAGCGGATGTACCCCCAGTCGCCGCGCCGCTCCACGAGCTCGACCGGCAGCAGCGGGTCGAGGGGCAGGGTGGGCCGGGCCGGGTCGGGGGCCTCCCAGGCGGGCATGCCGCGCGGCGGCACGACGTGCGTGGGCCGGAATCCGGGACTGGGCGCTTTGCTCATCGGGACGCCTGCTTCCGCGTGGGGGCCATCGCGTTCGCCTACTTCCGCATCACGGCGGGCTCGCGGCGGCGCAGCAGCACGGCGACCACGAGCCCGTAGACGACGGAGAGCACCACCAGCATGGCCAGGTCGAGCAGCCAGACACCCGTCGAGTGACGGAACAGGGGGTCGGCGGTCAGCTTGCCGGGGACGATCCGGGACAGCCCGACCGTGCCGGCCATGGCGCCGAGCGCCCAGCGGGAGGGCACGAGCCAGGACAGCTGCTCCAGTCCCGGCACACCGCTGAGCGGGAGCAGCGCCCCGCAGAACACGACCTGGACGATGGCGAGCAGCACCAGCAGCGGCATCGTCACCTCCTCCTTGCGCACCAGCGCGGAGACGAGCAGGCCGAGCATCATCGCGGTGAACGCGAGCAGGGCGGCGGCCAGCGTGATCTCGGCGAGCGGCGGCAGCAGGACGCCCCGGCCGCCGGGGGTGTTCAGGTCGACGCCGAGGAGGGCGACCAGGGTGAGGACGACGGCCTGGACGACGCTGATCGTGCCGAGCACCACGATCTTGGACATCAGATAGGCCGAACGGGGCAGGCCGACGGCGCGTTCGCGCTGGTAGACGACGCGTTCCTTGACGAGTTCGCGCACCGCGTTGGCGGCGCCGGTCAGCACGGCGCCGACGCACAGGATGAGCAGCGCGTTCATCGCGGTGTCCCGGGCGAGCCGGCCGCCGGCCAGGGCGCGTGCCATGGCGCCCATGACGAACGGCAGGGCGATCATGACGAGCAGGAAGGTGCGGTCGGAGCCGAGGACGGCCGCGTAACGGCGGATCAGGGTGCCGAGCTGGGCGCCCCAGCCGCGGGGGCGGGGCGGCGGTGCCGGGGAGACGGGGGCCGGACCCGGGTGGTGGGGCTGGGTGGAGGCCTCGGCGACGTAGTGCCGGTGGAACGGCGACTCGCGGTACTCCCTGGCCCAGTCGCGGTCGGGATCACGGTCGAAGGCCTCGAAGGCCTCCGGCCACTGCTCGAAGCCGAAGAAGGCGAGGGCGTCGTCGGGTTGCCCGTAGTAGGCCACCTTGCCGCCGGGGGCCAGCACCAGGAGGCGGTCGCAGACACCGAGGCTGAGGACGCTGTGGGTGACCACGACGACGGTGCGGCCGTCGTCGGCGAGGCCGCGCAGCATGGTCATCACGGACCGGTCCATGCCGGGATCGAGGCCGGAGGTCGGCTCGTCCAGGAAGAGCAGCGAGGGTTTGGTGAGCAGCTCCAGGGCCACGCTGACCCGCTTGCGCTGTCCGCCGGAGAGGCTGTGCACGGGCTGGCCGGCGCGCTGTTCCAGGCCGAGTTCCCGGATGACCTCGTCCACCCGGGCCCGTCGCTCGGCCGCGGCGGTGTCCTCGGGGAAGCGCAGTTCGGCGGCGTAGGTGAGGGCCGCCCGGACGGTGAGCTGGGGGTGCAGGATGTCGTCCTGGGGGACCAGACCGATGCGCTGGCGCAGTTCGGCGTAGTCGCGGTAGAGGTCGCGGCCGTCGTACAGGACGGTGCCGCGGTCGGCGGGCCGCTGCCCGGTCAGGGCGTTCAGCAGCGTGGATTTGCCCGCGCCGCTCGGTCCGACCACCGCGAGCAGGCACTTCTCGCCCACCGGGAAGGACACGTGGTCGAGGAGCACCTTGCGCCCGCCGTCGACGGCGACGGTGAGGTCCTGGACGTCGAGGGAGATCTCGCCGGTGTCGACGTACTCCTGGAGTTGGTCACCGACCAGGCAGAACGCGGAGTGGCCGATGCCGACGATGTCGCCGGGGCCCAGGGCCGCGCGGGTGACGGGCCGGCCGTTGAGATAGGTGCCGTTGTGGCTGCCGAGGTCGACGATCTCGTAGGTGCCGTCGGAGTGGGCGCGCAGTTCGGCGTGCCGACGGGAGACGATCAGGTCGTCCACCACCAGGTCGTTGTCGGTGCCCCGGCCGATGCGGACCGAGCGCACCGGCAGCGGGCGCACACTGCTGGGCCGGCGGAAGGTGCCGGTCAGCAGGGGCAGCGACACGGAGGAGGGGCGGTCAGGGGCGGGCCGTGGGGCGCCGGCGAGGACCGCGCGGGGGCCGTCGGTGGGGTTGCCGAAGCGGATCACACTGCCGGGGCGCACGTCCGACTCGGCGATCCGGCGGCCGTCGGCGTAGGTGCCGTTGGTGCTGTGCCGGTCCGTCAGGGTCCAGCGGTCGTGGTCACAGCGCAGGACGGCGTGGTGCCACGAGACCCGGGCATCGTCGAGGACGATGTCGCTCAACGGGTCGCGTCCGACGTGGTAGTCATGGCCCGGGCTCATGAGCGTGGAGCCCGTGTCGGTCTCCAGGACGAGTTCGGGCGCCGTCGGGGCGATCGGCCGCTCCGCCATGGCCAGAATTCTACCGATTCGCCCACATACGCGCCCGGAGGCGGGGGCGGCACCGGCCGACGGACACGTGTCAGGCGACGGGCATGACCAGCGCCGGCAGGGTGCGCTGCATGCGCAGCGCGTCGACGGACTCGGCGAGCAGCTCGTACTCGGTGGTGTCGTCGCTGGCGGCGATCCGTACCAGCCGTCCGCCCGCCAGCTCGTCGGCCACCCGCTCCTGCCGGACGTCGTCGGCGCACCAGGCGCGCAGCAGGGCGGGTACGTCGGCCACCGCGTCCCCGACCGGCACCAGCGAGCCCGCCGGGAAGGCGGGGTCCGCCGGGCTCGGGTCCAGGCGCTCGGCGATCCAGGACGCGCGGTCGCGCAGCCACCACAGGGCCAGGGCCAGCGTCGGCGCGCGATAGGTGCCGAGCGGTACCCCGATGCGCCGGCCGTCGCACATGCCGTACGCCGTGACATGGCACAGGAATTCGTCGTGCACGCCTCACTCCCCCGTCGCCTCGCTGGTCGCGCCCGGCCCGACCTCGCTCTCCGTGCGGCTCCTGTGCGGTGAAGTGCCCCTGACGTTCGAGTATCGCCACTCCCGAAACACTGTCACCATGACTTTCCGGCCAGTCTGTTGGCATATTCACCGTCCGTTCTGGCCTGAATGCACCCACGCCTTCGCACCCCCGGGCATTACCGGGCAGGTAATCGACCCGCCCCTCGGCGCTCCGGCATGGTGGTCACACCGGATCGGCGAAGCCCCGGATCCGGCCCTGACCAGCGATTATCAGCAGCTACGACCTCGATGGAGGCTGACCCACCATGTCCGCGAACACGAACCGTTACGAGATCGCCGCCGCCCGTTACTTCGAGGCCTGGAACGCCACCGAGCCGGAGGCCCTGAAGAAGGCGGTCGCCGCCGCGTGGACCGCCGACGGCGGCTACACCGACCCGCTCGCCGACGTCCGCGGTCACGAGGGCATCGCGGCGGTGATCGCGGCGGCCCACGAGCAGTTCCCCGGGTTCGTCTTCCGCCCGCTCGGCGCGGTGGACGGACACCACGACACGGCGCGCTTCGGCTGGGAGCTGGTCGACGAGGCGGACGGCTCGGCGCCCGTGGCCGGCTTCGACGTCGTCACACTGGACGACGAGGGCCGCATTCGGCAGGTCCTGGGCTTCCTGGACCGGGTACCGGCGACTGCCTGACAGCGCCTGGCCTGCGATGAGTTCCGCCGCGCGCGGGGGTCTGTCCTGGCGGACGATGACCGACGGAGCGCCGCGCGCGGCGGAGGAGGAGGCACACCATGCAGGCGAGCGGTCCGGTGGACGTGGAGTTCACCGCGGTCCTGGAGAAGAGCGGGCAGGACGGCGGCTGGACCTATGTGGTCTGGCCGCGTTCGGCCGAGTTCTTCGGCACCCGCGGCCTGGTCAAGGTCCGCGGCACGGTCGACGGCCACCCGTTCCGGAGTTCCTTCATGGCTCTGGGCGACGGCCGGCACAAGCTCCCCGTGAAGGCAGGCATCCGGAAGGCGATCGGCAAGCAGGAGGGCGACGCCGTGACCGTACGCCTCGAAGAGCGGCTCGGTTGATGCGTTGCCCGCGGGAACGGCTCGGCCGGCCCCGCAGCCGCTGCCACCGGCGGCCGGGCCGGGGTGTGCCGGGCGGGCCTGCACCAGGCGCGGAGCGGGTGCCGGCCGACGCCGGCAGCCGATGACCCCTCGTCACCGACCACCGGCCGGCATCGACCCCGGCGCGATCAGCCCCGCAGGATCGCGTCGATCCGTGCCAGTTCCTCGGTGTCGAAGTCGAGGTTGCGGATGGTGCCGACGCTGTCCTCGAGCTGCTGCGGGCTGCTCGCGCCGACCAGGGCGGAGGTGACCCGGCCGCCGCGCAGCACCCAGGCCAGGGCCAGCTGGGCCAGGGTCTGGCCGCGGGACTTGGCGATCTCGTCGAGGGAGCGCAGGCGGGCGACGAGGTCCTCGGTGACCGCGTCCGAGTTCAGGAAGGGGCTGTCGCTCGCGGCCCGCGAGTCCTCGGGGATGCCGTCGAGGTAGCGGCCGGTCAGCAGGCCCTGCTCCAGCGGGGAGTAGACGATGGAGCCGATCTGGAGCTCGTCCAGGGTGGTGAGGAGGTCCTGCTCCTCGGGGCGCCGGTCGAGCATCGAGTAGCGCGGCTGGTGGATCAGGAGCGGAGTGCCGAGGTCGGCGAGGATGCGGGCGGCCTCGCGGGTCTGCTCGGCGGAGTAGTTCGAGACGCCGACGTACAGCGCCTTGCCCTGCTGCACCGCCGCGTGCAGGGCGCCCATCGTCTCCTCCAGCGGAGTGTCCGGGTCGGGGCGGTGCGAGTAGAAGATGTCGACGTAGTCCAGGCCCATGCGCGAAAGGCTCTGGTCGAGCGAGGACAGCAGGTACTTGCGGGAGCCCCATTCGCCGTACGGGCCGGGCCACATGAGGTATCCGGCCTTGGTGGAGATGACCAGCTCGTCGCGGTACGGCCCGAAGTCGGCCTTCAGCGCCTCGCCGAGCGCGGACTCGGCGGCGCCGGGCGGCGGGCCGTAGTTGTTGGCGAGGTCGAAGTGGGTGACGCCGAGGTCGAAGGCCCGGCGCAGAATGGCCCGCTGCGTCTCGGCGGGCCGGTCCGGGCCGAAGTTGTGCCACAGGCCGAGGGACAGTGCGGGCAGCATCAGTCCGCTGCGTCCGGTGCGCCGGTAGGGCATGTCGGCGTAACGGTCGGGGTGTGCGGTGTACAACGCGACTCCAGAGGGGGTTGGCACACGGTGTTCCCGGCGCCCCGGAGCCGTAGGGCTCCTGGTCACCGGTCCCACTCTTGCCCGCGCCCCGGGCAGCGGTCCAACAGAAGAATCCGATGGAATTCTGCGGCTAGGCTTCTCAATCATGGAACTGCGCCATCTCCAGCACTTCGTCGCCGTCGCCGAGGACCAGCATTTCACCCGGGCCGCCGAACGCCTGATGGTGTCCCAGTCGGGTCTTTCGGCGTCCATCAGGGCGCTGGAGCGGGAGCTGCGGGCGCCGCTGTTCGTGCGGACCACCCGGCGGGTGACGCTCACCGAGGCGGGTCGGGCGCTGCTGGTGGAGGCCGAGCGGATCCTGGGGCAGGTCCGTGCGGCGCACGAGGCGGTCGCGGCGGTGCAGGGGGTGCTGCGCGGCACGCTGGCACTGGGCACCGAGCAGTGCATCGCCGGGGTCCATCCGGCACGGCTGCTGGCCGCGTTCCGGGGCCGGCATCCGGACGTGGAGATCCGGTTGCGCCAGGCCGGTTCGGGCGCGCTGGCCGAGGAGGTCGGGGCCGGCCGGCTCGACCTCGCCTTCGCCTACCGCACCCAGGCAGACAGCGACCAGCTGCGTTCGGTGGCGCTGACGAGCGAGCCGATGACCGTGCTGTGCCATCCCGGCCACCGGCTGGCCTCGACGGGCGCGGTGCTGACCCCGCAGGACCTGGCCGGCGAGGTCTTCGTGGACTTCCACCCGGACTGGGGCCCGCGCCGCACCACGGACGCCGCCTTCGCCGCGGCCGGTGTCCGGCGCACGGTCGCGCTGGAGGTCAACGACGTGCACAGCCTGCTGGACCTGGTGGACGAGAACCTGGGGATCGCGGTCGTGCCCCGGCACTTCCGGCACAAACGGCCTTCGCTCACGGCGCTGCCGCTGAAGGGTACGGGCGAGACGGAGTACGAGACCGTGGCGCTGCTGCCGCCCGACCGCGCCACCAGCCCCGCCGCGCGGGCGCTCGTCGCGCTCCTGGAGACGGAGGGCGGGCAGGGGGCCCAGGTCTCCTGATTCCGGCCGCCGGTCCGGCACCTGACGGCGGCGCGCCGCCCGACGGCGCGCGGTTTCACGGAAGCGGCATTGCGGACGCGTGGGCGCCCGCTGTTTGGGATGGTGGACGGTATGCATGCGAAGGACATCCTCATCGACGGCTACGGCCGCATCCAGGAAGAAGTCCATGCCGCCCTCGACGGCCTCGGACCGGACGCGCTGCACCACCGCCCGGCGCCCGACGCCAACTCCATCGCCTGGCTCGTCTGGCATCTCACCCGGGTGCAGGACGACCACATCGCCGACGCCTTCGACCTCGACCAGGTGTGGCTGGGCCAGGGCTGGGAGAAGCGCTTCGGCCTCGACCTGCCCCGCCACGACACCGGGTACGGGCACAGCCCCGCCAAGGTCGCGAAGGTGCGGGTCGACTCCGCCGACCTGCTGACCGGGTACTACGACGCCGTCCACGAGCAGACCCTGGGCGCGCTGCGGGGCCTCGCCGCCAAGGATCTGGAACGGATCGTGGACGAGCGCTGGGATCCGCCGGTCAGCCTGGGCGTGCGGCTGGTGAGCGTCCTGTCCGACGATCTTCAGCACATCGGACAGGCCGCCTACCTCAGGGGACTGGTTCAGAGCGCGGCCGCGTAGCCGGGCAGGACGACGTCCTCGATGAGGGCCTTGCGCTCGTCGAACGGGATGAAGGCGCTCTTGAGGGCGTTCACCGTGACCGTGCGCAGGTCCTCGACCGTCCAGCCGGCCTCCTCGACCAGCAGGGACATCTCCCGGGTCATCGTCGTCCCCGACACCAGCCGGTTGTCGGTGTTGAGGGTGACCCGGAAGCCGAGGTTCTTCAGCGCCGTGATCGGGTGCTCGGCGATCGAGGTGGCGCAGCCGGTCTGCAGGTTGGAGGTGGGGCACATCTCCAGGGCGATGCGGCGGTCGCGCACCCAGGAGGCGAGCCGGCCGAGCTTGCCGGACGCGAGGTCGGGGATGTCCTCGGTCAGGCGCACGCCGTGGCCGATGCGCTGGGCGCCGCACACCTGCAGCGCCTGGTGGATGCTGGGCAGGCCGTGGGCCTCGCCGGCGTGGATGGTGAAGGGGACGCTCTCGCGGCGCAGGTACTCGAAGGCCTCGAGGTGGTCGGCGGCCGGGAAGCCGTCCTCGGCGCCGGCGATGTCGAAGCCGACGACGCCGGCGTCGCGGTAGGCCACGGCCAGGTCGGCGGCCTCACGGACCCGGTCGAACATCCGCATGCCGCACAGCAGGGTGCCGACCCGGACCGGGGTCCCGGCGGCGGCCGCCTTGGCCATACCGGTGGCGAGGCCCTCCTGGACGGTCTCCACGACCTCGCTGAGCGACAGCCCGCCGTTCGTGTTCAGCTCGGGGGCGTAGCGCACCTCGGCGTAGACCACACCGTCGGCGGCGAGGTCCAGCACGTACTCCTCGGCGGTGCGCAGCAGTCCCTCGCGGGTCTGCATGACGGCCAGGGTGTGCTCGAAGGTGGCTATGTAGCGCACCAGGTCGCCGGAGTTGGCGGCCTCGAAGTACCAGGCGGCCAGCTCGTCGGGGTCGGTGGTGGGCAGGGTGTGACCGACCTCCGCCGCGAGTTCCACGACGGTGGCCGGGCGCAGGCCGCCGTCGAGGTGGTCGTGCAGCACGGCCTTGGGGAGGCGGCGGATCACATCGGTGTCTATGCGCGTAGCGGTCATGGCGGGTCTTTCCTTGAGCAGGCGGTTCGAAGCGGCGGGGAAGGGTCAGTCGGCGGGCTGCAGGAGGTCCCAGCGGTTGCCGTACAGGTCCCGGAAGACGGCGACGGTGCCGTACGGCTCGTGCCGCGGCTCTTCCAGGAAGGTCACGCCGGCCGCGGACATCCGGGCGTGGTCGCGGGCGAAGTCGTCGGTGTGCAGGAAGAACCCGACGCGTCCGCCGGTCTGGTCGCCGACGCGGGCGCGCTGGGCCTCGTCCTTGGCACGTGCCAGCAGCAGGCCGGTGCCGGTGTCCGGGCCGCCCGGCTCCACGACGACCCAGCGGGAGCCGTCGGGGCGCGGGGCGTCCTCGGCCAGCCGGAAGCCGAGGGCCTCGGTGTAGAAGCGGATGGCCTCGTCGTAGTCGTCGACGACGAGGGTGACCAGGGCGACGCGTCGCATCGGGACCTTCCGGTGTGGGTGGTTAGCGGGTGAGGTTATACGTAAAACCCAGCCCGCGCCAGTCCTTGTTCTACGCGCGTTGCTCTGCGGTGTTGCATGGGTGCGGTGTTCCAAGGAGTGGGGTGTTCCAAGGGGTGGGGTGATGCGAGGCGGCGCGTCAGGGACCGTGGGCCGGCTCGTCAGGGTGTCTCGTCGCCCTGGGCGATCTCCACCCGGTGGTGGAAGTCGGCCAGGCCCGCGACCGAGGCGGCGCAGGAGACGGCCGTACAGGCGATGAGCAGGGCGGCGATCGCACGGCCGGCCCGCGGCACACCAGGCGCGGCCAGCAGGGCATGGACGCGCTGGGGGACCGGGCCGGTGGTCGCGGCGGCCGCGAAGTCGGGGCGCTCGCTACGGACCGTCTGTCCGGCGAGGGCCGCGCGGGCGATGGCCCGGGCGGTCAGGCGCCGGTCGCCGACGCTGGCGGCGGCGGCCTCGTCGGCGGCGCGCTCGGCGGCGAGGCGGATGGTCTCGCGGACCGGGCGCAGCGCCGGATGGCAGTGCGCGGCGAGTTCGGCGGCGGCGAGGAAGTAGTGGTGGCGGCCGTCGTTGTGCGCCCGCTCGTGCGCGAACAGCGCCTCTCGCTCGGGGCCGTCCAGGCTGCGCAGCATCGCGGTGGTGACGACGATGCGGTGGGGGCGGCCGGGCAGCGCGTAGGCGTCCGGGCGCGGCGAGTCCACCACGCACAGGTCGCCGGCCGAGGGGCGGCGCCCGGCCTCCGTGCGGGCCGCGCGGAAGGCGCGGCTCTGGTGCAGCACCGAGCGGACGAGGGCCCAGCCGCAGACGGCGAGCGCACCGACCGAGGTCGCGGCGGCCGGCAGGACGACGAGGTCCGAGGCCGTGCGCAGCGGGTGGATCAGCTCGCCGACCGCGGCGAAGAGCGGGACCTTGAGCAGTCCGATGAGCACGAACGAGCCGAGCGCGGCCAGCGAGCAGCCGGCGAGCACGACCGCACAGCCGGTGACGGCCCACAGCGCGGCGACCGGGGCCAGCCGGTCCAGGGCCCGGCGGGCCAGGGCCGGCAGGGCGAAGGGCAGCAGCAGGGGCAGCAGCAGGAGTGCGGTCATCGTTCGTCGGATTCGAGCAGGTCCCGCAGGATCCGCTCGTCGTCGGGGCTGAGCTGGGCGACGAAGCGGGCGAGGACCGTTTCACGGTCGCTGTCCCGGTCCAGTTCGCTGTGCATCCGGCGGGCGGTGAGGCCGTGCGCGTCCTGGACGTCCCGAACCGGGAGGTAGGCGTAGCCGCGGCCGTGGCGGTGCCGCTCGACGACGCCCTTGTCGTACAGGCGGGTGAGGATCGTGGTCACCGTCGTACGCGCCAGGTCGGCGCCGAGGCTCAGCTGGACCTGGCCGGGCGTCTGCGGGGCGCCGGCGGCCCACAGCGCGGCCATGACGCTCGCCTCGAGCTCACCGGCCGGCCGGCGCTCGTCCTTCGCCTCGGTCATGGAACGTCCCTCACCCCGTCTTCGTGTGCGGCCCGGACGACCGTCTACACGATGGTAGTCAATCGAGCCTTCGTACGGCTGTGACCCGGCCCCCATTATGGGAGGGCCGCTTCGCACGGGGACCGCCGTCAAGGGTTGGCAGGCCCCCAGCAGCAAGCCTGGGACCCCGTCCTCGGACCGGGGGCCTGGCAGGACGGCTGGGAATGCCGTCCCGGGACCGGGGCCCGGGCTGGGTTGGCGCTGAGGCCGCCGTTGCGAGACCGGGGCCCTTTGCGGCCAGGACCGCCGTCCCGGAGACCGGGGGCCCGGGGCTGGGGCCGCCGTCCCGAGACCGGGACCCCGGGGCTGGGGCCGCCGTCCCCGGACTGGGGACCAGGCAGGACGGCTGGGGCTGCCGTCCCGAGACCGGGCCCGGGGCTGGTTGGCGCTGAGGCCGCCGTTGCGAGACCAGGGCCCTTTGCGGCCAGGACCGCCGTCCCGGAGACCGGGGCCCGGGGCTGAGGCCGCCGTCCCGAGACCGGGACCCCGGGCTGAGGCCGCCGTCCCCAGGACCGGGGCCCCGGGGCTGAGGCTGCCGTCCCCAGGACCGGCGCTCCGCGCGGCAACTCGGGCCGCCGTACCCGCAGACCGAAGGACCGGGCCGAGGGCACGGCCATGGCCCCGCAGCCCAGGGACCGGCAGCCACGGCTCGGGCTCCCGTCCCCGAGGCCAGGACCTGGGCAAGGGCTGGGGCCGCCGTTCCCGGGACGATGGGACCCAGGTGGACAGCTGGGGCGGCCGTCCGAGATCGGGACCCACGGCCGGCCACCTTCGGGGAGCCGCCGTACAGGAGCCCGAGAACCGAGGCGAGGCCCGGGCCCCCGTCCTCCAAGACCAGGAAACGGGCCACGGCCCGGGCCGCCGGTCCCGAGACGATGGGAGACCGGACCCGGGGCGGCGCCCGGTGCCGCCGTTCCGGAGAAGGATCCTGCGGCGGCCGGGGTGATCAGCTCGCTGGGCAGGTCGCCGAGCCGGCAGGTGGCGGAGGCATCCGCGGTGATCAAGTCAGCGGTCGTTCGGCGGAGTTTCGCACATCCGCCGTGCCGCGCAGGGGAATTCAGTGCAGGGGCTTGGCCAGGACCGCCTTGCGGTGGCTGAACGTCTCGATGGAGTAGCGGCCGTGGTAGCTGCCCATGCCGCTCTCCCCCACGCCGCCGAACGGCAGGTCGGAGACGGTGAGATGGGCGAGGGGCAGGCCGTGGCCGAGGCCGCCGGAGGAGGTCTCGGCGGCGATGCGGGCGCGGGTGCGCTCGGACTCGCTGAAGACGTACAGCGCCAGCGGCTTGTCACGGTCGTTGATGAAGTCGATCGCCTCGTCGAGGCCGGACACGGTGACGATGGGCAGGATCGGGCCGAAGATCTCCTCCTGCATCACGGGCGACTTCGGGTCGACGTCCGCGAGGACGGTCGGCGCGATGTACTTGGCGTCGCGGTCGCCGTGGCCGCCGACCGCGACCCGGCCGGAGCCCAGCAGGCCGCAGAGCCGGTCGAAGTGCCGCTCGTTGACGATGCGGCCGTACTCCGGGGACTGCGCCGGGTCGGCGCCGAACAGCGTCTCCACCGCGCGCACCAGGGCGGTCTCCAGGGCGGCGGCGGTCTCCGGGTCGGCCAGGACGTAGTCCGGGGCGACGCAGGTCTGGCCGGCGTTGAGGAACTTGCCGCGGGCGAGCCGGTCCGCGACCACGTCCAGGTCGGCGTCGCGGTCGACGAACACCGGGGACTTGCCGCCCAGTTCGAGGGTGACCGGGGTGAGGTGCTCGGCGGCGGCGCGCATCACGATCCGGCCGACGGTGCCGTTGCCGGTGTAGAAGATGTGGTCGAAGCGCTCCGCCAGCAGGGCCGTGGTCTCCGGGACGCCGCCCTCGACCACGGCGACCGCGTCGGTGTCGAGGTAGGCCGGGATCAGCTCGGCGAGGGCGGCCGAGGTGGCGGGGGCCAGCTCGCTCGGCTTGGCGACCACCGCGTTGCCGGAGGCGAGGGCACCCACCATGGGGGCGAGCAGCAGCTGCGCCGGGTAGTTCCAGGGGGCGATGACGAGCACGACGCCCAGCGGGTCGTACTGCGTCCAGGCCGTCGCGTCGGCGCCCAGATGGGCCGGGACCGGCGCGGGCTCCGGGCTCAGCCACTCCTGAAGGTGGTCCAGGGTGTGGTCGATCTCTCGGATCGTGAAGTCGATCTCGGTGCGGTAGGCCTCGGTGCTGCTCTTGCCCAGGTCGGCGTGGAGGGCGGCGGCGAGGTCGGCGCCGCGCTCCGTGAGCATCGTGCGCAGCCGGCGCAGCTGGCCGGTGCGCCACTCGACGGGCTTGGTGCGGCCGGTGGCGAAGGTGGCGCGCAGCCGGGCCACGATGTCGGCGGGCTGCTCGCTGGCGGGATGGGTCACGGATGCCTCGCTGGGGGTGCACGGGCGGATTCGGCCCGAGCCTAGGTCTCGGTGGATGTATTTGCCAACCTTTAAGGTCCTCAAGTTCATTCCGGGGGCCCGCGGTGACACCGGTCACGTCGCCATGGGCTCGGTCTCGCGCCGGCGGCGCTCCAGGTAGGCCCGCTCGGCCTCGCTCCCGGCCAGCTCGGCGGCCCGGCTGTACTCGGTGGCCGCCTCGGTGGTGCGGCCCAGGCGGCGCAGCAGGTCGGCGCGGACGGCGTGCAGCACGTGATAGCGGTCGAGACCGAGGGCGTCGACCAGGTCCAGCGCGACGGCCGGCCCCTCCGTCTCCGCCACGGCGACCGCACGGTTCAGGGCGACGACCGGGGACGGCGCCACGGCCATCAGCTGGTCGTACAGGCGCAGGATCTGCTCCCAGTCGGTGGTCCCGGCGGCGGACGCGTCGCTGTGCACGGCGTTGATCGCGGCCTGGATCTGGTACGGCCCCGGCCGGCCGTGCCGCAGGCAGCGCCGGACCAGGTCCTGGCCTTCGGCGATCAGCTCGCGGTCCCACAGCGTGCGGTCCTGCTCGGGGAGCGGCACCAGGACGCCGTCCGCGCCGAGCCGGGCCGGCCGCCGGGACTCGGTCAGCAGCATCAGCGCGAGCAGGCCGACAGCCTCGGGTTCCTCCGGCATGAGCGCCGCGAGCAGCCGGCCGAGGCGCAGGGCCTCCG
Source organism: Streptomyces puniciscabiei (assembly GCF_006715785.1). Taxonomy (NCBI): domain Bacteria; kingdom Bacillati; phylum Actinomycetota; class Actinomycetes; order Kitasatosporales; family Streptomycetaceae; genus Streptomyces; species Streptomyces puniciscabiei. The sequence continues at coordinate 870,192 of NZ_VFNX01000002.1, forward strand.
CGCACAGGGCGGGATCACCGGTGTAGCCCTCGTTGAAGATGAGGTAGACGACCGCGAGGACGCCGCCGAGCCGCTCGGGCAGGTCGGCGTCGCGGGGAACCCGGTACGGGATGCCCGCGTCGCGGATCTTGGCTTTGGCCCGGACCAGGCGCTGGGCGAGGGTCGGTTCCGGCACCAGGAAGGCGCGGGCGATCTGGGCGGTGCTCAGTCCGCCCAGCAGGCGGAGGGTGAGGGCGACCCTGGCCTGCAGGGCGAGCGCGGGGTGGCAGCACGTGAAGATCAGCCGGAGCCGGTCGTCGCGCACGGGGCCCTCCTCGGGCGGTGCGTCGGGCGCGTGCAGCCGGGCGGCCTCCAGGTGGCGGGCGTCCCGGGTGGATTCGCGGCGGAGCCGGTCGATCGCCCGGTTGCGGGCAGTGGTGATGATCCAGCCGGCCGGGCTCGGCGGCACCCCGGTCTCCGGCCAGGTGCGTACGGCGGTGGTGAAGGCGTCCTGCACGGCCTCCTCGGCGAGGTCGATGTCACCGAGGTAGCGGACGAGGACGGAGACCGCGCGTCCGTACTCGGCGCGGAAGACGGCCTCGACATCGACGGTGTCCGGCATGGGCGCCCGTACCCTTCTGTCCGATCACGCCGCGCCCCGGACGACACCGGCCGTGGGTGGGGTGCGGCCGGGTGGACGGCAGCGGTCCTGCGGTGGCCGGTCGCCGGAAGCGTACGGGCTCGATCACGCCGAGCACCGCAGGCAGGCGCGGACCTCCCGGCCGCCGCACGTCTGGTGGACCTCGGTCGACTGGGCGAGGGAGTCGACGATGCCGGTGCCGCGCCCGTGCTCGTCCGGGGCCACGTCGTGGCGGACGCGCTCGACCGCCGTTCCGGAGTCGCTGACCACGATGTGGAGGGTGCCGCCGTCGAGGGCGAGTAGCAGCGTCATGCGTTCGCGGCCGTACTGGGCGGCGTTGGCGGCGAGTTCGTCGACGATGAGGACGGCGGAGTCCCGGTCGCTCTCGGGCACGTGCCAGCACTCCAGCAGCTCGGCCGCGAGATGACGGGCGGCCGGGACATGCGCTTCCTGCGCGGGCAGGGTGAGGGTCGCCTGGTGCCGGCAGAACGGTGCGGCGGGCGGGCCGGCGCGGGCGGAATCGGTCACGTACATGGTCTTCTGGCTCTTCTGCGTAGGAACCTGTGGGCACTCATTCAGTTCTACGGACGACGAGCAGATATGGTTCGAGCGATTCACGCCTTTTGTTCAACTTTTTGGATGTGAACCCACTCCTCACGCCCGGATCGTGACCAGCTTCTGACCGTTTCCCGCGACGATCTCGAAGTGCTCGATGGCCGACGGGGACAGGGGGACCGCGCCGGGGACGGTGGTGCCGGCCGGGTACTCGCCCGCGCGCCAGGTGGCGGCGTCCGCCCTGGTTCCACCGGGGCCGACCGCCTGCAGCCGGCAGGTGATGCCCGCGGGCGCGCCCCGGGCGGAGATCTGCACCACGCTGCCCCACGCCGAGGGCGAGACCCGCACCGTGGCCGTGACACCGGTGCCCGGGTCGCTTCCGGCGAAGACGCGCGACGGAGCGGGCGTGACCGGTGCGGGCTGTCTCGCCTGACCGGCCACGGACCCGCTGATCGCCAGCCAGGTGCCGCCGACCGCCGCGCCGGCGACCAGCGTCAGCGAGGCGACCGCACCGGCCAGTTGCCGCCGCCAAGTCCTGCGGCGCCTGGCGGCGGCCTTCTCGAGCAGCCGGTCGAGCAGGCTCGCCTCCTGAGCCCGGGGCACCTCGGCCGTGCCGGTCGGCGGCCGGCGTGAGCCCCCGGCACCCTCCGCCGCCCGGCGCACCAGCCGGTCCGCCGGGTGCTCCTCACCGACCGGCACGGGCCGGCCCTCGGCCTCCGCCGCGGTGACCGTCGCCAGCAGCGCCGGAAGCCCGGCCAGCTCGGCGTGTTCCGCCCTGCACGCGTCGCAGTCCTCGAGATGCGCACGCACCCGGGCGGTCTCCGCCGGGGACAGCGCGCCCAGAACGTACCCGCCCAGCGACAGCCGGAGGGCGTCATGGTCGTCATGGTCCGCGTTCACGGCCGGCACCTCCTCCACGCCGTGGTCATGGCTCGATGCCCCGTTCCCGCAGCGCCAGCTTCAGGGCGTGCAGGGCGTAGTACGACCGCGACTTGACGGTGCCCGGCGGGATGCCCAGCACCCGCGCGGCCTCCGCCACGGTCCGGCCCCGGTAGTACGTCTCCAGCAGTACGGCGCGGTGGTCCGCGGACAGCGTCCGGATGGCGTCGGCCACGGCCCAGCTCTGCAGCGCCTGCTCGATCCGGTCCTCGCCCGGCGTCCGCTCCGCGGCCCGCTCCAGGGCGTCGCCGCCCACCTCCGCCGGCCTCGCCTGCCGGGCCCGGTGCGCGTCGATGACCAGGCGCCGGGCGACCGTGCACAGCCAGGCGCGCGCCGGACCGCGTTCCGGGTCGAACGCGGCGGGGTGCTGCCATGCCCGTAGCAACGTCTCCTGCACGACATCCTCGGCCCACTGCCGGTCTCCTGACGTCAGTCGCAGCACGTAGTGGAACAGAGGGCCCGCGTGCTCGGCGTACAGGGCCCGGAGCAGTTCCTCGTCCGTGGTCGAAATGGTCCCGTTACCCGAGACACGGCGCCCGGAGCGATGGGGATCGGCCGCTTCGCCACGTTTTCGGGCACTCCATGGCATACGCCGATCATCACTCATATGCACTGGTTTGTCGTGCCATGCCCAGTTAGTTCAGGGAAATCCATAAAAACATGTATATCCACCGAACCCCGCGGCACCGCCACCCGTGAAACCAGGCATGAGCCGTCGCACACGGCATCACCTGATCAGTGGGGATGAACATCATGTACCTCAACTTCCGCTCCCCGGGGCGCCGATCGCGCGGTGCGGCGGGGCTGGCCCTTGCCACCGCCGGTGCACTGGGACTCCTGAGCGCGTGCGGCCAGTCGCCGCGCTCCTCGGGCACCGGCTCCCTCACGCCCGGCCCGGGTCAGCATCGGCTCGCCGGGATGCCCGGCACCCCGGCGTCGCCCGGCATGAGCTCGGCGCCGCCCGGCATGACCATGCCCATGACCTCGCCGGGGAGGACCACCGCCGCGACGCCGGTGTCCGCGGACACGGTGGCGATCAAGAACTTCGCCTTCTCCCCGGCCACGCTGAGGGTCAAGGCGGGCACGACGGTGACCTGGACCAATCAGGACACCGACGCCCACACCGTCACCAGCACCGGCCCGGGCGGCCCGCTGCACTCCCCCGCCCTCGCCACGCACGGCACCTACACCCACACGTTCACCAAGCCGGGCAGCTACGCCTACGTCTGCACCATCCATCCGTTCATGACCGGCACGGTGGAGGTGACCCCATGACCGCGCACGACACGACCGCGTACGACGATCAGCCGAGCCCGGACCCGGCGGGCGGCGCCGAGGGACCCGCTGCGGAACACGGCATGACCCGGCGCCAACTCATGCGTCACGCGGGGTGGTTCGGCGGCGCCGTCGTGCTCACCGTGGCCGGCGGAGAGGTGTTCAGCCATGTGGCCGGCCCCCAGGACGCCACCGCCCGGGCCGCCGCGGCACCGAGTTCTGCGCTGCGGTTCGTGCAGGTCTCCGACAGTCACATCGGCTTCCAGGGTCCGGCCAACACGGACGTGGCCGGCTCGTTCGCCGAAGCGATCCGTCAGGTCAACGGGCTCGGGTTCAGGCCCGACTTCGTCATGCACAGCGGCGACCTGACCCACCTGTCCACGGCGGGGCAGTTCGACCAGGTCAGGCAGATGATGACCGGGCTGCGGACGGACCGTGTCTTCACCGTGCCGGGCGAGCACGACTCCATCGGGGACGCGGGCCGCACCTACCGGCAGGTCTTCGGCAGGGGCACGCTCGGCGACGGCTGGTACAGCTTCGACACCCACGGTGTGCACTTCATCGCCCTGGTCAACACCCTGAGCCTGGAGAAGCTCGGCCATCTCGGCAACGCGCAGATCGACTTCGTACGCAGGGACCTCGCGGGCCTGCCGTCGGACACCCCTGTGGTGGTCTTCAGCCACATCCCGCTGTTCGCCATGTACCCGAAGTGGGGCTGGAGCACGGACGACGCGCTGAAGGTGATCGCGCTCCTGCGCCGCTTCTCCTCGGTCACCTGCCTCAACGGACACGTCCACCAGCTGTTCACCAAGACGGAGGGCAACATCACCTTCCACTCGGCCACCACGACCGCCTACCCGCTGCCCGAGCCGGGGCGGGCACCCGCCCCGGCCCCGCAGGTCGTGCCCGCCCGGCAGCTGAAGGACGCGCTCGGCATCCGCACCGTGGACTACCGGCGGGGAGACCAGCAGCTGGCGATCAAGGACGAGCGGCTGGCATGAGGCTAGTGCTGGTCCACGAAGGGCCGTACCTCGATGGGCAGCGTCGTGGCCAGTGCGGCCTTGCGGCCCCACTCCAGGGCCTCGTCGAGGTCGGCGGCCCTGATCAGGCACAGCCCGCCCAGGTACTCCTTGCCCTCGGCGTACGGGCCGTCGGTGATGAGCACCTCGCCGTCCTTGGGGCGCAGCATGGTGGCGGTCTCCGGGCCGTGCAGACCGCCGGCGAACACCCAGGCTCCGGCGGCGCGCAGCTCGTCGTTGAAGGCCTCGACGTCGCGCATGATCGCGGCGAGCGCGTCGGGGGCGGGCGGGGTCACGCCGGTCGGCTGGACCACGCTGAGCAGGTAGTGCTTCATGATGTCCTCCTCGATGACTTCAGGGTCTCTCGGCTGCGAGACGCCTCCTACACGAACGGCCGGCCCCCGGATCGACACGTCGCCGGAAGAAATCTTCGGAAGAATCTCCCGTATGACAGCCACCACCGCGCACCCCCTCCTCGACCGCGCCCACCGGCTCGCCACGGACCTGCTGATCCCGGAGGCCGAGCGGGTGGACCAGGAGAGCGTGCCGACGAGCCACATCGAGGCGGTGAAGCGGGCGGGGCTGCTCGGGGCGGGCGCTCCGGTCGCGTGCGGCGGCTCGGGCGCACCGCCGGACGTGGTCCGCCGGATCGCGGAGATCCTGGCCGGAGCGTGCTGTTCGACGTGGTTTGTGCAGACCCAGCACCACACGCCCGTGCAGATCCTGGCCCAGAGCGAACTCCCGGTCCGCGAGAGGCTGCTGGGGCCGCTGTCGCGGGGCGAGCTGATGTCCGGGGTGGCGTACGCGCATCTGCGGTCGTATCCGCGCGTCCCGGTGCGCGTCCGCCGGGAGGGCGGCGGCTGGCGGTTCGAGGGGACCGTGCCCTGGTACACCGGGTGGGGCCTGAACGACGTGATGCTGCTCGCCGGGGTGACCGACGCGGGCGAGGCGCTGCTCGCCTTCGCCGAGGCGCGCGACCAGCCGGGGCTGCGGGCCTCGGAACCGGTGCGCCTCGCGGCGCTCACCGCCGCGCGCACGGTGTCACTCGAGCTGACCGGCCTGTGGCTGCCCGAGGAGTCGGTGGCCCTGCGGATGCCGTACGAGCGCCTGGCGCCCCGGGACCGGGCCAGGACGCTGAACGCGGGCCCGGCGGTGTTCGGCCTCACCGAGACCGCCCTTTCCCTGCTGGACGCGGAGACGGCGGCCCCGCTCACGGCCCGGCTCGCCGACGTCCGCCGCCGGGCCTACGCCCTGGCCGATCATCCGGAACCGCTGGAGCGGGTCGCGGAACGGCTGGCGGTGCGCGCGGAGGCGTACGAGGTGCTGCGTACGGCCACCACGGCAGCCGTGGTGGCCGGGGGCGGCCGCTCGATGGCCCTGACGAGCCGCGCCCAGCGCCTCGCCCGCGAGGCGCTGTTCCTGCTGGTGCAGGGGCAGACGGCCGAGACCCGGGCGGCACATCTGCGGGCGCTGGGAGGTACTTGAGCCGGGCCCTCGCCGTCAGCGGCGTCGCAGCACGCCCTGGGCCAGTGCGTGGGTGCCGGCCGCCGCCACCGCGGCGAGGGCGAGGCCCTGGGCCACATCCCGTGGCCGGGCCGGGCGCAGGACGCCGGAGCGGCGCAGCCGGCCCCGGGCCCACACGGTGAACGGCAGGACCACCAGGGGTGTGGTCGCGGAGCCCGGTGTGTAGCCGCGCAAGGCCGCCGCCTGGGCCAGGTGGACCAGGCCGTGCAGGCCGAAGGCGTTGAGCGCCGTCCGGTAGACGGCGGACCGGCCCCCGGTGCGGTGGCCGTCGGCGCACGCGGCGGCCAGCACCACCGCCATCGCGCCGACGGCGGTGCCGAACTCCCGCGCGTCCACGGCCTCCAGCCGCCGCCACACGGACTCCGGCACCCGGGGGAACCACTTGCGCAGCTCCGGCACCCGGGTGCGCACCCAGCGCGGCACCATGACCACTTCCTCCGTGTCGTGCACGGCCCACGCGGCCAGCAGTCCCCAGGTGACGGCCGCCCCGGCGGCCTCGTTCGGTCCTCGTGTCATGAACCCGCAGTCTGCCAGGGCCCGTTGGTCAGCTCGCGAACGGCACCTGGGCCGAGGGAGCGGGCGCCCCGCCGTCGGGATGCGTCCACAGGCCCCGTGCGGCGAGCCGGGGCAGCACCCCCTCACCGAACCAGTACGCCTCCTCCAGGTGCGGGTAGCCGGACAGCACGAACTCCTCAATCCCCAGGGCGTGGTACTCCTCGATCCGCTCGGCGACCTCATCATGACTGCCGACCAGCGCGGTGCCCGCGCCGCCGCGCACCAGGCCGATCCCGGCCCACAGGTTGGGGTGGATCTCCAGGCTCTCCCGGCTGCCGCCGTGCAGGGCGAGCATGCGCTGCTGGCCCTCCGACTCGCTGCGCGCGAGCCCCGCCTGCACGGCCTGGACCGTCTCCGGGTCGAAGCCGTCGAGCAGCCGGTCGGCCTCCGCCCAGGCCTGCGCCGAGCTGTCGCGGGTGATGACGTGCAGCCGGATGCCGAAGCGGAGGGTCCGGCCGTGTGCCGCGGCCAGCGTGCGGATCCAGGCGATCTTCTCGGCGACCTGGGCGGGCGGCTCGCCCCAGGTCAGATACACGTCCGCGTAGCGGGCGGCGACCTCGCCCGCGGCCGGCGAGGAGCCACCGAAGTACACCTCCGGCACCGGATCGGGCACCCGGCTGAGTCTGGCGTCCTCGACCCGCAGGTGCTCCCCGTCCAGGTCGACGCTCTTGCCGTCCCACAGGTCCCGCACGATGTGCAGGAATTCGCCGGTACGACGGTACCGGGCGTCCTTGTCGAGGAAGTCGCCGTAGGCCCGCTGCTCGTGGCTCTCGCCGCCGGTGACCACGTTCAGCAGGAGCCGTCCGCCGGTCTGCCGCTGGAAGGTGGACGCCATCTGCGCGGCGAGTGTCGGCGAGACGAAGCCGGGCCGGAAGGCGACGAGGAACTTCAGCCGCTCGGAGTTCTGGCTGACCATGGCCGTGGTCAGCCACGCGTCCTCGCACCAGGCGCCGGTCGGGGTGAGCGCGCCGGTGAAGCCGAGGTCCTCGGCGGCCCGGGCGATCTGGCTCAGGTAGGCGACCGTCGGGGGCCGGTCCCGGCCGGAGGCGGTGGCCGGGGTGCCGTGGCCGCCGCCGACGACATGGCGGCTGTCGCCGTTGGTGGGCAGGAACCAGTGGAAGGTGAGGGACACGTGGGTCTCCGTTCGCGAGTGTCCGTCAGAGCAGACCGTGCCGGGGCGGCCGGGTTCCGCTGAGCACGTACCGGCCGATGTGCTGGACCTTCCAGCGGACCGGGTCGTGCAGGGTGTGGGTGCGGGCGTCGCGCCAATGCCGGTGCAGATTGAGGGAGTTCAGGGCCGAGCGGGTACCGGCCACCTCGAACAGCGCGCTCGCCACCTCCACCGCGGCCTCGGCCGCCCGCACCTTGGCGGCGGCCACCGCGATGGACGCCTCGGCCGCCGAGTCGTCGGTAAGGTGCCCGCGGGCCACGTCGACCGTGCGGGCCGCCTCCTTCAGCAGTGCCTGGGCCGCCCGCACCTGGAGGGCGAGTTCACCGAAGCGCTGGATCAGGAGCGGATCCTCGGCGGCGGTCTCGGTCCCGCTCTCGAACCAGGGCCGGCTCCGGGTGCGGACGAACTCCGCCGCCTGGGCGAGCGCCCCCTGGGCGATGCCGGTGTCGATGGCCGCGTGCAGCAACTGCGCGACGGCGCCGTGCAGTTGGGGTCCCTGGAAGGTGAGGTGGTGCGGCAGGACGCGGTCGGCGGGCACCGGCACGGCGTCCAGGCGGACGGTTCCGCTGGCCGTCGTCCGCTGGCCCATGCCGTCCCAGTCGTCGACCACGGTCACCCCAGGGGCGTCCCGGGGGACGTACGCGACGTGCAGGTTGTCGTCCTCGGCGCGGGCCAGCACCGGGATCCAGTCGGCGAACAGCGCTCCCGTGCTGTAGTGCTTGACGCCGGTCAGCAGGTACGACCCGTCGGGGCGCGGCTCCAGGCGGGTGCGGATGTCCTGGACGTGCCGGGTGCCGGCCTCGGACTGCGCGTTGCCGAAGCGGCGCCCGGCCAGCAGCTCGGCGAAGAAGAACTTCCGCTGCTCCTCCGTCCCCTGGCGGCGGATCACATTGACGTAGACGAAGTGGCTCTGCGGGATCTGGGCGAGGCTGCCGTCGGCCGAGCCGAGCAGCCGGAAGATCTCCGCCAGGGTCGCGGCCCGTACGTCGGCGCCGCCGTGCTCGGCGGGCACGGTCACGGAGAGCAGCCCGGAGGCGGACAGCCGGTCCACCTCGGCCCGGGGCAGCCGCCGCTGTGCGTCCCGCTCGGCGGCCCCGGCGCGGAACTCGGCGGCCAGGGCCTCGGCGACGGCGAGCGCCTCGGCGTCGTCGGCGATGACATGTGCGCTCATGACGGTCAGCCCGCCGCCGCCAGCACCGCGGTGCGGTCGAGGGCGGCGGAGAACTGGTCCACCACCTGCCCCAGCGCCTCGGCGGTGGCCGGGGCGACGGTCACCGAGCCGTCCTCGCGCACGGTGATGTCCTTGTCGAGGGTGAACCAGCCCTGGACGACATGGGCGGCGCCCATGGAGTTCAGCACCGGGCGCAGCGCGTAGTCGATGGCGAGGACATGAGCGGTGGAGCCGCCGGTGGCCAGCGGCAGCACGGTCTTGCCGGTGAGCGCGTACTGCGGGAGCAGGTCGAGCAGCGCCTTGAGGACTCCGGAGTACGACGCCTTGTAGATGGGTGTGCCGACCAGGACGCCGTCGGCGCGGGCGAACAGCTCGGTGGCCCGGGCGATGGCCGGGTGCCGGAAGTCGGCGCCGAGCAGGGCCTCGGCCGGGATGGTGCGGACGTCCAGCGGGATCACCTCGTGGCCCCGGGCGGTCAGCCGCTGATCGAGGTGGCGCAGCAGGCGGCCGGTGCGCGAGGAGGCGGAGGGGCTGCCGGAGACGGACAGGACGGTGGCCATGGGTGCCTCGTTTCTGGGGTGCGCCGGGCGCCCGTACGGGGACGGGCGCCCGGGGAGGAATGCGGTCAGGAGTACCAGGTGGGTTCGGGCAGTTCCCCTTCGAGGACCCAGCGGCCGACCTCGCGGCGCTTGTAGGCGACGGGGTCGTGCAGGGTGTGCGTGCGCACGTTGCGCCAGAACCGGTCGAGGCCCTCGGCGGTGGCGGTGGAGCGGGCGCCGGTCGCCTCGAAGATGCGGCTGGTGATCTCCAGCGCGACGTCGGTGGCGCGTGCCTTCACCGCGGCCACCCGTACCTCGAACTCGCCGCGCGCCTGCGCGGTCACCGCGTCGGGATCGTCGTGCAGCCTCTGCCCCTCGGCGGCGACCGCGTCGGCGAGCGCCTCCACGGCCCAGAGTTTGGCGGTGAGGTCGCCGTAGATGTCGATGACGTACGGCTCGTCGACCGCGCGCTCATGGCCGCCGTGCAGCCAGGAACGTGACCTGGTACGGGTGTAGGTGGCCGCCGTCCGAAGCGCGCCGGCCGCGATGCCGAGGTAGAAGCTCGCGAAGACGAGCTGGATCGTGGGGACGTTGAGGGTGTTGTAGACCCGGGGCCGGAACTCCTTGTCCACGTATCCGGCGGCCGAGGACCACGGGGTGCGGACGCCGTCGAGGGTGACGCTGCCGCTCTCGGTGAGCCGCTGGCCGATGTTGTCCCAGTCGTCGTGGAAGGTCAGGCCCGGGGAGTCGGAGGGCACGATGGCGAAGACGTGCTTGTCGGTGCCCTCGAAGACGCCTTCCAGGACGGTGACGTCGGAGACCCTGCTGCCGGTGGAGAAGGACTTGCGGCCGGTGAAGACCAGGTCGTCGCCGTCCTCGGTGACGGTCACGTCCTTGTCGCGCGGGTTGACGGCGCCGCCGAAGAACCAGCGGCCGCGGGAGGCCTCGGCCTCCACCTGCTCCCACTGCTCGCGGGTGCCGACCAAACGGGCGGCCCAGAACCACAGGTAGTGGTAGCCGAGGAGCTGTCCGATCGAGCCGTCGGCCTTGGCGATCTCCCGGACGACCCGGTAGGCCGTCGGCCAGTCCTGGCCCCCGCCGCCGTGCTCGACGGGACCGAGCAGGGTGACGAGTCCGGAGTCCTTCAGCAGCCGGACCTCGGCGTGCGGGGTGGCGCCGGCCCGGTCCCGGGCGGCGGCGTCGGTGGCGAGGACGGCGGCCACCTCGGTGGCGCGGGCGATCCAGTCCTGGGCGGTTGTGGGGGCGGGGCGGGTGGACCAGTCGGTGGGTGCTTGCGTGCTGCTCATGCTGGGTCGACCTCTTTCTCGCGGTGCGGCGCGAAAGCGGGGGCAGGTCAGGCGTGGGCGGGGACGGACTCGGGCTCGCGGTCGGGGAGTTGGGCCTCCAGCTCCCGTACGAGGGGCAGCACGCGCTTGCCGAAGTACTCGACCTCCTCGTGGTAGTGCAGGAAGCCGAGCAGGAGGAGGTCGACGCCGAGCTTCTTGTAGGCGACGACGCGTTCGGCGATCTGCTCCGGCGTGCCGATGAGCCCGGTGCGGAAGCCGTCGTTGTACTGGACCAGGTCCTCGAAGGCGGAGTCCTGCCACATGCCCTTCCTGTCGGCCGTGGACTGCCCCGCCTGCTTCACGGCCGCGCCGAACCCCTCCACCGCCTCGGTGTCGGCCTTGGCGACGATCTCCCGCAGCGTCTCGCGGGCCTCGGCCTCGGTGTCCCGGGCGATGAGGAAGCCGTTGAGGCCGAACTTCGGTGCCGTGCGGCCCGCTTCGGCGGCGGCCGCGCGGACGTCCGCGAGCTGCTCGACGACGCCGTCGAAGTCCTTGCCGTTGGAGAAGTACCAGTCGGAGACCCGGCCGGCCATCCGCCGGGCCGCGGTGGAGTTGCCGCCCTGGAAGATCTCCGGGTGCGGGCGCTCGGGGGTGTTGAGCGGCTTGGGCTTGAGGGAGAAGTCCCGCAACCGGTAGAAGTCACCGGCGAGTTCGGCGTGGTCCTCGGTCCAGATCCTGCGCAGGGCGGTGATGAACTCCTCGGAGCGGCGGTAGCGTTCGTCGTGCTCCAGCCAGGGCTCGCCGAGCGCGGTGAACTCGCCCTTGAACCAGCCGGACACGACGTTCACGGCGAAGCGGCCGCCCGACAGGTGGTCGGCGGTGGCGCCGAGTTTGGCGAGGACACCGGGGTGCCACAGTCCGGGGTGGACGGCGGCGATGACCTTCAGGCGCTGGGTGGCGAGCAGCAGGGCGAGGCTGAAGCTGGTCGACTCGTGCTGGTACTCGGCGCCGTAGCTGGCCATGTAGCGGACCTGGCTGAGGGCGTACTCAAAACCGTTGTTCTCGGCCAGGACGGCGAGTTCGCGGTTGTAGTCGTATCCCCAGTCGGTGCGTTGTTCGATCGTGCTGGTGACGAGTCCCCCGCTGACGTTGGGGACCCAGTAGGCGAATTTCACGGGCGCTGCGGGCATGCGGAACTCCTGGTGCGGAATTGCTCGGTGATGTTTTCCGGGCACGTCGAATTCCGGGCGCGGGACAGGCCGGGAATTCGGGCGGTGCCGGAAGGTGAGCGAAGAGCGGCGCTTCGACGGGAAGAGTCGGGCGATCAGGCCGCGGCGCAACAGGAGGCGCTGGAGACGCGCGCGAGGTCGACATGGCGTCGCCGCGTGAGGTCCAGTCGCATCGTCATGCCGTCGATCGTGGCAGCCGCCGGCGAGGAGCGTCAAGGAAAACCCGACCGGTCTCGTATCGCGGACCATTGAATTTCACGAAGGTGTGACAGGAAAACCCTTGAACCGGGCCTCGGCGCGCACGCATTGTGCGACGGTGCGGACCGAACAGCTGGAATACATAGCGGCCGTGACCCGGCTCGGCTCACTGCGCCGGGCGGCCGACGAACTGCGCCTGTCCCAGCCCGCGTTGAGCGAGACCGTGCGCAATCTGGAACGGGAACTCGGCGTCGACCTGCTGGAGCGGAAACGGTCGGGGGCCACGATGAGCGCGGCCGGCCGGGAGCTGCTGCCGCACATCGTGAGCGTGCTGGAGGCAGTGGACCGGCTGCGGGCGGCGGCGGGCGAGCAGCACCGCATCAGCCGCATGGTGCGCGTCGGCACGGTCAACGCGGCGACCGTGGCGCTGCTGATTCCCGTGCTGCGGGAGTTCCGGTCGGCACACCCCGTCACCCAGGTGGAGGTGGTGGGCGCACAGCAGACGGAGATCCAGCGCGGGCTCGCCGAGGGCGGCTTCGACCTGGGGCTGGTCAATCACCTGGACGGCGACGACGTGCCGGCCGGCATGGAGTCCACGGAGCTGCTGCGCGGCCGCCCGGTGGTGTGCCTGCGTCCGGACAGCCCGCTCGCCCGGCTCCGGGTGGTGGGCGTGGAGGACCTGCTCGGTGTGCCACTGATCGCGATGCGGACCGGCTATGTGATGCACCGGTATGTGCACCGGCTGCTGTCCGGCCGTACGCCGGCGTTCTCGTACTCCACCGACGGGGCCGAGATGGGGAAGCTGATGGTCGCCGAGGGGCTCGGGGCCACGGTGCTGCCGGACTTCAGTGTCGTCGGGGATCCGCTGGAGCGGTCCGGCACGATCACCTTCCGGCCGATCGCCGACGACACCACCCGGGTGCTGCTGATGCTGCAGCGCCGACGCGCGGAGTCGGTGCCGCGGGCGGCCCGCGACCTGCACGCGGCGTTCGTGCGCCGGGCGCGGGAACTGACGGAGACGGCAGAGACCTACACATAAAGAAAAAATAAGAGCAAACTGGGTGTATGCGGTGGTAACCGCACAGCGCACCAGACGCAGTCCGGCCTGCACAGTCAAAGGAGACGAGTCATGGCCAACCTGCACAGGGGTGATCTATCGACCCACCCCGATGTCTCCGAAATGCGGGAACGCTACGCCCGCATGCTCGGTGGTCGTGATGTGGCACTCGTGGACGGCCCGGTCTTCCTGCTCGGGCTCTACTGCGCCGCATCGCCGTGGATAGTGCACTACACGACGAGCCAGCCCGCGCTGATGACCCACAACCTGATCATGGGCATCGCGATAGGTCTGCTGGCACTGGGATTCACCCGGGCCCCCGAGCGGATGTACGGCCTCAGCTGGGCCATGTGCGCCATGGGCGTCTGGCTGATCATCGCTCCCTGGATCGTGGGCAGCGGCCCGGACAAGGGAGTGATCATCAACAACGTCATCATCGGCGCACTGGCGCTCGTACTCGGCCTGGTCTGTGCCGGTACGGCGGCGCGGAGCACCCCCAGGCCGTAAGGGAGACGCGAGGAAAGGACACGAGAGAGAACCGGCGGGCGGGAGGCCGGTCCGCAGGGCGGGCCGGCCTCCCGCCGCGTCCGCTCAGCGGCCCGGCACCAGCCAGGGCTGCTGCGGCAGGGTCCGGCCGGTCTCCAGCAGCGACTTCAGGTTCGACAGCACCGCCGCCCAGCCGGCGGCGGCGTTCGAGCGCTCGTCCTCGTCGCGCAGGTCCTCGTGGACGACGGTCAGCCGGACGATGTCCTCGTACGGCTGGATCTCGAAGGTGACGCGGGAGTGGCGGTCCTCCCGGCCCTCGTCGTCGGGCGCGGCCCAGGTGGTCACCAGCCGGGTGGGCGGCTCGCTCTCCACCACCTTGCCGACCACGTCCTCGATGCCCGAGCCGTCGGTGCGCACGTGCGCCCAGCGGGAGCCGGGCCGCCAGTCGGACTCGTTGCGGTGGCCCCAGTAGGCGGCCGTGAGGTCGGCGTCGGTCAGCGCCTCCCAGACCTTCTCGGGGGTGCCGGCGATGTAGGTGACGTACACGAAACTCGGCTTGTCGGTCATGGCTTCCTCGGCTCGTCGCTTCAGGTCGCCGAGCGCGGCGAGGCGCGGGCGCTCGAACTTGTCGATCCACCGCTCCTGGATCTCATGGAGCGGTACGGGGTTGAGGTAGTGCAGCTTCTCCCGCCCCCGCCGCACCGTGCCGATCAGGTTGGCGGCCTCCAGGACCGCCAGGTGCTGGGTGACCGACTGACGCGTCATGGCGATGCGCTCGCACAGCTCACCCAGGGTCTGGCCGTTGTTCTCGTGGAGCCGGTCCAGCAGGCGTCTGCGCGTGTCGTCGGCCAGCGCCTTGAAGACCTGGTCCATCCCGGTGTCGTCTCCTGATCGCACACGCAACGTTATGCAGGCAATCACTTGCATGTCAAGGATGGCCAGACCCGGCCGCCCCGGCGTGGAAGGACAGCCATACGTCCGGGGGCAGTTCGGGCCGCTCCGGAACCGGCCGGAGTTCCCGCGTCCAGGCACCCCCGGCGACGTCCGCGGCGACCCGGGGCCAGAACGCCACGGCGGCCGGGTTGTCGTGCTGATGGGCGATCTCCCACGGGCCGGGGTGCCGGGTGAGCACCGCGCGCACGGCCCGCAGCCCGACGCGCCTGCGCCGCGCGCCGCGGACCACGAAGAAGCTGTTCAGCACCCGCACCGGACCGTCGAGTCCGCGCACGAACGCGAAGCCGGCCGGGTGGGTGCCGCACTCGAACAGGTAGGCCGTCCAGCCGGGGCCGGTGAAGGCGCTCTCGACCCGCTCGCCGCGAAAGCTGCCGTCGGGGGCGGGCAGGTCGCCGCGGAAAGCGGACAGGTCATGGCGGAACATCAGCCACAGCCGCTCCACGGTCGGCCGGTCCGCGGCGGTCGCGGGGCGGACGGTGACATCCGGAAGGAGAGTTTCGGTCATGAAACGAAAGCCTCCCCGGCGGACTCGGGTCCGGGCCGGGGAGGCTTAACCGATACTCCGTAACCATAGCCCGTCACAGGCCTGTTGGTCAGCCCACGGGGGCCACGTCCGGGTCCGTACCGGCCAGGTACTCCTCGCTGATCTCCTTCTCCCCGAACGGCCAGACCCTCTCCAGCCGCGCCCAGACGGCGAAGGCCACACAGCCGAGGGCCAGCCAGGCCAGGGACCACTCGATGGGGTGGCGGCCCGGGGAGTTCCTGTCCGCGTAGCCGTAGATCACACACCAGCCGGCGAACGCGACGAGGCTCGGCAGCGGGTACAGCCACATTCGGTAGGGGCGGCGCAGATCCGGCTGACGCCGCCGCAGCACGGTGAGGGCGACGATCTGGGCGAGCGCCTGGACGATCACCATGACCGTGGTGAGCAACTGGATCAGAGTCGCGAGGTCGGTGTGCCGGCCGATCAGGAAGCCGACGGCGGTGATCAGGCCCATGGTCGCGAGGCCCAGCGTCGGGAAGCGGTGCTTCGGGTGGAGCTTCTCGTACGGCCGGAAGAAGACGCGGTCGCGGGCGGCGTCGTAGGGCACCCGGGAGCCGCCGAGCAGGCCGGTGAAGACCGAGGCGAAGGCCGTGATCAGGATCAGCACGGTGACCGTGTCGGCGGCGCCCTTGCCCCAGGTCTTCTCCAGCACCGCCGAGGCGACCGAGGTGGCGGCGATGTCGTGCGGGTCGGTCATCCGGCGCCAGTCGACGACACCGAGGGTGCCGATCTGCAGGAGCAGGTAGATCGCCATGATGCCGAGGACGGAGTAGAGGATCGAGCGCGGGAGGGTACGGCCGGGGTCCTTGATCTCGGCGCCCATGTACGCGGTGGTGTTGTAGCCGAGGTAGTCGTAGATGCCGATGGTCAGTCCGGCGGCGAAGCCGAGCCAGAAGTGGTTGCTCGTCAGGTCGAAGGCGCCCGCCGGGTAGGTGAAGGCCAGGTGCGGGCTGAAGTCCGAGGCCGCGGCTGCGATCACCAGCAGCACCGAGGCGATCATCACCGCCCACATCACGGCGGTGATCCGGGCGATGTGCTCGATGCCGCGCCAGAGCAGCAGCACGACCAGGGCGATGACGCCGAGGCCGATCAGATCGCCCGCTCGCTGCCCGAGATCCGGGGCCAGATAGCCCAGGTACTGGACGAAGCCGACCACGCCCGTGGACATGATCAGCGGGATGAAGAGCATCGCCGTCCACACGAAGAGGAACGGCATCAGCCGGCCCGTGCGGTACTGGAAGGCCTGGCGCAGATAGACGTAACTGCCGCCGGAGCCGGGCATCGAGGCACCCAGCTCGGCCCAGACCAGTCCGTCGCACAGCGCGAGGACGGCGCCCGCGACGAAGCCGACGACCGCCTGCGGACCACCGAAGGCGGTGACCATCAGCGGGATCGTGACGAACGGCCCGATGCCGCACATCTGGCTCATGTTGATGGCCGTGGCCTGGAACAGGCCGACACGGCGGAGAAAACCACCCGTGGGCGGCGGGCTACCGGACATGGGGACTCCTGACGGGACGGGCGTCCTCGACGGCACCCGATGGGCTGACTGGCCGATAAAGTTAAGGAGACTTACTAGAGGCGTCAAGTATGCGCCGCACATAGCCGAGAATGGCCTGATGACCGTCAGTGACGCCGCAGAACAGCAGGAACAGCCCTGGAGCCGGCGCCGGCTGCGCAGCACCAACGAGCGGCTGCTGCTGGACCGGCTGCGCGCCCTCGGCGCGGCGTCGCGCGCCCAACTGGCCCGGGAGACCGGCCTGTCGAAGCCGACGGTCTCCAGCGCGCTGGCCTCCCTGGAGGGGGCCGGCCTGGTGCACGAGGTCGGCACCCACGCCCCGGAGCGCGGACGCACCGCCGTCCTCTACTCCCCCGACCCGGCCGCCGGGTACGCGCTCGGCGTGGACATCGGCCGCGGCTGGCTGCGGGTGGCGGTGGCCGACCTGGACGGCACGGTCGTCGCCCGGGCCGACGTACGCAACCGGGCCCGCGCCTCCGCCGCACTGGCCGACCTGGTCGTGGGCACCGCCCGGCAGGTGATCGGCGATTCCGGCGTGGACCCGGCCGAGGTGGTGCACGGGGTGGTCGGCACGCCCGGCGTCTACGACGAGAAGCAGCGCCGGGTGCGGTACGCGATGCATCTGCCGGGCTGGGGGCGCGCGGGGCTCGTCGACCGGATGCGCGAGGAGCTGGGCGTACCGCTGGAGGTGCACAACGACGCCAATCTGGCGGCGCTCGGCGAGTACACGTACGGCGTCGGCACCGGCAGCCGGCTCTTCGCCTACATCCTGATCGGCACCGGACTGGGCATGGGCGTCGTCAGCGAGGGACGGCTCTTCACCGGTGCGCACGGGCTGGCCGGTGAGATCGGCTTCCTGCCCTGGCCGGGCCGGCAGAAGCCGGAGCGGCTGGAGGACGCGGTGTCGGGGGTGGCCGTGGTGGAGGCCGCCCGGGAGTTCGGGATGAGCGGGCAGCTCACGGCGAAGGCGGTCTTCGACGCGGCCCGGCAGGGCGATCCGGCCGCTCTGCGGGCGGTGGAGCTGGAGGCCGAGCGGATCGCGCACACGGTGGCGGCGGCCGCCGCGGTGCTGGACCCGGACCTGGTGGTGCTCGGCGGCGGTGTCGGCCACAGCGTCGACCTGCTGCTGCGCCCGGTCCAGGAGCAGGTGCGCGCCCTCACCCCGCTGCGGCCGCGGATCGCGCCGAGCCGGCTCGGCGCGGACGCGGTGCTGCTCGGCGCGGTGGCCACGGCCCTGGACACCACGCGCAACCAGGTGTTCGAGCGCAGGACGGCCGGATCCTGACGGGCCGCCGGCGCCGCCGCACGGGGTCATCGGCATCACCCGGGGAGCGCCCTGGCTCGAGCATCCCTCCGGTGAGCAGGAACCGGGGGCGGACCGGTACGGCCCACCCCCGGGCGGTTCAGCCGACGTTGAGCGCGGTGTCGTCCAGGACGAACGACGTCTGGTACTGGGAGCCCTCGGTGCCGGTGAACTTCAGCGTGACGGTCTGCCCGGCGTAGCCGCTGAGGTCGAAGCTGCGCTGGGTGTAGCCGGAGGCGGCGTTGAGGTTCGAGTACGTCGCCAGGGTGCCGAGGACCGTGCCCGAACTGTTCAGCACCTGCACCTTGAGGGTGTCGTAGGCCGTGCTGGTAGAGGTCTCGGCCGTGTCGACGTGCAGATAGAAGCTGAGCGTCGCCGACGAGCAGCCGGACGGAATGGTCACCGACTGGGACAGGGTGTCGGTGGTGGCGGTGCCGTAGCCGTCGAGCCAGGCGTAGTACGAGCCCGAACGGGCGGACTCACCGGTCGAGTTGGTGATGACTCCGCTGGACGCGCTCCACGTCGTGTTGCCGGACTCGAAGCCGTTGTTGCCCAGCAGCTGGGCCGCGGTGCAGGTGCCGGTGCCGCCACCGCCACCGCCTCCCCCGCCACTGCTGGTGCCCGCACCCGCCAGCCAGGCGGTGGCGTTGAGAGCGAGGGCGGCATTGGTGGCACTGGAGTCGTTCCAGCCGTCGTACAGGGTGTTGCCGGACTGGCCGGTGCCGTCGTCGATCGGGGAGCTGTCGCCCCAGAAGGCGACGCGGCCGTTGCCGAAGGTGCTGGTCAGGAAGAAGGCGCCGGTGTTGCCGGAGTAACCGGTGCGGTACAGCAGGCCCTTGACGGCGGAGTTGTCGGCGGGCTTGAGGGTGGCGGTGGTGCCGTTCGCGATGAGGCTCTTGGTCACGGTACCGAAGGAGCCGTGCAGCACCGGGTCGGCGCTGTCGCCGATCGCCGCCGGGTGGTCGGAGCTGATGTTGAGCGAGTCGATCGAGAAGCCGAACGGGTCGGTGGAGTCGACGCTGTTGTTCGTCATCAGGTCGTTCAGGATCTTGACCGCGTCGTAGCCGTCGTTGTTGCGGTCGGCTCCGGTGTGGTCGGAGATCATGAACAGACCGCCGCCGTTCTTCACGAAGTTCATGATCGCCGTCTTCTCGGCGCTCGTGAACAGCGTGTTGGGCTCCGGCAGGACCAGCGTGTCGAAGTTCGACAGGTCGGTGGAGGACGAGCCGCCGTAGCTGAGACTGGAGCCCGACGGCAGCGTCTTCAGGCTGTAGCCGCCGGTCTTCTGCAGCGCCACGCCCCAGGAGGACAGGGCGCCGGTCCAGTCGGTCTCGGCGGACGGGGAGGGGTTCTCGCCGAGCGGGTCGGGCTGGCTGGTGGAGATGATCCAGTCGGCGTTGCCGGCCGTCTCGGCGTGGGCGTTGTCGAACAGGACGCGGTGCGTGGTCGCCGCGTGGGCGGCGGTGCCGCTGCTGACCTGGACGGCGGCTCCGGTGAGGAGCAGCCCGAAACCGGCCAGAGCGGTGGTGAGTCTGCGGCGGGATCTCCTGGATCCGAGCATCCGGCGAACCTCCATGAGGGGTGGGGAGAGGCGGTGCGGGCGCCAAGTCTGCGCGCGTAGAGCCCGCTTGAGGGTTCTACACGCGTCGAGTGGTTGAAAGGTACATGGCATGAAGCCCGGATGAACAGAAAGTCCCGGCAATAACCGGAGCGGACTGCCTCCGCTTACAGCGGGCAGATGACTGACGGGAGTCATGACCAAAAGGGGTGCACATGGAGATCTCGGGCATCATCAGTGCCATCGTCATCGGGCTCATCATCGGGGTGCTGGGCCGCCTGGTCGTCCCCGGGCGGCAGCACATCGGCATCCTGTGGACCATCGTCGTCGGCATCGTGGCCGCGCTGCTGGGCTCGGCGATCGCCGCCGGGTTCGGGGTCGCGGACACCAAGGGGCCCGACTGGATCGAGTGGTTCATCCAGATCGCCCTGGCCGCGCTCGGGATCGCCGCGCTGGACCGGTCCCGGGTAGGCCGCTGACGGGCAGTCAGCTCCCGTAGAGGTACGGCGTGGTGGTGCTCAGCGCGTGGAAGCCGAGGCGCTCGAGGATCGGGCGGCTCATGGGCGAGGCGTCGACCTGGAGGTAGCGGTAGCCGTGCGCGGCGGCGACGCGGGCGCGGTGGGCGACCAGGGCGCGGTAGACGCCCCGGCCCCGCCAGGCCTCGACGGTGCCGCCGCCCCACAGTCCGGCGAACCGGGTGCCGGGGACCAGCTCCATCCGGGCGGCGCTCACGGGTTCGTCCCCGGCCAGGGCGACCACGGCGACGACCGTGTCCGGGCCGGCGGCCAGGCGCGTGAGCAGCCGGTGCCGCAGCCTGCTGCCGTCCGCGCCGAAGGCCTTCTCGTGGACGTCCACGAGAAGGTCGACGCCGGCCGGGTCGGTGACCCGCACGAGACGGACACCCTCGGGAGGTTCGGCGTCCACGGCGAGCCGGCCGGTCTCGCCGATCATCAGGGTCTCCTCGGGCTCGGCCCGGAATCCGGCCGCGGCGAGCCGGGCACCGAGATCGTCCGGCCGGTCGTGGCCGTAGAGCTTCCACTCGAAGTCGCGGCCGAGGCCGGTGAAGTACGCGACCTGCTCGCGGATCGCCCGGTCCGCGCCCTCCGCGTCGAGAGCGGACCACAGGACGCCGTTCCACCCCTGTGCGTCCGCGACGTGACGCACCACCGCGCCGGCCCGTTCGATCCGGGCACCGGGTCCGTCGGGAGCGGCGTTCTCGCGCATGTCACGGTCGTAGAGGGCGAGCACCGCCGAGTGATCCATGCCCCGACTCGACCATGCCGGACCGGCCCCCTGCAACGGGATAACGCCTCACGGGCCTCCGGGCGTACGGCGGCCGGGTAGGCGCTGAGCCGGTCGCGGTTGCGGGCCAGGCAGTCGATGCGGGCCTGGACGCGGTCGAGGTGACCCCGTTCCTGCTGCGGGGGCACCAGGTCATGCACACCTGCGTCGCCCCGTTCGCCGGCCACGCCGGGTACGGCCGCCGCACGCCGCTCACCGCGCTCACCCTGTTCACCGGCGTACTGCTGACGCTGGGCCTGGGCGCGCGGGCGCACACGCTGCCGGTCGGCGCGGTGGCCCTGTGGGGCGTGGCCTTCGGGCGGGGCGCCGACGCTGATCCGGACGCGCTGGTGGACGCCTCGTGACCGGCCGGGGCCGATGTCGCGACCTCTCTGCGGACGACCGTGGACAACGCCGGCATCGCCGCCGGTTCCCTCACCGGCGGTGTGGCGCTGGACGCCCTGGGCCCGGGCGCCTCCCCTGGACCGCCCTTGCCCCGGCCGTGGCGGCGCCGGCGACGGTCACCGCGGCCGGCCGCCACGCCTTCCCCGCCTGCTGCCCTGACCGGGCATTCGGACACCGGGCGGGTGTGGCGCCCCGAAAGGCGCGGATCGCGCTCCTGGGCCTCAGCCCAGTTCGAGCGTGGTCACGCCGAAGACGCGGTGCCGGGCGTGCTCACGAACCGGCCCGGTGTACATGCGGGCGGTCTCGAACGAGGCCTGGAACCCCGCCCCTTCGGCCAGCGCGACACCGGCCGCGTTCGGCTCGGGCACGTCGATGGCCACCTCGTGCCCCGCGGCCTCGGCCGTGAGAGCGGCGAACAGCGCGCGGGCGTCCTCGGCGGTGTCCGCGAAGAGGGGGCCGATGCGCAGGGTGTCGTGGCCGGGGCGGAGCACACCGTAGCCCGTGAGGCGGGCGCCGTCGTGGCGGACGAAGGCCCGGTGTCCGGGGCCGGTGAGCCACGCGGCGAGGAAACGCGGCCGGTCGGCCGGGTGGCAGGCGCTGTCGTAGGCGGTGATCGCGGCGAGGTCGGCGGGTCCGGCCGGGCGGACGCCCGCGGGCGTCCCCGGCTCGCGAGCCGTACCGGTGTACCGGATGGTGCGGTAGGCGAGTTCGAACCCGGACTGGCGGTAGTTGTCCTGCTGGGCGACGACACCGTCCAGGCCCACGGTGCGGTTGCCGGCGTGGGCGAGGGCCGTCTTCCAGGTGGTCAGGCCGTGGCCCTGGCCGCGCAGGTCGGGGCGGACGAGGTAGCAGCCCAGGAAGGCGTATTCGGGGCCGTAGTTCACCACGGAGACGGCCGACACCGGCTCCCCGTCGATCCGGCCGAGGAAGAACCCGTCGGGATCCTGTGCGAAGAACGCGGGCCCGTCGGACCGTCCGGGGTTCCAGCCCTCCGCCGCCGCCCAGCCGGCGATCACCGGCCAGTCGGCGAGGGTGGCCTGGGTGACGACGAGGTCGTGGGGGGCCGCAGAGGTCATCGATGCGCTCCATTTCCGTCGGGACCGGACTGCCGTGCCGCATCCTTCCGGATCAACGGGGGCCGCGCCACGGGAAGATCGGCCGTTGCACCCCCCACGCCCCGGCCATCCAGGGCACGCAGCAACGCCGGCGCCGACGCCAGGACGAACACCCCGAACAGGGTGATCGGCAGCAACCCCACCGGGTGCAGCAGCCGTGCCGGATCCGCTTTCACCCAGGACCGGTTGACGTACCAGTTGGCGAGGACGTCGAGCGTCATCACGGCACTCCCCAGCCGGATGCCCGAGGGCCGCGCCCGCAGCGTCAGCAGGACGGCCAGTGGGTCGAGGACGACCAGGGCGACGAAGAACACCTGCAACGGCAGCGGGCCGAAGGCGGCGTAGGCGTGGAGCCCGCCCCGCACCAGATCGACGGCATGGGAGCAGGCCCCCTCCAGGAATCCGCCGGCGTACAGCACGAGGGCCCAGCGCGCCCGGCGAGGCAGCGCCCGCCATCGTCCGCGTACACCGTCCGTCACCCGGTCAATTTACTGCAGAGGCCCCACCGTCGGGCCGTGCCGGGCCCCACCGGCCGGTGTCCGGTGGGGCCCGGCGAGGGGAAGGGCCGGATCAGTCGGTGTCGGTGGAGCGGAAGCGGCGGTAGAGGGCCGTGCCGGTGAGGAGGAGTACGGCGCTGCCGGCGACGGCGGGCACGGCGATGTCCATACCGGTGTGCGCCAGCGTGGACGTCGTCGGCTCGGCGACGGGGGCTGCCGCGCGCGGGCGGTGTCTGGGTGCCGGGGACTTCGGGGCCGGGGTGCGGGGCCGCCCGCCGGTGCCGTTGACCGAGTGGTTGCCGTGGGCCGGGTTGCCCACCCCGACCACGTTGACGCTGTTGCCGCTGACGTTCACCGGCACATCGACGGGGAGCTGGACGCCGTTGCCGGAGAGCACGCCGGGCGAGTCCTTCGCGCCGCCGTGGGCGACCGCCCCGGCGGAGGCCGGCGAACCGGCCCGGGCCGAGCCGCGGTTCGCGCAGGCGTTTCCGGCAGCCGGGTTGAGCAGCCCCACCACGTTCACGGTGTTGCCGCACACGTTCACCGGCACGTGCACCGGGAGCTGGATGCCGTTTCCCGAGATCAGCCCGGGCGAGTCGGCCGCGGAGCCGTCGGCGGCGGCACCGCCGGCCGCGAAGGCCGCGGACACGGGCAGCGTCACGGCCATCGCTCCGGAGGCGGCGACGACGGCCATCACACCGTTACGGGTAGCCCGTCTCATAGGTTCCCTGCCTTCCACACTTCGTCGCGGGCACTCACCCGCATCCCGTAAAACGGCGGCGAACCATCCGAGTTATGGCTTATCGGTCTTTCACCCCGTCGAGCGACAGTGTTATCGAACTGCATGTAAAGACGCTCAATGATCGATAACGGGCATGAAGGGCGCGCAGGATACGGCACAGGAGGGCACCCCGCTCGCCGGGAGGCGAACCGTCCGGGGCCCGCTTATGGTGAGCCGAGGGCGCCGTCCCCGGTCCGCGACAGGCGTCCCGGGAGGCGATCGATGCTGGCCAAGCTGTCCACACGGCCCGCCGTGCGGCGCTGCGCGGGTACAGGAGCCCTCGCCCTGGCGCTGCTCGGCGCCGGGCTGCCCGCGACCGACCGGCCGCAGCCCGACCTGTCCCGCTTCTACCGGCAGAAGGTGACGTGGGCGGCCTGCAAGGGCCCGGACATGCCGCAGGACCTGCAGTGCGGGAAGGTCACCGTCCCGCTCGACTACGCCCGGCCGCGCGCGGGCACGCTCGACGTGGCGCTCGCCCGTTACCGGGCCACCGGCAGGAAACTGGGCTCCGTGCTGCTGAACTTCGGCGGCCCCGGCGGTGCGGGCATCAGTGGACTCGCCGCCGACGGCAGGGAGTTCATGGACCTGACCAACGGCTACGACGTCGTCACCTTCGATCCCCGCGGCGTCGGCCGCTCCTCCCCCGTCAGCTGCGGCGAGGGCAGCGACGAGGCCTCGTCCGCGCTGGACGACGAGACCGCGCTGGACCATCCGCAGACGCTGCTCGCGACGTTGCGCACGGCCGCCGGCGAGTGCGCCCGGCACTCCGGCCCGGTGCTGCCCCACATAGGCACCGTGAACGCCGCCCGCGACCTGGACGTCATCCGCCAGGCCCTCGGTGACAAGAGGCTCAACTACCTCGGCTTCTCCTACGGCACGCGGCTCGGCGCGGTGTACGCGGCGCAGTTCCCGCACCGGGTCGGCCGGCTCGCCCTCGACGGCGTGGACACCCTGACCGAGCCGCTGTCGGAGCAGGGGGTGGCCGGCGCCGAGGGGCAGCAGACCGCGCTGGACGATTTCCTGGACTGGTGTGCGACGGACGTCGCCTGTCCGTTCGGCCAGGACCGGCGTGCGGCCGACGACCAGGTGGTCGGGCTCGTGCACTCGCTCGACGCGAACCCGCTCCCGATGGAGTTCGGCGGCTCGTTCTCCGGGCAGGACCTGGTCGGCGCCTTCGGCCAGGCCCTCTACAGCAAGCAGCTGTGGCCCTCCCTGGAGCGCGCCCTGGCCTCGCTGGTCCAGGACGGCGACACCCGGGGCGTACAGAACTTCGGCACCGGTGGCGCCGGGCTGCCCCCCGTCGGCCACCACGACGGCGGCCTGGTCGATCCGCAGGACGTGCCGGCGGACAACCTCGAGGCCGCGCTGATGGCGATCAACTGCGCCGACGACCCCGACCGGCCCGGCGCGGCACAGATCGCCAAAGACCTGAAGAACCTGCGGGCCGCGTACGACCGGGCCTCGCCGGTCTTCGGCCGCTACCGGCTCACCGAGCTGCTCATGTGCTACGGCCGCCCCAAGGGCACCGACTTCATCCGGGACCGGGTCAAGGACGTCGGCTCGGCGAAAATGCTGCTCGTGGGCACACGCGGCGACCCGGCGACGCCGTACCGGTGGACGGTGGAGACGGCCGCACGGCTCGGCCCGTCGGCGGTGGTGCTCGACAACAAGGGCGACGGCCACACCGGCTACACCTCCTCCACGTGCGTGCACCGCAAGATCGACGACTTCCTGCTCTACGGCTCCCTGCCGCCGAGCGGCAGCTCCTGCCCGGCGGACGGCAACACCTGGAGCGCCACCACGAACACCACCGGCTGAGGACGGCGCCGACGCACGCGGGTGACAGCGGCGAACCGGGCACAACCTCCCGGCCCTCCCGGCCGTCACACCGGGCAGAGCACGCTCCGGCCGCCGCGTCTACGGCTCCCTGCCGCCGAGCGGCAGCTCCTGCCCGGCGGACGGCAACGCCTGGAGCGCCACCACGAACACCACCGGCTGAGGACGGCGCCGACGCACGCGGGTGACAGCGGCGAACCGGGCACAACCTCCCGGCCCTCCCGGCCGTCACACCGGGCAGAGCACGCTCCGGCCGCCGCGTCCCGCACCTGACCACGACAGGGGGAACCACCATGCGCATCCGCGCCGCCCTCGCCGTACCCGCCGCCGCGTCCGCCGCGATGGGCCTGCTGCTCACCGCACCGCAGAGCCAGGCCGCCCCGGCGGACCACGCCCGGCCCGTCCGCTGCGCCGAGCAGTCGCTGACCGTCCGGGCCAGGGCCGCGTCCGGCGATCCGACCGTGCTGCGGATCAGCGTCACCCAGCGCGGCGCCCGCGCGTGCGTGGTCGACCGGGTGCCCACGGTCACCTTCGGGGATCTGGACGGGGCCGCGCTGCCGACGCCCGCGGGCGGCAGCGGCGGCTACCGGCTGGCGGCCGGGCAGACCGCATACGCCGATGTCCGTACGATCGGCGACCCGGCGGACCCCGAGGCCCGCCGGGTGGACACCGTGACCGTGGCCGCCTCGGCCGCCCACCGGGGCCGCTCCCTCACCGCCGCGCAGCTCGGCGCCGGTCGGCGGGTCCTGGTGTGGGAGCCGGTGACGACGTGGTGGCAGCCCACGCGGGCGGCCGCGGACCGGGCCATCGGCCTCAGCCGGTGACCACCTCGGGTGCGTAGACCTCCAGCCACCGCGCGAGGTCCAGGGCGCGCTCCAGCCCGCGCCGGCCCGCCTGGGTGCTGACCGGCGCCTCACGCTCGGCGGCCTGGCGGAGCCGGTCGCGGTCGACGAGGTCGAAGACCTGGTGCGAGGGCCGGGTGAGCAGCTCCTTGGCCTGCTCCTGGAGGGCGCGGGCGTACCGCGGGTCCTGCGTGGACGGGTACGGGCTCTTGACCCGCTCGTACACCGACCGCGGCAGGACGTCCGCGGCCGCCTCGCGCAGCAGGCTCTTCTCCCGGCCGTCGAAGGACTTCAGCGCCCACGGGGCGTTGTAGACGTACTCGACCAGCCGGTGGTCGCAGAACGGCACCCGGACCTCCAGGCCGACGGCCATGCTCATGCGGTCCTTGCGGTCGAGCAGGGCGCGGACGAAGCGGGTCAGGTGCAGATGGCTCATGCGCCGCATCCGGTACTCGAAGTCGCTCTCGCCGTCGAGCCGTTCGATGCCGGCGACGGCGGTGCGGTAGCCGTCGGCGACGTAACTCTCCAGGTCCAGGGACTTGGAGAGGTCGGCGCGCAGCACGTCGGCGTCCTCGCCGAAGTGGCGCCCCATGGTGGCCAGCCAGGGGAAGGTGTCGGCGTGGCGTGCCTCCTCGTCGAAGAACTGCAGATAGCCGCCGAAGACCTCGTCGGCGGACTCTCCGGACAGGGCCACCGTGGACTTCTCCCGGATGGCGCGGAACAGCAGGAGCAGCGAGGCGTCCATGTCGCCGAAGCCGGCCGGCAGATCGCGGGCGCGGATCACCTGCTCGCGCACCGCGGGGTCGGCGAGTGCCTGTGCGTCCAGCACGATGTCCTGGTGGTCGGTGCCCGCGAGCCGGGCCACGTCGTGCACGAACGGCGTGTCGGGGGTGCCACGCAGTTCGTCGGCGACGAAGTTGTCGGTCTGGCCGACGAAGTCGACGGCGAAGCTGCGCACCTTCTCGCCCTGTCCGGCGAGTTGCCGGGCGGCGATCGCGGTCATGGCGGAGGAGTCGAGGCCGCCGGAGAGCAGGGTGCAGCGCGGGACGTCGGCGACCAGCTGGCGGCGCACGATGTCGTCGAGGAGCGAGCGCACGGTCGCGATGGTGGTCTCGCGGTCGTCGGTGTGCGGACGGGTCTGCAGGCGCCAGTAGACGCGGCTGGACAGGCCGGAGCGGTCGACGGTGACGACCGTGCCGGGTTCCACCTCGCGCATGCCGTCCCAGATCGCGTGTCCGGGCGTCTTGATGAGGACGAACAGTTCCCGCAGCCCGTCCGGCGTCACCCGGCGGCGGGCCAGCGGGTTGGCGAGGATCGCCTTCGGCTCGGAGCCGAACAGGACTCCGTCGGAGGTGGGGTGGTAGTAGAACGGCTTGATGCCCATCCGGTCGCGGATCATCACGAGCTTGTCGTGGCGGCCGTCCCAGATCGCGAACGCGTACATGCCGTTGAGCCGTTCGGCGACCGCGTCACCCCATTCGAGGTAGCCGTGCAGGACGACCTCGGTGTCGGAGTCGGTGGTGAACCGGTGGCCGCGGCCCTGGAGTTCCCCGCGCAGCTCGGTGAAGTTGTACGCCTCCCCGGAGTACACCATGGCGACGGTTCCCTCCGGGGTCGCCACGGACATCGGCTGGCGGCCGCCGGGGAGATCGATGATCGCGAGCCGGCGATGACCCAGGGCGGCCGGGCCCTCGGCCCACACACCGCGGTCGTCCGGTCCGCGGCAGGCCATCGTCTCGGTCATCGCATGCAATGTGGTGGCCTCGGCGGTCAGGTCGCGGTCGAAAGAGACCCATCCTGTGATGCCGCACATGCGCTGCCTCCTGCCTCCGGCTCGCATCGAGAGCAAACCAGTTGTATCGAGCACCTATATGACGAGCCTCCGTCAGGTGTTCGACGCGGTCAACGCGGGCGTAACACGAATGACCCACACTCCCCCATGGTTTCGGCCGGGTTTTGCCATCGCGGGATCCCCGGATCGCCGGGACTCCGGGCCGGCGGCGCAGCGAACCGGCCACGGGCAAAAACTTGGCCAAGGGACTCGCTCGTCACCGCTTCACGGTCGGAGGGTCACGCCTTCACGGCCAGGAACGAGTCGAGCGCCCCGGTCAGCTCGGCCGGCCTCTCCAGCGGCAGTTCATGGCCCGCGTCGAGGATGCGGACGACCGCGTTCGGGTAGGCCTTGGCCATCCGCAGCATCTGCCGCACGGGCAGCTGGACGTCGTGATATCCGTGCACCATCAGCGTGGGCGTGCGGATCTCCCCGACCCGGTCGAGGACGTCGAAGGCGCGCATCGCCCCGTACAGCGTCATCACGACCTCGCGCGGGGTGGCGGCGGAGGCACGGATGTGCGCGCGGATCTCCTCGCGCGGATAGCCGGGCGCGAAGGCGCGCTGGATGTTGGCGGCCACGAACAGCCGGTACGGCACCAGGGTGGAGGCGGCCATGAGCAGGCCCCGGCCACGGCTGTACGTCATCCGGCCGATGGAGCCGACCAGTGCCATCCGCTCCACCCGCTCGGGGTGGGTCAGGGCGATGGTCTGCGCGATCATCCCGCCCATCGAGTGCCCGACCAGCACGAACCGTTCGACCTGAAGGTGGTCGAGGAGAGCCAGGACGTCCCGCGCCAGCTCCGCGATCGTGCGCACCCCCGTCCCGGTGCTCTCCCCGTGCCCGCGCAGGTCCAGGCGGATCACCCGGCGCGTCTTCGAGAAGTGGTCGATCTGGTGGTCCCAGCGGTGCCGGTTCGCGGTCCAGCCGTGCACGAAGACCAGGGGCACCTCCGGTGCGTCGCGGGGGCCCTCGTCGTCGTAGGTCAGGGCCGCTCCGTCGACTTCGAGCTGCGGCATGTGAGGCCTCCTGCGGTGTGCCGAGTTCCGGGTTACTGGCCGGTACGGTAGCCGTCCGCGGGGCGCCGCGTCACCGTTGTCCGCCAAGGGATCCACGACCTCTGCCCCGGAGGTCCAGGGCGGCCTGCGG
The DNA here is from genome assembly GCF_006715785.1 of Streptomyces puniciscabiei. Lineage (NCBI taxonomy): Bacteria > Bacillati > Actinomycetota > Actinomycetes > Kitasatosporales > Streptomycetaceae > Streptomyces > Streptomyces puniciscabiei. The sequence goes on from NZ_VFNX01000002.1 coordinate 899,430, forward strand.
TCCGGATTACCCCGAATGCCGTACCTGTGAATCCGACCTATCGTGCTGTCATGGAGCACGCACTGAGTCCCGCGACCCTTGCCGAACTGCGGCGGCCGCGTCCGTATCCGGCGGTGTCGGTGCTGACCCCGACCCACCGCCGCGAACCCGAGACCGGCCAGGATCCCGTCCGGCTGCGCAATGTCGTCACCGAGGCCCGCAGGCGCCTGGAGTCCGATCCCGCCGTCACCCGTGAGCGGCGCAACGACGTCGTCGCGCAGCTCGACCGGGCACTGGCGGAGGTGGATCTGACGCATGCCGAGGACGGCCTGGTGATCTTCGCTGCCCCGGGTGAGCACCAGGTGTGGTCCCTGGCCCGTACCGTCCCCGAGCGGGTGGTGCTCTCGGACACCTTCCTCACCCGCAACCTGGTCGCCGCACAGGCCGCCGAACGCCCCTTCTGGGTCCTGTCGGTCTCCGCCGACCGCGTCGCCCTGTGGAGCGGCGGCGAGGACCGAGTGGTGGAGGACCGCTCGGGCGGCTTCCCGCTGGAACGCAGACAGGTGAACTTCGACCCCGAGCGCCAGATGCG